>NZ_CAKUCL010000040.1 GCF_934643405.1 uncultured Actinoplanes sp.
GCGTTCGTACGGTGACCGTCCGTCCGGCGACCGGGCCGGCCAAAGCGACCGGGGCGGCTACGGCGACCGCGGCGGCTACGGTGACCGCGGCGGCTACGGTGACCGCGGCGGCTACGGTGACCGCCCGCAGCGCACCTACGGCGACCGCCCGGCGGGCGACCGCGTCGAGCGCAGCGGCGGCTACACTGGCGGCGACCGGCCGCGCGGCGAGCGCAGCTTCGCCCCGCGCAACGGCGAGCGCACCGGCGGCTTCCGCCGGGACAACCAGCGCAACGACCGCCGCGAGGGTGCCCGCTTCGGCGCCCGCCCGGCACGCACCTACTGATCGACCGAACAACGGCCCGGCACGCACAGCGTGCCGGGCCGTTGCTTTCCTCCGGGGCGGATGACGGGTACAAAGGGGCGATGCGGCCACTGCCCACCTCGGTGTTCTGGACACGCAAGGACACCTCCGGTTCCGAGCACGCCCTCGTCGACCTCACCGCCGGGCTCTACGCCCGGGGCACCGCGCTCGCGGTCGACCCGATCCCGTACACGTGCCATTACGAGCTGCAGACCGACCCGTCGTGGACGACGGCCTACCTCGACGTCTCGGCCGAGGGCGGGGGCTGGTCCCGCAGCGTGCGCCTGGAACTCGCGGCCGGGCGCTGGCGCGCGACGACCGCCGAGCAGGGGAACCTCGACGCCGTCCTGTCGGCCGCCGGGCACGCCGGCGCCGCGCTGCCGGGCATCGAGGACCCCGACCTGCTGTACGGGGCGTTCGACGTCGACCTGGGCGGGTCCGCGCTGACCAACACGCTGCCGATCCGCCGGCTGAACCTGCTGAAGGCCGACCCGGGCGTGGCTCATCGGCTGAGCATGGCCTGGGTGCTGCTGCCCAGCCTGGAGGTCGTGCAGGCCGATCAGATCTACACGCCGCTGGGCGAGGGCCGGGTGCGGTACGCGAGCGAGACCTTCAGCGCCGATCTGGCGGTCGACGACGCCGGTTTCGTCGTCGACTACCCCGGCCTGGCCGAGAGGGTCTGAGACGCTATGCCAGCCCGGGCTGCGGCCGGTTCTCCCACTTGGTGGAGAGCGCGATCGCCGTGCGCGTGGAGGCCACGCCGGGGGTCCGGTTGATCCGCACGATGAGCTGCTCCAGCTCGGCGATCGTGCCGACCCGGACGATCAGCTGGTACGACTCGACGCCGGCCATGAAGTAGCAGCTCTCGACCTCGGGCATGGCCCGGAACGCGGCCAGCACGTCGTCGGTGTCGGCGCCGGAGTCCTCGATGATGCCGATCAGGGCGGTGACGCCGAGACCTAGCGCTTCGTGGTCGACCTCGGCCCGGTAACCGCGGACCGTACCGGCCGCCTCGAGCTTGCCGACCCGCTCGTGCACGGCGGGCGCGGAGAGCCCGACCTTGCGGGCCAGCTCGGCGTACGACGAGCGCGCGTTCTCCCGTAGCAGGTCGATCAGCTGGAGGTCGATGGAGTCCATGGTTGAGACCCTAATCGGGTGGCAGTTTGCTACTCGCGTCCGGTAGCTGCGCCTCGGCGGCAGGATAACGATCACTGTCGCAAATAGGGCTATTTCCGCATTCCAGGGACTCGGTTCCGGGGCAATGCTCTAATGGCTTTACGTCCCGATCGAGCACGCCGACACTCACCGTGATCACGGCCGCTCCAAATGACCGACGCGAGGAGGGGGTTGTGGACACTGGAGATCGTCTGCTGACACCGGGCGAGGTGGCCGCATTGTTTCGCGTCGATCCGAAAACGGTCACGCGATGGGCCGCCGCCGGGCGTATCGGCAGCATCCGGACTCCGGGTGGCCACCGCCGGTTTCGCGAGTCCGAGGTCCGGGCGTTGCTCGAGGGCGACGGCGTGATCGAGGAAATGCGCGAGGACGACGCCGCCAACCGGCCGCGCAACGCGGGTCCCACCAATCCGGGCATGGGTTACGGCCCGCCCAACGGGTTGCGCTGACTATTCAGCTCGCCTTTCCAACGGTTCAGCAAGGTGTGCTCCACGCCCAAGGCATCGAGCACCTTTCCGGCCACGAAATCGACCAACTGCTGTGCGGTCGCCTGCGCCCCGGAACCATAAAAGCCGGGGCTGGCCGGTAACACGACGGCGCCCGCGTCGTGCAAGGCGATCAGGTGTTCCAAATGACTGCGGGTCACCGGCGTCTCGCGGGGCACCACGACCGTACGCCGTCGCTCCTTGAGGTTGACCTCGGCGGCTCGCTGAAGCAGGTCCTTGGACAGGCCGATCGCGATGCCGGCACAGGCGGCCGTGCTCGCGGGGACCACGACCATGCCCTTCGCCCGATACGAACCGCTGCTCGGCCCGGCCGCGAGGTCACCGGCCGGCCAGTAGACCAGGTCGCCCAGGTCCTGCCCGAGCCACGCGCCCACGTCGTCCTTCCAGTGCGCGTCGCGGATGCTGGCGCCGGTCTCGTCCAGCAGCGTGAGCCGGGCCGCGCGGGAGACGACCAGGTCGACCGACTCGCCGGCGTCGAGCAGCCCGGTGAGCACGGCCCGGGCGTAGGGCGTGCCGGACGCACCGGAGACGCCGACGATCCACGGTTCACGCATGTGTCAAGTGTGCCTTGGGCGTCTCAGAGCAGCTTGAGGTCGAGCACGGCGAACAGGAACAGAGCGATGCCGACGAACCCGTTCGCGGTGAAGAACGCGCGGTTGACCTTGGACAGGTCGGTCGGGGTGACGACCAGGTGCTGATAGATGAAGGCGACCGCGGTCAGGGCCAGGCCGATCCACCACAGCCAGCCCAGGCCGACCAGCTGGCCGAACCAGACGAACAGCGCGAAGGTCACCACGTGGGTCACGGTGGAGATGTGCAACGCCGCAGGGATGCCGAAGCGCGCCGGTGTCGAGTGCACCCCGATCTGGCGGTCGATCTCCACGTCCTGGCAGGCGTAGATGATGTCGAACCCGCCGATCCACAGGCCGACCGCGACGCCCAGCAGCCAGGCGGGGCCGGAGCCGTGGAACGTGCCGGTGATGCCGAGCCAGGCACCGACCGGCGCCACGGCCTGGGCCAGCGCCAGGACGTAGTGCGGGAAGTTGGTGAACCGCTTGGCGTACGGGTAGATCACCAGCGGGATCACGGCCAGCGGGAACAGCACCAGGCACAGCAGGTTGAGCAGCCCGGCGGCCACCGCCATGACCACCAGCGACAGGAGGGCGCCGGTCCACGCCGTACGCAAGGAGACCGCGCCCGTCACCAGCTCGCGGTTGCGGGTCCGGGGGTTCAGTGCGTCGATCTTGCGGTCGAGGATCCGGTTCGCCGCCATGGCGAACGTACGGCCGGAGACCATGGCCACGGTGATGAGCAGCAGGTCGATCCAGTGCGTGCCGGTGCCCTCGCGGTCCAGCGCCACCAGCGCCGACAGGTAGGCGAACGGCAGCGCGAAGACGGAATGCTCGATCATGACGAGGCGCAGGAAGGATTTGATCTTGCCCGGTTTCTCCGGGACCGCCGCGACCGCCGTCATATGCCGTATTCCTTCCAGCGCTTGTCCACGAGCGCGATCACCTCGGGCGCCATCGTCATCTCCTCCGGCCAGCCGCGGGTGTAGCCCTCGCCGGGCAGCTTACGGGTGGCGTCGATGCCCGCCTTCCCGCCCCAGAACTGCTGGTACGAAGCGTGGTCGAGATGGTCCACCGGACCCTGGGTGAGCAGCAGGTCGCGGTCGTAGTCCACGTTGCCGAAGGCGCGGAAGGCGACCTCGGAGTAGTCGTGGACGTCGCAGTCCTCGTCCACCACCACGATCAGCTTGGTCAGCGACATCAGATGCGCGCCCCAGATCGCGTTCATGATCTTCTGAGCGTGCTTCGGGTACCGCTTGCGGATGGAGACGATCACGCAGTTGTGGAAGACGCCGGCGGCCGGCATGTCGTAGTCGACGATGTCCGGGATCAGCATGCGCAGCAGCGGCAGGAAGATGCGCTCGGTGGCCTTGCCGAGGCCGTGGTCCTCCTGCGGGGGCTTGGACGTGATGATCGAGTGGTAGACGGGGTTCTTCCGCATCGTCATGCACTCGATGTGCAGCACCGGGAACGGCTCGACCGGGGTGTAGAAGCCGGTGTGATCACCGAACGGGCCCTCCGGCAGCCGCTCGCCGGGCTCCAGATAACCCTCCAGCACGATCTGCGCCTCGGCCGGCACCTGGAGCGGGACGGTCAGGCAGTCCACCATCTCGACCCGCTCGCCGCGCAGGAAGCCGGCGAACAGATATTCGTCGATGTCACCGGGCAGCGGGGCGCTGGCCGCGTACGACACGACAGGGTCGCAGCCGATCGCGACCGCCACCGGCAGCCGCTCGCCGCGGCGCTCGGCGACGGCGTGGTGTGCGGTGGAGTCCTTGTGGATCTGCCAGTGCATGCCCAGCGTGTTCCGCGAGTGCTGCTGGAGGCGGTAGAGGCCGAGGTTGCGCTTGCCGGTCTCCGGATGCTTGGTGTGGGTCAGCCCGAAGTTGTGGAAGACGCCGCCGTCGCCGGGCCAGACCTGAAGGCCGGGCAGCCGGTTCAGGTCGACCTCGTCGCCCTTCAGCACGACCTCCTGGCAGGGCGCGGACTTCACCTTCTTCGGCGGCACCGACTTGAGCTGGAGCACCTTGCCGATGCCCTCGCGGATGCCCGACCAGCCCACCGGCAGCTCCGGCTTGACCAGAGCGCCGATGCGGTCGCCGATCTCGTCGAGCGACTCGACGCCGAGCGCCATCGCCATCCGCTTCTCGGTGCCGAACAGGTTGATCGCGACCGGCATCTCGCCCCGGGTCGGCCGTTCGAACAGAAGTGCCGGTCCGCCGGCCCGGACGGTGCGCGTCACCACCTCGCTGATCTCCAGCGTCGGATCCACCGGGACGGTGACGCGGCGCAGCTCGCCGGCCGCTTCGAGCGCGGCGATGAAGCCCTGCAGATCTTGGTACGGGAAGCCACGAGGTGCCATGGACACCAGTCTTCACCACCCGTACGACACTTCCGCGAGCGGGCGATCGCCGTCACTTGAGATGTCCGATTCGCGTTGAGTGGGCGATTATTGCCGTACTGTCCGGGCGAGGTGTGTGTTGCGGAAGGTCGCGCTTCTCGGCGCTCTGGCGGGACTGTCCGCCCTGCTGGCGGCCACGGCCCCGGCGATCTCGGCGGCCCCGCGGACGAAGACACGGCTGCCGGGCTGTCCGGTGGGCGGCGGTGTCTCCACACGACCGCCGACCGGCCCGGCGGGATTCGACGCGCCGGGCGCCTGCCGGGCGACCGGCCATCTGGAGTCCGGCGTACGGCGTGGCGAGGCGGCCTTCACCCCGGCCGGCTATCACCACCTGGGCGCCAACACCGGCGGCGAGTGGTCCGGCGTCTCCGGGCGGATCTCCGTGGTGGACGGCTCGGTGCGGCCCGGCACGTACGACTTCGTGGCCAGCCGCTTCATGGTGAAGCGCACCATGGGCCGGGGCAGCGTCGCGTGGCTGGAGGCCGGCTGGGCGGAGACCGGGTGGGCCGGGCCCGGACGTCAGCACATCTACACGTTCAACACCAACACCAAGACCTGGCAGTTCTACGACCAGTACGCGCTGCGCCCCGGCGACAAGGTCTGGTTCGACCTGCACAGCGACACCGACGGCGTGTGGGGCGCGTGGCTGTGGTGGAACAACCGGTGGAACCTGCTGACCGCCCAGAAACTGCCGATCGGCGGTACGGCCGTGGTCGAGCAGTACGTGGAGGTGCACGTCGACGCGGACCGCCCGGGACGGGTGGACGTCCCCGCGGTGACCGTGGACAACGTCCAGCTGCGCCCGCCGGACGGGGGTACACCACGGTTCTGGCGCGAGGACGTGCCGACGCTGACCGGCTCCGACCCGATGCGGCAGCAGCGCCGGGGCGGGTTCTGCCTGGACTGGGTGAACCGCTACGACACCTGGAAGGCCGGCGACTGCGTGGACGACACCCCGGTCCCGCCGGCCCCGCCGACGGTGCTCGGCGGGCTGCTGGACTGACGCCGGATCAGCCGCCCGGGTTCGCGTACGAGTGCAGACCGGAGAAGAACAGGTTCACGCCGAACAGGTTCATCAGCATCGTCACGAAGCCGAGCAGCGCGATCCCGGTCGCGACCGTGCGCTTGACGCTCGGGGTGGACCGGGCGTGCAGGTACGCCGCGTAGACGATCCAGGAGATGAACGCCCAGACCTCCTTGGGGTCCCAGCCCCAGTACCGGCCCCAGGACGCCTCGGCCCAGATCGGCCCGGCGATCAGCGCGCCGAAGGTGAACAGCGGGAACGCGAAGGCGTGCATCCGGAAGGTCAGCCGCTCCAGCGCGGCCGCCGCCGGCACGTGCCGGCCCAGCGTGTACGGGAACTTGCGCCTGCCCTGGTCGTACCCGTTGCGGACCAGGAACATCGCGGCCGGCACCGCGCCGATCAGGAAGATGCCGGAGGCCAGGATGATCGTCGAGACGTGGATGATGAACCAGTACGAGTTCAGCGCCGGGACCAGCGGACCCACCGGCGTGTACGCGATCATGCCGTCGGCGCCGAGCAGCACCACCAGGGCGAGGGTCGCGAACAGGCCCAGATGCCGGACCGCGGGCTTGGTCAGCACCACGCCGAGCCAGACCGCCGACGCCACGAAGGCGGCCGACAGGATGTACTCGTACATGTTGCCCCACGGCATGCGGTGAGCCGCACCGCCGCGGGTGATCAGGGTGGCCAGGTGCAGCAGGACGCCGACGGCGTTGAAGCCGACGGCGACCCGGCCGACCAGCTCGGCCCGCCGGTCCTTCGCCGGCCCCGGGCCGTCGACCTCGACCGTGACGGACGGGATGTCGGCGACCGGCGCGCCGGCGCCGACGAGCTGGCGGGACGCCGCGGGACGGACCGCCGCGCGCCCGATGCGGCTGCGGTTGCCGAACGCGTACTCCCCGGCGTAGCAGACCATGGCGGCCAGGTAGGCCACGACGGTCAGTGCCATCAGGTGGTTGGACAACTCCGCCATCAGGACGTCCCTTCCTCGGCGGCCTTCACCAGAGCCGTGAACTCGTCGGCGAAACCGGGATAGTCGGTGCGGGGCAGCCCACCGGCCACCACCAACGTACCGCCGGATCCGCCCTCGCCGGTCGGCGGGGCACGGAACCAGACGCGGCGGCGGTGCATGGCCAGCGAGAGCATGAGCCCGATGAGCCCGATCGCCGCGCCGACGAGGATCAGCGACTGCGTCGGGTCATACCGGACGGAGAGCGTGGCGAACGGCCGGGTGCCGAGGAACTCCAGCTTGGTGCCGTCGTCCAGGGTCCAGCTGTCGCCCACCTTGAGCTCGTGCGGCCGCTGGCCGCTGACGTTCTTCAGGTCGCCGGAGGCGATCTGGGTGCGATTCAGCGAGTAGACCGAGCCGGGCGTGCCCACGTCGAGACCGAGGTCACCGCGGTAGGCCGTGAGGAACAGCGCGGGCGCGTTCTCGGCCGGGAACGCCGAGGTCGCGGCGCCGTCCGGCCCGACGGTCGGCAGGTACCGGCCCTCGAAGCCCATCTGCAGCGCCGGGTCGCGCTTGTTGGTCCGGGGATCGATGTTCACGTCCGGGAACTGGGCCACGCCCTCGCTGGTCTGCATCGCGTCGATCGGCAGGAACGGCACGACCTTGGTCTGCGAGACCCCGAACCGGTCGGTGTAGCGCAGGATCGGCGCGTACCCGTGGCCGAGCAGGTGCACGTTGGCGTGGTGCAGGCGCAGCGGGTCGTTGACCTTGAACGTGCGCGTCCAGTCGGCCTTGCCCGGCTCGCTGACCGACACGGTCGCGGAGAACGTCCTGGGCTGGCCGGTGGTCTGGTACGTCGCGTGGAAGTCGGTCAGCGTGAGGCAGAAGTTCGGCAGGTCGGCCGCCTGCACGCGGGGCCCGAGCGCGGAGTCGTCGTACTGCGTGAGCGAGTTGCAGAAGGCCTGGTCCTTGCCGCCGACCAGGATCCGGTTGCCGTGCCAGCCGTACCAGTGGCCGAAACCGACGCCGACCAGCACCGCCAGCAGTGCGAAGTGGAACAGCAGGTTGCCGGTCTCCTTGAGGTAGCCCTTCTCCCCCGAGACGGTCCAGCTGCCGTCGGTGTGCTCGCGCACGACCGTACGGAATCGGCGCCGCCGCAGCAGCTTGGCGATGTCCGCGGCGGAGGCCTCGACGCCCGGCAGTTCCGCGTGCTGCGGCAGCCGGTCCAGGCGTTTGGGCGCCTGCGGTGGCTTGAGCCGCAGGGCGCGCGCGTGGTCGATCAGCCGCGGGACCACACACCCGATCAGCGAGGCGAACAGCAGCAGGTAGATCGAGGCGAACCAGGGCGAGGCGTAGACCTCGAAGCCGCCGAACCGCTCGAGCCAGGGCGCCAGCTGCGGATGGGTGGTGTAGTACTGGGCGACCTTCTCCGAGCTCACCGCGCGCTGCGGGAACACCGAGCCCGGGATCGCCGCGACGGCCAGCAGGAACAGGAGCACCAACGCCGTACGCATGCTGGTCAGTTGCCGCCAGGAGTTGCGCAGCAGGGCCCAGAGCCGGTTGGTGCGGCGCGGCGGGGGCGCGTCGGCCGGCGCGGTGCGTTGCTCGACGATCGTCACAGCAGAGTCCCGGCGTCGAAGTTGAAACTGGTCTGCAGCCAGATGAGAAAATCGTTCCACTGGCCGGTCACCAGTGTCAGCCCCACCAGGATCAGCAGCACGCCGCCGACCCGGGTGACCCACCGGCTGTTGCGCCGGATCGCCCGGAAGACCCCGAGCAACCGGCGGAAGAAAAGACCGAAGAGGACGAACGGAATTCCCAGACCGAGGCTGTACGCGAGGGCCAGCGCGACGGCGCGATCGGTCTGGCCACTGGTGGTGGCCAGGGCGAGCACCGCGCCGAGGGTCGGTCCGACGCAGGGCAGCCAGGACAGCGCGAAGATCGCCCCGAAGACCGGCGCGCCGATCAGGCCGGCGGCGGGCAGCTTGCTGATCCGGGCCTCGCGCTGGAGTCCCGGGATCAACCCCAGGTAGCCCAGGCCGAGCACGATGATCAGGACGCCGAGCCCGATGTTCAGCGCGTCCTGGTGCGACTTGAGGCTGTAGCCGATGCCGGCCACGCCGATCGCCAGGATGGTGAACACGACCGCGAAGCCGAGCACGAACAACGTCGTACCGGCCAGCACGCGACCGCGGACCGTACGGGTGCGTTCGTCGTCCAGATCCGAGCCGGCCAGACCGGTGACATACGACAGGTAGCCCGGGACCAGCGGCAGCACACAGGGCGACAGGATGCTGACGATCCCGGCGATGGCGGCCACGCCGATGGCCAGCAGCAGCGGACCGCTGTTGGCTATCGAGGCGAAACTGGTGCCCATCATCCGTTCCCCTCGGCGGCGACCTTCTCCACCAGGGGTTGCAGCTGGCTCGCCGTGGTGGCCTGGCGCAGCGCCATCGCGATGCGGCCCTGGCGGTCGATGATCAGGGTGGCCGGGGTGCTGGTCTGGGTCACGTCGAACTGGAGCGCGACCTTGCCACTCGGGTCGTACAGGCTCGGATACGTCACCCGGCCGCGCTCGAACTGCTTGGCCGCGTCCCGGTCGTCGCGCGAGTTGACCCCCAGGAAGGTGACGCCCTTGGCCCTGGTCGCCTGGTACGTCTTCTCCAGGTCGTCCGCCTCGGCCCGGCAGGGCGCGCACCACGAACCCCAGAAGTTGACCACGACGACCTTGCCCTTGTCCTGGCTGACCGCGTACTTCCCGCCGTCCAGCAGCTCGCCGTTGACGTCCTTGATCGCGGTGCGCTGACCGGGCGCGCACTCCACGACGCCGTTGGCCGTGGTGCACTTGGTCGCCCAGTTGTCCTCGCCACAGCCGGCGACCACGCCGGTCACGACGACGGCGGTGGCCAGCAGGGCGGCGAGGCGGCGCACGATCAGGCTCCCTTGGCGGTCTTGGCCGACGCGGACATGGCGACCAGGTGGGCGGCCGGCTCGGAGTAGTCGATGCCGACGACCCTCGAGTCCTCGAAGCGGAACGACGTCAGGCTGGCCAGGCCGCACTCGCGGCGGCGCGGGTCGTGCCAGAGGCGCTTCTTCTCCACGTACCGGCGTAGCGTCCAGATCGGCAGCTGGTGCGAGACGCAGACGGCCTCGTGGCCCTCGGCGGCGACCCGGGCGGCCTGGAGCGCGGCGAACATGCGCTGGGCGATCGCGAGATAGGCCTCGCCCCAGGACGGGGTGATCGGGTCGCGCAGCACCCACCAGTGCCGCGGGTTGCCCAGCGCGCCGTCGCCGACGCCGACCTTCTTGCCCTCGAAGTAGTTCGCGCTCTCGATCAGCCGGGTGTCGGTGGCGACCTCGAGCTCGAACTCGGCCGCGATCGGCGCGGCCGTCTCCTGCGCGCGTTCCAGCGGACTGGCCACGACGTACGTGATGTCGCGGTCGGCCAGCGCCTCGGCTGCCGCCTTCGCCATCTGCCGGCCCAGCTCGGAGAGGTGGAAGTCGGGCAGGCGCCCGTACAGGATCTTGTCCGGGTTGTAGACCTCGCCGTGCCGCAGCACGTGCACTGTCGTCCTGACCGGCTCGCTCATGCTGCCGCTCCTCCCGCTGCCCTCGCCGCGTGCGGCAGGGCCGCGGCAATCTGCTCCATCGCCGCGTCGTCCAGCGCGGTCGAGACGAACCACGACTCGAACGCGCTGGGCGGCAGGTACACACCGCGGGCGAGCATCGCGTGGAAGAAGGCCTTGAACGCGGCGACGTCCTGCGTCCTCGCCGAGTCGTAGTCGACGACATCGACGTCGGTGAAGAAGATCGAGAACATGTTGCCTGCGGAGGACAGGCGGTGCGGGACGCCGGCCTCGGTCAGCGCCGCGGAGGCGAGCGCGCCGACCGTAGCGGACAGCTCGTCGAGCCGCTTGTAGACCTCGTCGTCGGCGAGCCGCAGCGAGGCCAGACCGGCCGCGCAGGCCAACGGGTTACCGGAGAGCGTGCCGGCCTGGTAGACCGGGCCGGCCGGGGCGAGCCGCGACATGATCTCGCGGCGGCCGCCGAACGCCGCCGCGGGCAGGCCGCCGCCCATCACCTTGCCGAAGGTGAACAGGTCGGCGTCGACCGGGTCGAGCCCGGCCCAGCCGCCGGCCGAGACCCGGAAGCCGGTCATCACCTCGTCGACGATGAGCAGTGCGCCGTTCGCGTGAGCGATCTCGGCGAGCCGCTGGTTGAACCCGTCCCGCGGCGCGATCACGCCCATGTTGCCGGCTGCGGCCTCGGTGATGATCGCGGCGATGCCGGCGCCGTCCGCGGCGAACACCGCCTCGACCGCGGCCACGTCGTTGTACGGAACGACGATCGTCTCGGAGGTCTCCGCCCCGGTCACACCGGGCGAGTCGGGCAGGCTGAACGTGGCGAGCCCGGACCCGGCCGCGGCGAGCAGCGCGTCCACGTGCCCGTGGTAGCAGCCGGCGAACTTCACGATCTTGGAATGGCCGGTGAAGCCGCGGGCCAGCCGGATCGCCGACATGGTGGCCTCGGTGCCCGAGTTGACCAGGCGGACCTCGTCGACGGGGGTACGCCGCACGATCTCCTCGGCCAGGTCGACCTCGCCCGCCGTCGGGGTGCCGAAGCTGGTGCCGCGCGCGGCCGCGGCCTGCACCGCGGCGACGATCTCGGGCCGGGCGTGACCGTGGATCAGCGGGCCCCAGGAGCACACCAGGTCGACGTAGCGTCGCCCGTCGGCGTCGGTCAGCCACGCACCGTCACCGTGCGCCATGAATCGCGGCGTGCCTCCGACCGCTCGGAACGCACGCACGGGTGAATTGACCCCGCCCGGCACAACAGCCGAGGCGCGGTCGAACAGGGCCTGGGAGGCCGGGGCGTCCTCCGGGTACGGAAGGCGCTCGGCGCGGTATGAGGTGGTCACAGCGGCTCCCATTGTGTCAGCGGGCTCTGACAAGAATCTCAAGAGGGTTGTTCACGTCGCGCGGGGATGTCCGGAAGCGGTCGGCGCGCCCGCGCCTGACAGGCCGATCGCGGGCACAGGCGATAGGCTGGGCCGGTGGAGCGTCCGGAGCTGTCGATCGAGGTTCAGAACGCCCCCGACGAGGTCGTCTTCCACCTCGCCGGGGAGATCGATGTACTCACGGTGAACAAGCTCTCATCGATGGTCAACGAAACACTGGCCGACCCGCCCGCCCGGATCGTGCTCGACATGGCCGGTGTCACCTTCTGCGACTCCCAGGGCCTCGGCACGCTCGTCGTGCTCAGCCGCAAGGCGCAGCACGCGCGCGCGGTGCTGGCGCTGACCAACGTCGGCGAGTTCCTGATGCGTGTGCTCGACATCACCGGCCTGCGCAGCGCGCTGATGATCACGACGGCGTCGAGCTGAGCTCCTTGCCTTGACACCGATGTCAAGGCCTAGCGTCGGGTGACGACGAGGGGGCGCCGATGTTGATCGGGGAACTGGCGGAACGCGCCGGTACCAGCACGCGGACCCTGCGCTACTACGAGGCGCAGGGCCTGGTGCGACCGCGGCGGGATGCGAACGGCTACCGGCAGTACGACGACGCGGAACTGCGGGTGGTGCACGAGATCCGGTCGCTGCTCGCGGTCGGCTTCGGCCTGGACGACATCAAACCCTTCGTCGCGTGCCTGCGGGCCGGCAACGAGTCCGGGGATGTGTGCCCGGACTCGGTGGCGGTGCTGCGCCGCAAGCTGGCCGAGGTGGACGGCTATCTGGGGCGGCTCGTCGATGTCCGGCGGCAGCTGAGCACGCAGCTGGAGCAGGCCATCGCACACCGGGAGACGACGTGTCCGAGACAGATCTCATCATCCTGAGCGACGAGACATTTGCCACGGCGATCAGGGGCCGTACGCCGTTGGTCGTGGATTTCTGGGCGCAATGGTGCCCGCCGTGCGGCCCCATGGCCCGTACGCTGGCCGAACTCGCCCCCGAGTTCGCCGGCCGGCTCCGTCTCGCCAAGATCAACGCCGACGAGAACCCGGAGACGACGCGGGCCTACCGGGTGATGTCCATGCCGACGCTGCTCTTCTTCACCGGCGGGACGCTGACCGGCCAGCTCGTCGGCCTGCGGCCCAAGGCGGTTCTGCGGCAGGCGCTGGAGAACGCGCTCACCCCGTACGCCAACGTCTGACCAGCAGACACTGTGGGGATCTGCGCCGCCCTGGACGGCGTAGGTCCCCACGGAAGGAAGGGCTAGCTGCCCCAGCGGGCCTTCTCCAGCAGGCTCAGGGCCTCGGCCGCAGCCTCGTCGCCGCCGGCCCGCAGCACCCGAGCCGCCTCGTCGACCGTCTCGGTCAGCCGCTGCCACTGCGCGTCCCGTTCGCGGGTCGCGTCGGCCTGGGCCTTGAGCTGCTGCGTTTTGGTCCACAGCTCGACGAAGATGGACACCTTGGCCCGCAGCACCCACGGGTCGAAGGGCTTCGTCAGGTAGTCGACCGCGCCGACCGCGTATCCCCGCAGCGCGAGCTGCGCGTCACGGTCGGCGGCGGTCAGGAACAGGATCGGGACGTGCCGGGTGCGTTCCCGCCGCTTGATGTGGCTGGCCGTCTCGAAGCCGTCCATGTTGGGCATCTGCGCGTCCAGCAGGATCACCGCGAAATCGTCGGTGAGCAGCTGCTTGAGCGCCGCCTCGCCGGACTCGACGGCGACCGGCGTCACCGGCAGGCCCTGGAGGATCGCCTCCAGGGCGAGCAGATTGTCCTTCCGGTCGTCGACCAGCAATGCTTTGGCGCGGTCCGCCACACCCAGTCCTCTCCGGCGGCCGGATCAGCCGCGCTCTGGTTCGGTGGTCTTGTCGGCGTTCACCCAACGAGCCATCAGTTCGATCAGTTGGTCGAGGTCGACGGGCTTGGTGATGTAGTCGCTGGCACCCGCCGCAAGGGCCGACTCACGGTCGCCGGGCATGGCCTTCGCGGTCAGGAACACTACCGGTAGATCCTGGAACCGCTGGTTGCGGCGGATCCCGCGGGTCGTCTCGTAACCGTCCTGATCGGGCATCATCGCGTCCATCAGAACGATGTCGACCTCCGGGTGCTCGGCCAGCTTACGGACGCCGTCGACCCCGTTGTCCGAATACAGGACATTCAGGCCGTGCATCTCCAGCGCGCTGGTGAGCGCGAAGACGTTCCGCACGTCGTCGTCCACGATCAACACGGTAGCGCCGTCCAGCTGCCGGCTGGCCGGCGTGACCACGTGCCCGTCCAGCTCGGCCGGCTGCACCATCATGGGCAGCTCCATGAGCGGCACGTCCAGCGGAGCGGGCGCCGGCTGCACGATCACGGTCGTCGGCGGCACCGCCTGCAGGTTCATGGCCGGGATCGCTTCGGCGTTGAGCGCGTCCGGCATGTAGAGCGTGAACGTCGAGCCCTCGCCCGGCCGCGACGACACCACGATCGTGCCGCCGAGCAGCGCGGCCAGGTCCCGGCTGATCGACAGCCCGAGGCCGGTGCCGCCGTACTTGCGGGTCGTCGTGCCGTCGGCCTGCTGGAACGGTTCGAAGATGATCGCCAGCTTCTCGTCCGAGATGCCGATGCCGGTGTCGCTGACCGAGAAGCCGACGACCTGGCGGCTTGCGGCCAGCGACGGCACGTCGAAGTCGGTGTGCTGCGGCGCGCCGAAGATGCTCAGCGTGACCGAGCCGGAGTCGGTGAACTTGACCGCGTTGGACAGCAGGTTGCGCAGGATCTGCTGGAGCCGCTGCGGGTCCGTGTAGATCGACTCGGGCAGGTCCGGCTCGACCTGCACCCGGAACTGCAAGCCCTTCTCCTCGGCCTGCGGCGCGAACGCCTGCTCGACGTAGCTGCGCACACCCTCGAAGTCGACCTGGTCCGGCTCCACGTCCATCCGGCCCGCCTCGATCTTGGCCAGGTCCAGGATGTCGTCGATCAGCGACAGCAGGTCGGACCCGGCGCTGTGGATCGTGCGCGCGAACTCGATCTGCTTCTCGGTCAGGTTCGACTCCGAGTTGTCCGCCAGCAGTCTGGCCAGCAGCAGCAGGGAGTTCAACGGCGTACGCAGCTCGTGGCTCATGTTCGCCAGGAACTCCGACTTGTACGCGCTCGCGCGCGACAGCTGCTGCGCCTTCTCCTCGAGCCCGAGCCGGGCCAGCTCGATCTCCCGGTTCTTCGTCTCGATGTTGGCCTTCTGCTCGCTGAGCAGCTGCGCCTTGTCCTCCAGCTCGGCGTTGGTGCGCTGCAGCTCGGCCGACTGGTCCTGCATCTCCCGGGCGAGCCGTTGCGACTGCGAGAGCAATTCCTCCGTACGGCGGTTGGCCTGGATGGTGTTGAGGGCGACACCGATCGTGGCCACCAGGCGCTCCAGGAAGGTCAGGTGCAGGCCCGAGAAGGCGGCCACCGAGGCGAACTCGATCACGCCGAGCATCTCGCCCTCGAACAGCACCGGCAGCACCACCAGGTCGTTCGGCGGCATCGACATGAGCCCGGACCGCATGGTCAGGATGCCGTCGTGGGTGGCCCGCACCCGGATCGTGCGGCGGGACACGGCGGCCTGGCCGACCAGCCCCTCGCCCGGCCCGAAGGTCACCTCGTGGTTGCGGGCGACGTAACCGTACGAGGCGGCCAGCCGCAGCCGCATCACCGCCTGCTCGTTGTCGACCAGGAAGAACGCGCCGAGCTGGGCGTCGACCAGCGGCGTCACCTCGGTCATGATCATGCGGCAGACCTCGCCGAGGTCGCGCTGGCCCTGCAGCAGGCCGCCGATGCGGGCCAGGTTCGAGTCGAGCCAGCCCTGCTCCGCGTTCGCCTTGGTGGTCTCGCGGAGCGTCACGATCATCTGGTTGATGTTGTCCTTCAGCTCGGCGATCTCGCCCTGCGCCTCGACCGCGACGCTCTGGGTGAGGTCGCCGCGGGTCACCGCGGTGGACACCTCGGCGATGGCCCGCAGCTGCGTGGTCAGCGTCGAGGCGAGCTGGTTGACGTTGTCGGTCAGGTCGCGCCAGGTCCCGGCCACGCCGCGCACCTGCGCCTGGCCGCCGAGCTTGCCCTCGATGCCGACCTCCCGGCCGACCCGGGTGATCTCGGTGGCGAACGACGACAGCTGGTCGACCATCGTGTTCACGGTGTCCTTGAGCTCCAGGATCTCGCCCCGGGCGTCCACCGTGATCTTCTGCGACAGGTCGCCCTTCGCCACCGCCGTGGTCACCGACGCGATGTTGCGCACCTGGGCGGTCAGGTTCGACGCCATGTAGTTCACGTTGTCGGTCAGGTCACGCCACGTGCCCGCCACGCCGCGCACCTGGGCCTGACCGCCGAGCTTGCCCTCCGAACCCACCTCACGGGCCACCCGCGTCACCTCGTCGGCGAACGACGACAACTGGTCGACCATCGTGTTCACGGTGTTCTTCAGCTCCAGGATCTCGCCCTGGGCGTCGACCGTGATCTTCTGCGACAGGTCACCCTTCGCCACCGCGGTGGAGACCTGCGCGATGTTGCGCACCTGGGCGGTCAGGTTCGAGGCCATCGAGTTCACGTTGTCGGTCAGGTCACGCCACGTGCCGGCCACGCCGCGCACCTGCGCCTGACCGCCGAGCTTGCCCTCGGTGCCCACCTCACGGGCCACCCGCGTCACCTCGTCGGCGAACGACGACAACTGGTCGACCATCGTGTTGACCGTGGACTTGAGCTCCAGGATCTCGCCGCGGGCGTCGACCGTGATCTTCTGGGACAGGTCGCCCTTCGCCACCGCGGTGGTGACCGAGGCGATGTTGCGAACCTGGCTGGTGAGGTTCGAGGCCATGTAGTTCACGTTGTCGGTGAGGTCCCGCCACGTACCGGAGACGCCCTTGACCTGGGCCTGACCGCCCAGCTTGCCCTCCGAGCCCACCTCGCGGGCCACCCGCGTCACCTCGTCGGCGAACGACGACAGCTGGTCCACCATCGTGTTCACGGTGTTCTTCAGCTCGGCGATCTCGCCGCGGGCGTCGACCGTGATCTTCTGGGACAGGTCGCCCTTCGCCACCGCGGTGGAGACCTGCGCGATGTTGCGCACCTGGTCGGTGAGGTTCGCGGCGAGCTGGTTCACGTTCTCGGTGAGCTCCCGCCACGTACCGGAGACACCGCGGACCTGGGCCTGACCGCCCAGCCGGCCTTCGGTGCCCACCTCGCGGGCCACCCGCGTCACCTCGTCGGCGAACGACGACAGCTGGTCCACCATCGTGTTCACGGTGTCCTTGAGCTCGAGGATCTCGCCCTGGGCGGCCACCGTGATCTTCTGCGACAGGTCACCCTTCGCCACCGCGGTCGAGACCTGCGCGATGTTGCGCACCTGACTGGTGAGGTTGGAGGCCATCGAGTTCACCGAGTCGGTCAGGTCCTTCCAGGTGCCGGCCACGCCGCGCACGTCGGCCTGGCCGCCCAGCTCGCCCTCGGTGCCCACCTCGCGGGCCACCCGGGTCACCTCGTCGGCGAACGACGACAGCTGGTCGACCATCGTGTTGACCGTGCGGCCGATCCGGAGGAATTCCCCCCGCAGGGGGCGGCCGTCCATCTCGAGCGCCATGTGCTGGGACAGATCGCCGTCGGCCACCGCGAGGATGACCCGCGAGATCTCGGTGGTCGGGCGGCCGAGGTCGTCGATCAGCGAGTTCACCGAGCGGACACTGTCCGCCCAGGCGCCGTCGAGACCCTCGTCGTCGAGACGCTCGGTGAGCCGGCCGTCGCGGCCGACGATCCGGCTGATCCGGCGAACATCGAGGTTCTGCCGCTCCTGGAGCGACACCACCTCGTTGAACGCATCGGCGACCTCGCCGGCCATGCCGCTGCGGCGGGGCAGGCGAACCTTGAGGTCGCCCCGGCGTACCCGCCGCAACGCCTCGGTGAGCTCGCCGAGCAGGGCGGTCTCGTCGGGCACGCCGACGGGGGCTTCTTTGGCCGCGGTCATGCTGTCCTCACTCGATGTCCGGCTGCCGTGGGGCTCTCATCCTCTCTCGCCCGACCGGGTCAATGCGAGAGACGACTTTGTGCATACACCCGCCGACAGGAGAGGATGCATGCGTGTCAGTGGAGGCCGGAGCGATCGCGGACACCCCACCGGGTGGTCTGACCCGGCGCGTTCGCCTGCCGAATGATCGACGGACGCCCGCGGCGGCTCGTGCCCTGGTGCGCTCGGTGCTCGAGGAAGCAGGGCTGGATTCCCTGCTCAACGAGGCTTTGCTGCTTACCACCGAGCTCTCCACGAACGCGGTGGTGCACGCCAACACCGAACTGGACATCGAAGTCCGTGCCGATTCCGGCGGCCTCACCGTGACCGTCACCGACTTCGCCCCCGGGCCGGTCGAGCAGCTCGCGGTCGGCCCGCGCAACGAGAGCGTGGACATCGGCGAGGTGGCCGAGCGCGGTCGCGGCCTGCTTCTGGTCGACCATTTCGCGAGCCGGTGGGGCACCGTTCACGAGGGTACCGGCAAGGGTGTCTGGTTCCGGCTGGAGCGGCACGGCGCGCCCAAGACGACGGCGCTGGTCCCGGCCGCGAACGTGGCGGACGCGGGCACGCCCAGTGTCGGCGCGCTCACCACCCTGCTGCAGATCAACCCGGAACGGCAGACCGACGAGGGGCTGGCCGAGTTCGCGACGGATCTGCTCTCCCGGCTGGCCCGGCTGACCGGTGCGGCCGGCGGCGTGGTGCGGCTCGACCGCGGCGACGGCGGAGGACGGCAACAACTTGCGAGGTACGGGCGAGCACCGCGCGACGACGCGGCCACGATCCGTGTCCCGCTGAACGTCCAACGGCCGTACTCGGGCGAGCTGGAGCTCGACGCCTCGCCCGTCGGCTACGCCCAGCCCCTGGCCACGATCGTCGCGGAACGATTCTCGCTGCACCTGGAGAACGACCGGCTGCGCCGCACCGACCTGCGCCGCCAGACGTGGCTGACATTCCTGGCCGAGGCCAGCGAGCTGCTCGCCCAGTCACTCGACGTGAACCTGACGATGGCGCTGATCCCGCAGCTGGTGGTGCCGCGGCTGGGTCAGTGGTGCGCGGTGCACACGACCGACGCGTGGGGCCGGCTCCAGCTCGCGGCGGCGACCCACGCGGACGAGGCGTCGCTGGCCCAGCTGTACGCGGCGCTGGCCGAGACCGGGCCCGACTCCATCCTGGCCCGGCTCGAGGAGGCGTCCCGGGTGGGCACCCAGGTGATGTTCGGGGCGCCGGTCGAGGGCTTCGCGGTGCCGCTGGTGGCTCGCGGCGCGCGCCTCGGCACGCTGGCCGTGGGCCGGCACCTGACCCACCGGCACGACGCCGACGAAGTCGCGGTGCTGGACGACGTGGCGCGACGGGCCGCGCTGGCGATCGACAATGCCCGCATTCACGACGAACGGCACAAAGTCGCCCGTACGCTCCAAGCCTCGCTTCTTCCGCCGGCCCTGCCCCACGTCGACGGGGTGGGGTTCGCCGCGGAGTACGTGCCGACCGGCTCCGAGGTCGGCGGCGACTTCTACGACGTGGTCCCGGCCGGCACCGACCGCTGGATCGTCGTGGTCGGCGACGTCTCCGGCAAGGGCGTGCAGGCGGCCACGGTGACCGGCCTGGTCCGCGACGTGATCCGGATCCTGGTCGACGACGGCAAGCCGATGGGTGAGATCCTGTGCCGGGTCAACCGCACGCTGGTGCAGCGCGGCGGCGGGCGGTACTGCACGCTGGCCATGGCGTCGGTGGTGCGGGAGGCGGACGGCACGCTCGCGGTCTGCCTGCACCTGGCCGGGCACGATCGGGCGGTGCTGGTGCGCGCGGACGGCAAGACGTCGTTCGTCGGCGAGGGCGGCACGGCGCTGGGGCTGCTGGAGACGATCAGCTCGCCGGAGGCCGAGGTGCGGCTGTCACCCGGCGACTCGCTCATCTTCTACACCGACGGCGTGACCGAGCGTCGCCGCGGGCGGGAGCTGTTCGGCACCGGGCGGCTGCGCGAGGCGTCGTCGCCGCTGGCCGGCTATCCGGCGGACGTGATGGCCGCCCGGCTGCGGTCCACCACGATCAACTTTTCGGTCGAGGAGCCGCGGGACGACATCGCGATCCTGGTGCTCCGCAACGACGGCTGAGCTCCGGCGAATTGCCCCTTTCGCCCCGTGTGCCGTGGCATGGTGATGGTCATGGCGAAAACTCAGTACTACACGGCGACGAGCATCGACGGTTACATCGCCGACGAGAACAATTCGCTCGACTGGCTCTTCGACGTCGACGGCGGTAACGAGAACCCGTTCGGCGGCTTCTTCGCGGGTGTTGGCGCGTTCGCCATGGGCGCGAACACCTACGAATGGGTGATCGAGAACGACGACGTGCTCAACCAGCCGCAGAACTGGCACGACCTGTACGGCGACGTGCCGTGCTGGGTCTTCGCCAACCGGGAGCTGCCGCTGGTGCCGGACGCCAACGTCTTCATGGTCTCCGGCGACGTGCAGCGGGTGCACGAGGCGATGCTGGTGGCCGCGAAGGGCAAGCACGTGTGGCTGGCCGGCGGCGGCGACCTGGTCGGCCAGTTCGCCGACCGGGGCCTGCTCGACGAGATCATCCTGGGCATCGCGCCGGTGGTCCTCGGCCAGGGCACGCAGCTGCTCCCCCGGCACCTGACCGCGCGCGAGCTGGCCTTGACCGGCGTGGCCCAGGTGGGCCGCTTCGCCTACCTGACCTACGCCGTCGGCACCGAGCCCATCCCCGGCCGCCACCCGGCAGCCACCGCCCGAGAGGCCGCAACCGCCAGCCGCCACTGACCGTCCCGCCACTCCGGCACGCTGTCGCGTCCCCGCCCGGCCCAGCGCCGACCACCCGCCGTCAGAACAGCTCTCGATACCCGGCCATCTCGATGCGCCGCGCGATCGCCGTCGGCGCCGACACCGCGACGATCCGCCCATTCCGCGCCATGAGCACGTGCCGCACGCTCTCCATGATCCGCTCCACCCGGTCCGGCTCCAGCGCACCCGGCAGCACCGCGTGCACGGCGGCCACCCCGGCCGAACCACGGGCCGGCACCGCCCCGCCGGTGGCGTCGCCCAGCGCATACAGCGCGGCCGGCAGATCGGCCGGGTTCGCCGACACCCGCAGCGCCACCTCGTCACGGTCGAACGGATAACGCCCCCACCAGGGCGGGGCGATCGGCGCATAACTCGCGCTCGCTCCCCATTGCGCGGCGAGCCGGTCGGCCCGCTCGACCACCGCGCTCTCGGTCTCCCCCTCGAGGAGCGCCACCAGCGTGCCGGACAGCTGCCCGGCCGCCGGCAGGTCGACCTCCAGCGCGCTCGGCTCGGCCTCGCGCGCCGCCTGGGCCAGCTTGGTGATCTGCAACGGCGTCGGCACCGCCACGGTGACCCAGCGCCGGGCGCCGGGCAGGGGCTGAAGCCGCACGAGCGCCGAGGTGATCACGCCGTCGATCTCGGCGATGCCCGGCCGCCCGTTCTCCCCGTCGGACTCGGCCGGATTCCCCGCCCGATCCACATATGCCACTCGGTCCACGTGCTCGGCCGGCGTGCCGAAGCGGTGCCGCAGCGGGCCCGACTCGTTGACCGCCAGCATCCCGCCGACCGTGGCGCTCGGCGACGGCGGATCGGCCGCGAGCCGCTGCCCGTGCAGGGCCAGCGCGGCCTGCAGCGCACGCACCGGGGTGCCGGTCCCGACCTCGGCCGTTGCCGCGGCGACGTCGTGATTCCACATGCCGGAGAGGCGCCCGGTGTCGATCAGCAGATCGACCTCGGGGCGGGGCGCGCCCCAGTCGAGCTTGCTGCCGGAGCCGCGGGCCAGCGTGCTCAGACCGGATGACGCGGCGAGCCGCAGCACCTCCGAGACGGCGCGCGTGGTGGCCGGCACGGCGACGAACGTGGCCCGATGACCGGCGACCGCGTCGACGGACCGGCCGAAGCGGGCATAGTCGGGCCCGCAGATGTCCACAAGCGCGTTCAGCACTTCATCTCGCGGCGCACTCACAGTTCCCGCCTCCGGCCGGTCGGCTCGAAAGATCGAACATCACGAAGATCGTCCACTCTGGCATATCGTACACTTGTTCGAACGGGATGGGTCGGCGCGGGTCAAAGAAGTCTGTGCGCGGGGGCCGACCGGTAACGTATGGCGCGTGACGACCGACAAGCCCGACAGCCCTCCGTCCGTCCGCCGCGTGCCGCACGAGCGCTCCTTCCACGGCGACACGGTCACCGACGAATACTTCTGGCTGGCCGATCGGGAGGACCCGCAGACGGTCGCCTATCTCGAGGCGGAGAATTCCTGGACCGAGCGCGCGACCGCGCACCTCGCCGAGCTGCGCGAGACGATCTTCCAGGAGATCAAGAAGCGCACCCAGGAGACCGACCTGACCGTGCCCAGCCGCAAGGGCGGGTATTGGTATTACACCCGTACGGTCGAGGGCAAGCAGTACGGCATCTCGTGCCGGCTGCCGGTGCGTGCCGGCGAGACCGACCCGCCGAACCCCGAGGAGCAGCCGCTGGCGAACGAGGAGGTCCTGCTCGACGGCAACGAGCTCGCCGAGGGCAAGGAGTTCTTCCAGCTCGGCACGTTCGACGTCAGCCCGGACGGCAACCGTCTGGCCTACTCCACCGACTTCACCGGCGACGAACGATTCACCCTGCGGGTGAAGGACCTGCGCACCGGCGAGGTCCTCCCGGACGAGGTGCCGGACACGTTCTACGGCAGCGCCTGGTCGGCCGACGGTAGCGTGCTGTTCTACCTGACCGTCGACGACGCCTGGCGGCCGTACCGCGTGTGGCGGCACCGGATCGGGGCGGACGTCGAGGACGCGGTGATCTATGAGGAGCCGGACGAGCGCTTCTGGGTCGCCGTCGACCTCAGCCGCAGCGAGAAGTTCATCGTCATCGACTCGCAGAGCAAGATCACTTCCGAGGTACGGGTCATCCCGTCCGACGATCCACTTTCCGAGCCGGTGCTGATCGCCGAACGGCAGCCCGGCGTGGAGTACTCGGTGGAGCACCACGGGCACCGGTTCCTGATCCTGCACAACCGCGACGCCGAGGACTTCGCGCTCGCGTACACGTCGGCGGACAACCCGGGCGACTGGGTCGAGCTGATCCCGCACGAGCCGGGCACCCGGCTGGAGTCGGTGGACGCGTTCGCCCGGCACCTGGTGATCTCCCAGCGGCGCAACGGGCTGACCGGCCTGTGCGTGATGGGCGACGGCAGCACCGCGTCGTACGAGATGGAGTTCCCCGAGCCGCTCTACAGCGTCGGCCTGGCCCTCAACCCGGAGTACGACACGTCGACGATCCGGATCTCGTACACCTCGATGGTGACGCCCGAATCGGTGTACGACGTCGACCTGGTCACCCGCACGATGACGCTGCGCAAGCGCAAGCCGGTGCTGGGCGGCTACGACCCGGACGACTACGAGCAGTTCCGCGAGTGGGCGCTGGCGCCGGACGGCACCGAGGTCCCGCTGTCCATCGTGGTCCGCAAGGGCGTCCCTCGCGACGGCACGGCTCCCGCGCTGCTCTACGGCTACGGTTCCTACGAGAACAGCATCGACCCGTTCTTCTCCATCGCCCGGCTCTCGCTGCTGGACCGTGGCGTCGTCTACGCCATCGCGCACGTCCGCGGCGGCGGGGAGATGGGCCGCCGCTGGTACGAGAACGGCAAGCTGCTCGCCAAGAAGAACACCTTCACCGACTTCGTCGCCGCGGCGGAAGCCCTGGTCAAGAACGGCTGGACGACGCCGGGCCGGCTGGTCGCCCGGGGCGGTTCGGCCGGCGGGCTGCTGATGGGCGCGATCGCGAACCTCGCTCCGGAGCAGTTCGCCGGCATCGTGGCCGAGGTTCCCTTCGTCGACCCGCTGAACTCCATCCTGGACCCGTCGCTCCCGCTCACCGTGACCGAGTGGGAGGAGTGGGGCAACCCGATCGAGTCGTCCGACGTGTACGCGTACATGAAGTCGTACAGCCCGTACGAGAACGTCGCGAAGCTGGCGTATCCGAAGATTCTCGCGATGGCGGGCCTGAACGACACCCGCGTGCTCTACCACGAGCCGGCCAAGTGGATCGCCCGGCTGCGTGCCACCGCCCCCGACGGCGAATACCTGCTGAAGACCGAGATGGGCGCCGGCCACGGCGGCCCGAGCGGCCGGTACGACGCGTGGCGCGAGGAGGCTTTCATCCTGGCCTGGATCCTCGACGTTCTCGGCGCAGCCGACCAGAAGGTCTAGATCCGCAATTCCTCGAGGTCGGTGCTGGAGCGCAGCACCACCAGTCCGGCACCGGCCGCGAGGAGAACGGCCAGCAGCGCGCCACCACCCAGCAGAGCCAGCCGCGCGGCCGGCACCGGCACGTGCAGGACGGTCGTCTGCGCCTCGATCGCGGTGCCGACCAGCCGCATCAGCGAGACACCCGCGCCCAGCGCCAGCAGCACCGCGGGAACCAGCGGCGTCAGCGTCTGCCAGAGCACCGCGGCCGACAGCGTACGGCGTGGGACGCCCGTCGCGGTCAGCGACGCGTAGGCCCGCCGGCGCGCCACGATGCTCTCGGCCAGCGCCACGAGCATCCCGGCCGCGGCCACTACGGCGCTCAGCCCGACCACGATCATGACGAGCCGGACGCCGTTGTAGTAGAACGCGGGCTCGGCACCCAGCCCGTACGTGGCGTGACCCGGCTCGGTCGAGCTCCGGTTGTCGAGGGCATACGCGCGCACCTCGGTCTCGAGTTGTGCCCGGAACCCGAGCGCGGCCGCCCCCGCGACCACCGAGGCGAGCAGCGCGGCGACGGTGCGGCTGCCGTTCCACGGGTCGGTGATGAGCCGCTGACCGGCGAGCAACATGGATGGTGCTCGTCCGTACGCGCGCAGCAGCCGCCCGGCGGTGTACGAGATCCACCCGGTGCCGAGCACGACTCCGGCGACCACCGCGACAACCGACGCGCCGAGCAGCACGGACGTTTCGGCGTTGGAGAGGTGGATGCGGTCCGGCCGGTTGATCGTCGCGGGGAAGACCACCAGCCCGGCCGCGATGAGCAGGCCCGGCCACGGGTGGGGGCGGCGCTCGCGGCTGCGGCGCACCACGCCGAGCGGTGTGACGATCACCCGCCGCATGAGCAGCGCCCCGATCACCGCGGCCAGCAGCGGAACGACCAGCAACAGTGGCACGATCACCGCCACCGGGGGCAGCACGTCGCTGGGCAGCCGCAACCGGCCCGCCGCGTCGTGCCGGACCATCACCTGCCGTCCCACCAGGTAGGCCGCCAGCCCGGCCAGCGACCCGGCCAGGCTCGCCACGGCCGTCTCCGCGGTCGCGATCAGCACCGCCTCGCCGGGTGTCGCGCCGGCCAGCCGGATCGCGGCCAGCCGCCGGTCCCGGGCCGGCGCGCCGAGCCGGATGCACTGCCCGGCCAGGGCCAGCACCGGCAACGCCACCACGGCCAGGGCGAGCATCACGCCGGGCCGCAGTCCGCCTTCCACGAGCAACGCGTTGGTGTACCGGTCCGCGTACCCCCGGATGGAACCCACCGTGGCCGCCGCGAGCAGCGCGACCGCCGCCAGACCCGCGCTCACCGCGGTGAGCACGGTCCGCAGCAGGTCGGTGCGGGTGCCGGCCACCGCGAGACGGGTCAGCGTCGCCGCCCTCATGCGACCGCTCCCAGCCCGAGACCGGTCGGGTCGACCAGCCCGTCGCGCAGCGAGATCTCCCGGTCCGCGTACGCCGCGACCTTGGCCTCGTGCGTGACCAGCAGCACCGCGGTGCCCTGCTCGCGCGCCACCCGCACGATCTCGCCGAGCACCTGCTCCCCGGTGATCGCGTCGAGCGCCCCGGTCGGCTCGTCGGCGAACAGCACCCGCGGCCCGGTGACCAGTGCCCGCGCGGTCGCGCAGCGCTGCTGCTGACCGCCGGACATGGCACCGGGCCGCTGATCGGCCAGATCGGCCACGGCGAGCCGTTCGAGCCAGTCGATCGCGACCGCCCGCGCCTCTCGCCGCCCCGAACCGGCGAGAAGCAGGGGAAGCGCGACGTTCTCGGCCGCGGTCAGCTCCGGGACCAGCTGTCCGAACTGGAACAGCACCCCGAATTCGGTGCGCCGCAGCCGCGACCGGGCGCTCTCGGACAGCAGCCCGAGTTCCTGATCGCGGTAGACCACCGAGCCGCTGTCCGCGCGCAGGATGCCGGAGAGGCAGTGCAGCAAAGTGGACTTCCCGCAGCCGCTCGGCCCGGTCACCGCGACGATCTCGCCGGCCGCGACCTGCAGATCCACTCCGCGCAGCGCGGGGGTGGCGCCGAAGTTCCTGGTGATTCCGGTTCCGCTGAGCAGGCTCATCATGGCGTCACTCCTTCGGCAGGCCCGGTGACCCGGGTCAGGGTGGTCTGGAGCCAGCGCAGATCGGCATCGAGGTGCCCGATCGCGTAGTCGGCGGCGATGAGGTCACCGACGGTCGCACCCGGGCCGGTCTTGGCCGCGGTCAGCTCGCGCATCCGCTGCATGTGCGCGGTGCGCTGGGCGATCAGGTAATCGCGGGCGGTGGCGCCGTCGGCCACGATCAGCGCCACGATGACCTTGCGGAAGAGCTCACCGGTCACGAACGGGGCCGGGGGCTCCACGGCGGACAGCCAGGCACGCAGGTGCGCCCGCCCGGCCTCGGTTATCACGTACGACGTCCGGTCCGGCCCGCCGTCGCGGTCCTGACCCGACTCGGTCACGAAACCGTCGCGCTCCAGCCGGCCGAGCGTCGCGTAGACCTGGCCGAAGGCGAGCGGCTTGGCCCGGGGCAGCTGCTCGTCATGGGCCCGCTTGAGGTCGTATCCGTGGCGGGGACCGGCGGCGAGCAGGCCGAGCAGGACGTGTGCCGTGGACATGCCGACAACTATTCATTGAGCGAATAGCCGGTGTCAAGGGAGTCACCGTGGGTACGGGCGAGGCCGATCAGTCGCGGCGCAGGGCCACGACGGCGATGTCGTCGGCCTGGGGGCCGGCACCGCCCAGCTGGAACAGCAGGCGCCGGCAGAACGCGTCCAGGTCGTCGTCCACAGTGGCGGCGGCCGCCGCCAGGGCGTTCAGCCCGACGTCGATGTCGCTGTCCCGGCGTTCGACCAGGCCGTCGGTGTAGAGGACGAGGGTGGCGCCCGGGGGCAGGACGAACTCCTGGTCGTCGGGGCGGGGTGCGTTCACGCCCAGCAGCGGGCCGCGCGGCTGCAGGAAACGCACGCCCTCGTGCGTGTGCAGCAGCGGCGGCAGGTGCCCGGCGCTCGCCATCCGCACCGCGCCGGTGGCCGGGTCCAGGGTGAACAGGCACAGGGTGGCCGAGTCGGCCGGCAGGACCGTCCGCATGAACTGGTTCACCAGGGTCAGCACGGTTCCCGGGGGATGGCCTTCGACGGCGTACGCGCGCACGGCGTGCCGGATCTCGGCCATGACCGTGGCGGCGTGCAGCGAGTGACCCGCCACATCGCCGATCGCCACCAGCAGCTTGCCGCGCACCATGGTGAGCTCGTAGAAGTCGCCGCCCACCTCGGTCTGCGCGCTGGCCGGCTCGTAGCGCACGGCCAGTTCCAGCCCGGGCACCTCCGGCAGCCGGGACTGCAACAGGCTGCGTTGCAGGGTGACCGCGATCCGGTGTTCCTCGTCGTAGGAGCGTTGCGCCTCGACCGCGGCGGCGACCGCCTGGGACAGCTGACGCAGCACCGGGAAGCCGGGTGTCTGCGAGCTGCTCGGCGCGGCCACGTAGACCGGCGGCCGGTCGATGCGCAACCGGGCGGCGGCGACGGCCACCGACTCGCCGGCCGGCCACTCGGTGACGTCCCAGTCGGCCGGCTCGTCGGTGCGCACCAGCGAGCCCACCGCGACGTTGCGCTCGGCCAGCGACCACGTGCGCACCTCGGGCGGCGACCCGGCCGCGGCGAGGCTCTCGCCGTCCGAGCCCTCGGCCAGCACCACGACCGGGCTGCCGAAGATGATCTGGGCACCGGCCGCGGCGGCCTGCAACAGCTCGTGCAGGCTGGACGCGGTGTTGATGGCCAGCGTGGTCTCGGCGAGGCGGACCATCCGCCGGGCCAGCAGCTCGGCACGCTGGCGGGCGGAGTAGTACCGCAGCACGGCCTGGGCGGTGGCCACCAGCTCGTCCGGTTCGATCGGCTCGACCAGGTACGCGTCGGCGCCTCGGCTCAGGCCCTGGGTCCGGTCGACGACGTCGACCGCGTGCGCCGAGACGTGAATGACGGGCAGGTTTCCGTACGCGGGATCGGTCTTGATCTTCTCGCAGACGTCGAAACCGCTCATGTCCGGCAGCTTCACGTCGAGGACCACCAGGTCGATGGCGGATCCGGGGAGCATGCTGAGCGCCTCGGTGCCCGTCTCCGCCTGCTGGACCGTGAAACCGGCGCGGGTCAGCCAGCTCACCAGCAGATACCGTTTGGTGGCGCTGTCGTCGACGACGAGGACGGTGGCCGGCGTCATGGCGCCGCGATCGGTAGCCGGAGGGTGAACCTGCTGCCCTCCCCGGGCGTGGAATCGACGCGCAGGGCGCCGCCGAGGATGCCGGCCAGCCGTCGCGCGTAGGGCAGGCCCAGGCCGGTGCCCTTGCCGCTGAGCGCCGTGCTGCCGGGCACCTGGTAGAACTCCTCGAAGACGCGCTCGTGCAGCTCGGGCGGGATGCCGGTGCCGGTGTCCGCCACCACGAACTCGGCGTCGCCGTCGACCGGCCGCACGCTGAGCCGTACCGAACCCGCCGCGGTGAATTTCAGCGCGTTGGTCAGCAGATTGCGCAGAATCCGGCCCAGCAGCGTCTCGTCGGACCACAGCGACCCGAGCGCCGGCTCGTCGATCCGGAAAGCCACCTCCGGCCTGGTGGCCAGCGGGCGCAGGGTGCCGCGCAGCTGGCCGAACATCGCCTTGAGGTCGACGTCGGACCAGTTCGGCTCCACCCGGCCGGCCTCCGCCTTGGCCAGATCGAGCAGATCGTTGACCAGCGACAGCAGGTCGGTCGCCGAACCGCGGATCAGGTCGACCTGGCGACGCTGCTCCTCGGTCAGGCTGTCCGACGCGTCGTCGGTGAGCAGCCGGCCCAGCCCGATGATCGCGGTGACCGGGGCGCGCAGCTCGTGGCTGACATTGGCCAGGAACCGGCTCTTCGCCTCGCTCGCGGCACGCAGCTGCACCGATTTCTCGTCGAGTTCGGCATACAGCGCGACCACGCCCCGGTTCGTCTCCTCCAGCTCGGCGGAGAGCTGGTGGTAGAGCGCCATCACGCCGCGGTTGGTCTCCTCCAGCTCGGCGTTGAGCCGGGCCAGGTCGTCGCGTTGCGCGCGCACCTCGTCCAGGGCCGCGATGAGCTGGTGGTTCTGGACGTTGAGCTCGTCCAGCGGGGTGCCGGGGACATGCCGGGCCAGCCCGGTGCGAATCTCGTCCATGCGTTCCGGGGTCAGGGGCGGCGCGCTTGCCGGTAGTCGCCGGGCCATCCGAACGACCGTACCGGTTCCGCCATCACCGACCTCCAATCTGTCGACCAGCCGGCCCACCTGTGCAAGCTGAGAGCCGATCCGGTCGATGCCGTCGCGGCCGGGGTTCTCGACCGTCACCGTCAACATGGGTGATACCCCATCGGCCACAATCGTGAACACCACCTCGGCGGTGGCGTCCTCCGCAAGCAGTACCCGGCTCACCTCGCTGAGAGCGGTGGCCAGCCGGGTCTGGTCCTGCTGATCCAGTCCGACCTCCCGGGCCACCTCGCGGCCCAGCTGACGCACGGCGAAGATGTCCTGCGCCACGCGCAGGCTCTTACGCAGCAGCGGTTCGGTCCGGTCCCTCACGGTAACCGGCCTACCACAACTCCGGCGTCGTCACGTCGCGTGCCCGCATCCCGCAGCACGGTTGCCGCGATGACAACCGGCGAATGCAGGAGCAGGCCCGGGTAGTCCGCCGGATTCCACCGGTCGACCACCCCGTCGCTGTGCATCAGCACGATCGCGTCCGGGGCCAGCGGGTACTCGTACTCGCGGAGCTGGCGGCGCTGATGGCCGGCGATCCCGGGCAGCGAGACCATGCCGCGCCGGCCGTCCGGACTGAGCACGGTACCGGCGATGTTGCCCAGCCCGGCGTACCGCACCAGCCCGGCCGTCCCGTCCAGCTCCGCGACGGCGAGCGCCGCGCCACGGGTGTGGCTCAGCCTGCGGTGCAGGGCCTCCACCACGGTCGCCGGCGGTCCGGCCGGGGCCTCGGCGAACGCGCGGACGGCCTCGTTCGCCGCCGCCGCCGCGAGCCCACCGTGCCCGAGTCCGTCGACCATCAACAGCTGACGTCGCCCGTCCCTCTCCCGGCTTGCGTACGCGTCACCACTCACCGGCTCGCCGGTGAGTGGACGGGTCAGCCCCGCGGCCCACGCGTGCGGCGGATCGGAGGGCCAGACCTGAGCGGCGAGCACGGTGCCCTTGCCGGGGACCGAGTGGATGTCGCTCCAGCCGGCCTGCCGCAGGATCGCACCCAGGCCGATGCCGAGCGTCCCCGCCGTCGAGTGGCCGTCGCCGACGGAGTGGGCCAGGTCCGCCATGCCCGGGCCGCGGTCGATCGCGATGATCTCGACGCCGGCCTGCTCCACGGTGCGTACCGGCCGCACCAGCAGCATGCCCTCGTCGGCGTGCTTCACCAGGTTCCCCGCGGTCTCGGCGACCACGATCGACAGGTCGGCGGCCCGGCGCCCGGGCAGGCCGAGCTGGGTGGCGAGGCGCTCGGCCGTACGGCGTGCGGCCGAGGCCGTGGCGGCCGCCTCGACCCGGAACCAGACACCCGCGTCGAGGAGGTCCTCCGGGATCATCGGCACCACTTGGTCACGGTGATGTTCGTGCCGCGCCCGGGGGAGGTGTCGATGTCGAACTCGTCGACCAGCCGGCGCGCCCCGCTCAGGCCCAGGCCCAGCCCGGAGCCGGTGGTGTACCCGTCGGTGAAGGCGAGGTCCAGGTCGGCGATGCCCGGGCCCTGGTCGGCGAACAGGATGCGGATGCCCTGACGACGGCCGTTGTCCACGCGGGCCACTTCGACGGTGCCGCCTCCCCCGTACACGAGTGTGTTGCGTGCCAGCTCGCTGGCCGCTGTGACGATCTTCGTCTGGTCGACCAGGGAGAGCTTCACCCCGACAGCGACCGTACGGACCAATTGCCGCACCCGTACGACGTCCTGGTCGGAACGGACCTCGATCCGATCGCTCACGACACGGTTACCGCGGCGGTCTCGGTGTCGCCCTCTTCGTCGTCCGTGTCCTCGTCGTCGTCCTCGTCCTCGTGCCGCTCGCGGGCCAGCAGTTCCATGCCGAGCTCCACGTTGAGCGCGGTCCGGATGCCGGGCAGCTGGAGGCCGAGCTCGACCAGGGTGATCGCCACCGCCGGGCGCATGCCGACCACCACGGTCTCGGCGTCCAGCACCCGGGAGATCGACGCGATGGTCGCCAGGGTGCGGCCGACGAAGGAGTCGACGATGTCCAGCGCGCTGATGTCGATGATCACACCGTGGCAGCCGGTCGCCACGATCCGCTCGGCGAGGTCTTCCTGGAGCTGGAGGGCGACCTGGTCCTCCATGTCGATCTGGATGGAGACCAGCAGCATGTCGCCGATCTTCAGGATCGGAACGCGTTCCACCTCAGCGCTCCGGCCGCTTGTTCTTCGTCTTGCTCCTCGTCTCGCTCAGCACGAAGCGCAGCGCGTCGGCCAGCGACGCCTTGGTCGCGATGTCCCCGAACTCGATGCCCAGCGCCACGATCGTCTGCGCGATCTGCGGGCGGATGCCGGAGATGATGCAGTCGGCGCCCATCAGCCGGGCCGCCACCACCGTCTTGAGGATGTGCTGCGCGACCTGGGTGTCGACCGCCGGCACCCCGGTGATGTCGATGATCGCGTACGGCGAGCCGGTGTCCACCAGGGTCTGCAGCAGCCGTTCCATGACCACCTGGGCGCGCGCCGAGTCGAGCGTGCCGACCAGCGGGACCGCGACCACGCCCTCCCACAGCTTGACCACCGGCGTGGACAGCTCGAGCAGCTGTTCGGCCTGGTCGGCGATCAGGTTTTCGCGCACCTGGACATAGCTGTCGAAGGTGAACAGCGCCGCGTCGTCCACGAAAGAGGAGAAGGCCACGTAGTCCTTCAGGGTGGTCCGGCCCTCGTCGTTCTGCACGAGAGCGACCAGCGCCTCCTTGAAGGCGAAGACGCTCACCGCGGTCTCGGTGGCCGAGAAACCCTGCCGGGCCCGGCTGCTGGACAGCTCGCTGAGCTGCGCGCGCAACTCGGCCGCCGCCTCGGAGGCAAGGTTGCCGGCGCCGCCCGCCAGCGCCGACTGGAAGCTTTTGCGCAGCTCGGCGGTCTGCCGCTGAAGCTCGGCCTGACTCAATCGGCCGCGCAGGCTCGCCGCCACCCGTTCGGTCCAGGACTCCACCAGCTGGTCCTGGTGCTCCTCCAAGAGAGAAGCGAAGCGACCCGCCTCTTCCGTGCTCAGCGCCACCGCCGCCTCCCTCTGCCCGCAACGCGCGGACTTTACCATCGCGAGGTCTATTACTTGCTCAGAGCCAACTAAATCTCGGCCCGGTCCCCGTTCTGCGCATCGGGCCCCGGTTGGAGTACCGTCTGCAGATAACTGGAGGTCCTGAATGTCCCTGACGGTACACACGGAACAGCGCGCCGACATGGTCGTCGTGTCGGTCGCCGGCGAGCTCGACATGGCCACCGCACCCCAGCTTCAGGACCAGATCAGTGATCTGCTGGAGAAGGGTCGCACCAAGCTGGTCTTCGATCTGGCGGAGGTGTCGTTCTGCGATTCCACCGGCCTGTCGGTCTTCGTGCGCGCGAAAAACAGCACGGATGACGCGGGTGGCACGGTCCGCCTGGCCGCGCCGCAGCGTGGCGTGCTGCGCATCCTCGAGGTGAGTGGCCTGGTGGAGGTGCTGCACACCTATCCCACGGTCGACGAGGCCGTCACCGCCCAGGAGCCGGCGCTCGACTGAGCCGCCTTTCCGCCCCACTTTCCGCGATGCCCCGGTCGGCGTAGTTTGTCGCCGACCGGCCGCGGGCACCCTCGCTGTCGGACATGTCCCCCTCGGCGTCCCCCAGGAGTGCTCGTGAGCAAGATGATCCAAGGCTTCAAAGACTTCATCATGCGCGGCAACGTCGTCGACCTTGCCGTCGGCATCGTGATCGGCGCCGCGTTCACCAGCGTGGTGACCGCCTTCACCAACGGCTTCATCAAGCCGCTGATCCAGCTCCTCGGCGGCGACTCCGGCGTGGGTGCGGGTGCCTGGCACGTCGGCAAGGTGGCGTTCGACTACGCGAGCTTCATCAACTCCATCATCACGTTCCTGATCACCGCCGCGGTCCTCTACTTCCTGGTCGTCTTCCCCCTCAACACCCTGGCCGAGCGTCGCCGCCGCGGCGAGGAGCCGCCGCCGAAGGCGCCGGCCGAGGACATCGTCCTGCTCACCCAGATCCGCGACGCCCTGGTCCGGAACCAGGCCGCCCCCGCTCGCGGAGGTGCCGTCAACGACGTCCTGGGCCGTCACCAGGAGCCGCCGCGCTGACACGCTGCGAAAAAGATCAACCCACCCGGCGCCGTTCGAACAATTGTTCGATACGCTGCCGGGATGGAGCAGCGTAAGCACTGGTGGAACGGCAAATGGGGTCGGGTCGCCCGGAAGGACGTATACCTCCGGGTGAGCGGCGACCAGTGGTATGTGGAGCAGCGCGCGGGCGGTGCGGACGGCGTCTCGCACTTCTTCGAGTACGACAGCGAGGAGGCGGCCCTGGACACCGTGCGCGCGTTGCTGGCCGGCCCGGACGAGTGGCGCGAGCTGTCCGTCCGCCCCCGCCCCTAGGCCCCGCCGGCCGTATCGCCTCCGGCGCCGGATCTACCTTCCGGCCGGTCAGGCGGCCCGGCGCTGGTCGTCCCGCCGAGCGGTGATCGGGCCCTGGCGGACCAGGCGCAGGCCCGGCCGGAACGCCGGCACGGCGTTCTCCCCATCCTCCTCGGTGAAGCGCGCCCGCCAGCCCGAACCGGAGCCGCGGCCGGCCCCCGGCGGTGCCGCGAAGCCACCCGGGATCCGGGACAGGCCGACGACCAGCAGGTATCCCAGGATCACGAAGCCGTGGCTCACCAGTCGTGTCGCATCGACCCGGCCGGCGGTCAGGTCGTTGACCGAAAGCAGCAGGAGCATCCCCACGAAGGCCGTGAGCATCGGCACCAGGCCGGACGGGCGGCTGCGCCGCAGCGCGATGAACAGATATCCGGCGCCGACCGCGACGTTCCAGGCGGCCGACTCGTGCCACAGGTGGCCCGGCGTCGCGTCCAGGCCGGTGTGCACGTGCACACCCGCCACGCCGCCACCCACCTGGCCCAGGCCGAGGATCAGCTGCACCGCGCCGACCAGGGCGAGCGCCACGTACAGCATCGTCGCCGACGGCAGCCGCCTGCGGGGCGCCGGCGCCGGCAGCTCGGCGAGGATCTTCCCGCTGAGGTCGGGCGCGGCCGGGACGCCCAGCCGGGTCAGCCGGTTGACCGCGGCCGCCTGGTCCAGCCACCCCCGGCACCCGGCGCACTCGGCCAGGTGCGCGTCCACCGCGGGCCGGCCGGCCGGGTCGTCCTCGCCGTCCAGCTGCGCGGAAAGCATCTCGCGCCACCGATCACAAGCCATGTCTCGATAGTCGCGCGACGACGCCCAGGAGTTCCCGGCGGGCCGCGGGTGCTGTTGCTGCGGTGCCGGCTCGAACCGTTGCTTCCGGAACCGGGCCGCAGGTCAGGAAGGTGGCGTACCACCGTCATGTGATCAACGGGATCTTGTGGAACCCCGGACCGGGGCGCCGTGGCGAGACCTGCCCGAACGCTACGGGCCTTGGAAGACCTGTCACGAGCGGCTGCGCCGGTGGACCGATGACGGCACCTGGGACGCGTTTTGATCTGGCTCCGACGGTCGGCAGGACATGCCCTAGACGGAAGGGCGGTGCGGGACGCCGCCGCTGCCGCCCAGCAAACGCTTGCGCTCCCGGAAAGCCCGCAGGTTCGCGGTGTTACCGCAGGTGCTGACGTCGTGCCAGACGCCGCTGTTGTTGCGGGACGTGTCGAAGAACGCGGCCCGGCACTCCGCGTTGTGGCACAGCTTGAGCCGCGGCCACAGTCCGGCCTGCTGGGCCAGCAACGCCTCGGCCCACAGCGCGGACGCCAGCCAGCGCACCCCCCGCCCGGTCGGCACCATGCGCACCCAGCCATCCGCGTCCGGCACCAGGCTGACCGGGACGTCGGCGGGCGGCAGCGTGCCGTCCAGCTCGCGGGTGCCCGCCCAAAGGATCACATTTTCGAACGTCGTGCGCAGCCGGCGCAGCGAACGCAGGTCGGTCGAGGAGATCAGCAGCGTCGGCGACGGGAGGCCGGACACCCGTGACCAGGTGGCCAGCGCCTCGGTCAGCCACCGCTGGGCGTCATCGGCGGTCAGCAGCAGATCGGCCCCGTACGACATGGGCGCCCGCGTGTTGAGCAACTCCTGAAGGAGCGCCAGCCCTGCGGGGGCTTCCCGGACGCCGTGCCGGGCGCTGGCCATCCATGACATAACTCAAGCGTACTTGGCTCTTTTTCATGACCACCTCCACCTCTCGTTCGATCCCGGGGTGCGATTCGGACGTCGCGGACGGCGGTTCCGCCGTCACGGTCGGCCACGGGCACGGGCGTGCCATCATCGATGGCGATCGACGGGTGACGGAAGGACGACCGAGATGCGGCGAGCGCTGACGTACGCGGCGGTGGTGGCGGCACTGGCGGTGGCCGCGGGGTGCAATCCCGGTCAATCCTCCAGAACCGGCGCGCAGGCCCCCGCCGTACCGCAAGCGTCGTCGGCGCCGCACCCGTCGCCCAGCGTGACGTCACCGATCAGCCCGCCGCCGACGAAGCCGGCGAAACTCAAGACCGGCGCCAAGGGCGCCGAGGTGGTCCGGCTGCAGAAGCGCCTCACCGAGCTGGGTTACTGGAACGGCAAGGCGGACGGCAAGTTCGGGTCGACCACGCAGCAGGCCGTGTTCGCGCTGCAGAAGGCCGCCGGCATCGGCCGGGACGGAATAGTCGGGCCCAAGACCCGGAAGGCCTTGGATCGAGGCGTACGGCCGAAGGCGCGGTCGACGTCCGGCCACGTGATCGAGATCAGCCTCCAGCGGCAGCTCCTGATGATCGTGGACAACGGCCGGATCACCCAGGTCTTCAACACCTCGACCGGCTCGAACGAGCACTACGACTACGAGGGGCAGACCTACCTCGCGGACACCCCGGCGGGCCGTTTCCGGGTCGGCCGGCAGATCGACGGCTGGCGCCACGGACCACTCGGTCCGCTCTGGCGGCCGAAATACTTCAACGGCGGCATCGCGGTGCACGGCGCGCCGAGCGTACCGGCCTATCCGGCGTCACACGGCTGCGCGCGCGTCTCGATCTCGGCGATGAACTGGCTCTGGTCACACGACGCCATTCCACTGAAGACCCGCGTCTGGGTGTACTGACCGTCATCTTCCGGCGCCGGGCCGCCGCGCGCTCGACGTGGCGCCCGGGGGAAACGGTCAGCCGTCGATCCGGGTGATGTTGCGGATCTTGTTGGCGGCGTCCAGGGCGGCCACCTTGTACGCCTCGGACAGCGTCGGATAGTTGAAGACCGCGTCGACCAGGTAGTCGACCGTGCCGCCGCAACCCATCACCGCCTGCCCGATGTGGACGATCTCGGTGGCGCCGGTGCCGAAGACGTGCACGCCGAGCAGCCTGCCGTCCTCCGGGGCGACCAGGAGCTTGAGCATCCCGTACGAGTCGCCGACGATCTGCCCGCGCGCCAGCTCGCGATATCGGGCGATGCCGACCTCGAACGGGGTGGAACTGTCGGTGAGCTCCTCCTCGGTCTTCCCGATGAAGCTGATCTCCGGGATCGTGTAGATGCCGATCGGCTGAAGCTGATGCATCTCGCGGGCCGGTTCGCCGCAGGCGTGGTGCGCGGCGAGGCGGCCCTGCTCCATCGAGGTGGACGCGAGCGCCGGGAAGCCGATCACGTCACCGACCGCGTAGATGGTCTCCACCGCGGTCCGGTAGTTCAGGTCGACCTCGATCCGGCCGCGGCGGTCGGCGCTGAGCCCGGCGGCCTCCAGGTTGAGGTCGTCGGTCTGGCCCTGCCGCCCGGCCGAGTACATGACCGTGTCCGCGACGATCTTCTTGCCGCTCTTGAGGATGCAGAGCGCGGCGGTCGCATGCCGTTCGACCGCGGCCACCTCCTCGCCGAATCGGAAGGTGACGCTCAGGTCGCGCAGGTGGTACTTGAGCGATTCGACGATCTCCTCGTCGCAGAAGTCGAGCATCCCTTGGCGGCGCTCGACGACGGTGACCTTGGTGCCGAGGGCGGCGAACATCGACGCGTACTCCATGCCGATGACGCCCGCCCCGACCACCACCATGCTTCTGGGTACGGCCTGGAGGTTGATCACGCCATCGGAGTCCACGATCGTACGGTCGTCGAAGTCCACGCTGTCCGGACGCGCCGGCCTGGTCCCCGCCGCAATGATGATCTTCTCGGCGGTGACCCTGTTCTCGCGCCCGCTGCCGCCGTCGACCCAGATCGCGTTCGCGTCGGCGAACCGCCCGGTGCCGGTGATCATCGCGACGTGGTTGCGGGCCAGCTGGTTGCGGATGACGTCCGTCTGCCGGCTGATCACGTGCTGGGTGCGGGCGGCCAGGTCGCTGACCGTGATCTCTTCCTTGAGGCGATAGCTCGACCCGTAGAGATCGCGCTGGCTGAGACCGGTCAGGTAGAGGACGGCCTCGCGCAACGTCTTCGACGGCACCGTCCCGGTGTTGATGCAGACGCCGCCGATCATGTCCCGGCGGTCGACGATCCCGACACGACGCCCCAGCTTCGAGGCGGCGATGGCGGCCTTCTGACCACTGGGCCCGGAGCCCAGCACCAACAGATCGTAGTCATACACATCGCTCAGCGTCGCAGGACGCGGGCAGCGGGGTCCATGCCCGCCATCGGTTTTTTCGTTCCGCCGATTTCAGTCCGCGCGGCGGCTCGGGCAGGTCGCCACCATTGCGGCCGGCTTGCGCCGGGGCGCGGGGACCGCCGCCGGCACCCCCGGGACTCCGCCCGGCTTCATCCGTCCGGGCGGCCACGCCGTGCCGTACAGCTCGGCACACAGCACCACGCTCATCCACGGCACCCAGGGCCCGCCGAGGACCAGCGGCCGGCAGCGCCCCCGCACCTGCAACGCCACCGACCACTCACCCGCGATCGGCATGATCCGCACGATCGACCGGAGCGGGATGTCGTCGCCCACGATCAGCCGCTGGTTGGTGATCACCGCGACCCGGCGGCCGGTCGCGCCGACCCGCACCGGGAACCACCCGTACTGCTTCTCGCCGGCACACAGCGGGATGGTCGGCGACACCGCCGCCGGGCGACCGCCTCGCTCCACCAAACCGGCCAGCATGTGCATCGAACGAAATCCCGCCGTCAGCTGCTCGGCGCCGTACTCGGACACGCCACTTCTCCGATCTGGAACGGCCCGCACTTTCCGGCCGGCTCCGACCGTGCCATGTCCAGGGCCGCCCTGACCAGCGGAGACATCCTTCCGGGACCCGATTTGCCGGTTCGCGGACGCCATCCGCCCGATCCGGTTAATCCGCTCGTGTCACCCATCCCGGAACAGACTCCAAGCATTCGCTTGACATCGACCGCACTGCGCCGGGATATTCCAAGCATGTCCTTGGATTCCCCGTCGCACCGCCGCCCCGTCATCGGCGACCCGTTGGCGTTGCGGGCGCTGGCTCATCCGCTGCGCCTCAAGCTGCACGCCCTGGTCGGCCGGGAGGGCACGATCACCGCCGCCGAGGCGGCGCGCCGGCTCGGCATCAGCCAGGCCCTGGCCTCGCACCACCTGCGCCAGCTGGCGAAGTACGGCTACGTCGAGCCCGCCGACGCCGGCGACCACCGGGAACGCCCATGGCGGGTCACGCACACCTCGCACCGGGTGGAGCCCGGCGCCGAGCCCGAGGCGTGGGAGGCCGCCGAGGCGCTGGAGCGGTTCCTGGTCGAGCGCGCCGCCACGCACCTTTCCGACTGGCAGCAGCGCAGCTCGGACGAGGATCCGCGCTGGCGTGAGCACACCGGCGTCTCGCAGAACCTCGTCTACCTCACCGTCGACGAGATGATCGAGCTGGAACGGGCCTGGAACGCGCTGATCACCCCGCTGGTGCGGCGCCGCCCGCTCGGCGAGCCCGGGACCCGGCCGGAAGGCGCCGTGCCGGTCGACGTCACCCTGGTGGCCGTGCCGCTGCGACCCACCGCGACGGGCGGCTGAGCACCGTGCGGCGGGACTACGGACTCCTGCTCGCCGCCACGTTCGTCTCGTTCACCGGTGACTGGATCCTCAGTGCCGGTCTCGCGTACCAGCTCTACGTCCTCACCGGCTCGACGCTCGCCTCCGCCGCGATGGTGCTCGCCGGCCTCCTGCCGCAGGTGGCGTTCGGCTCGTTCGCCGGCGTCCTGGCCGACCGCTGGGACCGCCGCCGGCTGATGATCGCCGCCAACCTGCTGCTCGCCGTCACCCTCCTCCCGCTGCTGCTGGTCGACGAGCCACGAGAAGCGCCGATGGTGTACGCCGTGGCAGCCGCCCAGAGCACCATCGCCGTCTTCTTCGCCGCGGCCGAGGCGGCCCTGCTCCCCTTGCTGGTGGCCGAGTCCGGCCGGGTCACCGCCAACGCCTTGAACGGTCAGGTCCGCGACGTGGGCCGCCTGGCCGGCGCGCCACTGGGTGGCGTGCTCGCCGGCCTGGGCGGCATCCGGCTGATCACCATCGCCGACGCGGCCACCTTCGTCATGGCCGCCGCCCTGCTGGCCCTGATCCGCTTCCGCGCCGCCCCCGCGCCCGCAACCGCGCCGCGCCGGCACGTGCTGCGCGAGTGGCTGGCC
>NZ_CAKUCL010000041.1 GCF_934643405.1 uncultured Actinoplanes sp.
GGTGCCGGGTACGCCGCGCTGGGTGCCGGGTACGCCGCGCCGGGTGCCGGGTACGCCGCGCCGGGGGTCGGGTACGGCGCGGCCGGGGCGGCGGCGGCCGGGTAAGCGGGTGGCGGGAACGCTGGGTGTCCGGTCGGGGCCGGGGACGTCGGCGGGACAGCCGGGAATCCGGGCGGCGGTTCGTACACCGCGGCGGGAGCGGTGGGGTCGGACGGCGGCGGCGGGGTCGACATCGGATTCACCTCGGTGCTGGAAGTCGCTGAAAGCCGCGTCAGGTTACTCGGTGATCGACTTGCGCGCTGCCCCCGGTTTCTGGGCCGGCCCGGACATCGACGGATAAGGTGCCTGGTGGCGCGCTCACGAGGCGCGCGAGTCGATTGGAGAGGTTCCCGACATGACCGGAATTTCGCGGCGTACGGTGCTTGCCGCCTCGGCCGTCACCGCCGCGGCCCCGTTCGTAGCCGCGCCGGAAGCTGAGGCGCATGTGGAGACGTACCACCTGACGGTCCTGGGCACTTCGGACACTCACGGGAACGTCTACAACTGGGACTACTACCGCGACGCCGAGTACGACGACAGCGCGCACAACGACGTCGGCATCGCGAAGCTCGCCGCGCTGGTGAACAAGCTGCGCGCCGAGGCCGAGGGCGCCACGCTGGTCCTGGACGCCGGCGACACGATCCAGGGCACGCCGCTGGCCACGTACTACGCCAAGCAGGAACCGATCACGAAGACCGGCGAGCGGCACCCGATGGCCCGCGCCATGAACGTGCTGCACTACGACGCCGTGACGCTGGGCAACCACGAGTTCAACTACGGACTGCCACTGCTGAACCTCTGGATCCGCCAGCTCGGCTTCCCCGCCCTGGCCGCCAACGCGGTCGACGTGAACACCGGGCGGCCGGCTTTCACGCCGTACGCCATGAAGAAGGTCTCTCTCGGTCGTCACGCACCGACGTTGCGGGTGGGCATTCTCGGCCTCACGAACCCAGGCGTCGCGATCTGGGACCGCGCCAACGTCGAGGGCAAGCTGAGGTTCGAGGACATGGTGGCCACCGCCGCGAAGTGGGTGCCGATCATGCGAGCCCGCGGCGCCGACCTGGTCATCGTGTCCGCGCACGGCGGTGACAGCGGCACCTCCAGCTACGGGCCGGAGCTGCCGAACGAGAACCCGGCCGCGCTGATCGCCGAGAGGGTACCCGGGATCGACGCGATCCTTTTCGGCCATGCCCACCTGGAAATCCCGCAACGCTTCGTAACCAACGCGAAGACCGGCACGCAGGTGCTGATGTCCGAGCCGTCGAAGTGGGGCCAGCGGCTCACCAAGATGGACTTCGAGCTGGTCCGCCGGCACGGCCGCTGGACGATCACCAGCAAGGCCGCGACCACCCTGAACACCAACACGGTGGACGCCGACCCGCAGGTGCTGGCCGCCGTCCGGGGGCAGCACGAGAAGACCGTCGCGTACGTGAACCAGGTCGTCGCCACCTCGACCGAGGAGCTGTCCGCCGCTACGTCGCGTTACGAGGACACGCCGATCCTCGACTACATCAACAAGGTGCAGACGGATACGGTCACCGCGGCGCTGGCGGGCACCGAGTACGCGGGCCTGCCGGTCCTGTCGATCGCCGCGCCGTTCAGCCGCACCGCCGTCTTCCCGCGCGGCGACGTCAGGATCAAGGACGTGGCCGGCCTCTACATCTACGACAACACGCTCGAGGCGGTCGTGCTCACCGGCGCCGAGGTCCGGGCCTACCTGGAGTTTTCGGCGAAGTACTTCGTCACGCTCGCGCCGGACGCCCCGGTCGACCCGGCGACGATCAGCGACCCGGCGGTGCCCGACTACAACTACGACACCATGTCCGGCGTCGACTACGACATCGACATCAGCAAGCCGGTTGGCTCCCGCATCACCCGCCTGCAGATCGCCGGCGCCGACGTGGCCGCCGACGCCCGCTTCGTGATAGCGGTCAACAACTACCGGCGCTCCGGCGGCGGCAACTTCCCCGGCATCGTCAAGACGCAGGTCTACAACGCGCAGCAGGAAATCCGCCAGCTCCTGATCGACTGGGCCCAGGCAAAGGGCGAGATCAACCCGGCAGACTTCTACGTGCGCAACTGGCAGCTGGTCCGAGCCGGCGTCCCGATCACTTTCTAACCCCTTCCCCCGTACGCCGTAGGCTGCGGCCCGCCCCCACGCGGTCCGCAGCCCACGGCGACGGCCGTGCCCGCATCACCGCCCACCCGCGCGCCCTCATTCACATCCCCGCCGCCCTCTCACACGCGCGCCGGGGTCTCGCACGCGCGCCGGGGTCCCCCCGCGATGCCGTCCACACCCGCGCTGCGGTCCACACCCGCGCTGCGGTCCACAGCCGCGCTGCGGCCCACAGCCTGCGGCGGGGTCCAGACCTGCGTCGGCGTTCATATCCGCATCGCCGCTCCGGCAGCCCTCCTCCCTGCTCGCACCGCTCGAGGCCTTCTCGACATATCCCGAAATCAGCACAGAACAATCCGTATCGGAAGTATGCAAGGCCAGCGACTGCAGCCCACACGCTCCCGTGCCGGGCTCTACCCCGCCCGCGCCCGCGACCGTCTCGTCGCCGCCTGTGCCGGCGCGGGCGAACGTCTCGCCGCCGCCGCGACGACGATCCCGCCGGTGCCGTCGCCCGCCTACCCGATCGCGCAGACGGAGGCCGGAATTCCGCCCGCCGCCCCGTCGCACCTCTCGGACCAGATGCCCGCCACCAGGACCGCCTGAAGGACCAAGCTCACCCCCAACGTCACCCCAAAGGCGATCCAGTACGGATGCCGCTCGTTACGGGTGAGCCGGGCCCGCGCCGCCCGCCGCCCCGCGGAGACGGCGCCGAACAGGCCGAAGAAGAACGTGAACAGCACCACCGGCACCCAGGACGGCGGCTCGGGGCGGGCGGCGTTGATCATCTCTTCGGGGAACGGCACCATCAGGCCGCCGTAGGGGCGGTAGGGCGGCGGCGGCTCCGGCGGTGGGGGAGCCCACGGCGGCGCGGTCGGGTACGAACCGTGCGGGAGCTGGGTCGTCAACGGGGGTGCCTCCAGGTAGCGGTTCGGTTTCCGACCGCCCTCATCGACCCCCGCCGGACAGACCTGAGGTTAGTTTCCGGTTGCTTTGCGCACCGGCACCTGCATCTCGGTGACCCACTTGTCGAAGTCACCCGGCGGGCAGTCCAGGTACACCTCGCGGGCCATGCCGGGCTCCACCACCTGGTAGCCGTTCTCGTCCACCCAGTCGGCGATCTTCTGGCCGGTGCGGAACGCCTCGGACATCGCGCCCTGGTGCAGCGCGGTCGCCGCCTGCTCGATCGCCGGCAGGGTCACCACCTCGAAGCCGGCGTCCGGACTCACCGAAGCCGTGCCGATCGGGAACGCGGCGTGCACCGCGACCGTCTCGTCGCCCGGGCCCGTCGCGGCCGGCAGGTAGTAGGCGATCGGCGCGCCGATCATCGCGACCCCGTGCCGTTCCATCAGCTCCATCAGCCGCGGATACAGCGGGCTGAGGTTGTCGGTGATCGACTGCGGGTCGTCGTAGCTGCTCGCCGTCGCGGCCAGAACCGTCATGCGAGCGGCCGGGATGTTCTTCAGGACGACGTCTGCGGTGTCCATGTGCCCCTCGATCTCGATCATGCGGAGACGCGCCTCGACCTGGGCGAGGCGGTTGTTGTCCCGTTTCACCTGGGCGGCCAGCTCGGCCCGGCGCAGCCGCAGCATGCCGCGCAGCTCCCCGACGTCGACCTTCTCGTCGAGCAGGGTCTGCACCTGGTGCAGCGTGAAGCCGAGGTCCTTGAGGGCGATCACCCGGTTGAGCACCCGCAGCTGGGCCGCCGTGTAGTAGCGGTACCCGGTGCGCGGGTCGACGTGGGCGGGGCGCAGCAGGCCGATGGCGTCGTAATGGCGCAGCATGCGCACCGACACCCGGCCCAGGCCGGCGAAGTCTCCGATACTGAACATGGTCCGCTCAGCCTCCGCCCTGACACCGTGTGAGGGTCAAGGATTCACTGGTGGGTCCGGGTCCTCCGGGGTGGTCGGGTCGACCGGGGGTGACGTCGGCGGCTGGGAGGTCGGCTTCGACGACGAGGGCGTGCTCGAGGGCGACTTGCTCGGTGTCGGGCTGGACGACGGCGACGCGCTCGGCGACCGGGACGGCGTCGTGGACACCGACGGCTTTTGGGTGCGCGGCGTGCCGATCGGCCCGATCGGCGCCTTCGAGGTGGGCTCGGTGCTCGGCTCGAAGCTCTGGTCCACCGGGGCGTTGGTCTGCACGGTGTGGCTCGGCGTGACACCGGCGCCGGCGCCGGGCTCCTTCTTGTCGTTGTCCCCGGTGAGTGTCACCGCGAGCGCCAGGCCACCGGCCAGCACGATCAGCGCGACCACCGCGATCAGCAGCGCCTTCTGGCTGCGCTGCGGTCGCCGGTACGGCCCGGTGGCGGGCACCGGTGGGGCGAACGACACGTCGCGGGGGACCGGTACGGACCGGGTCGCCGGCGCCGGGCTGCTGGGGGCGACGAGCGAGGTGCCGGTGAGTGAGGCGCCGGTGAGCGAGGTGCGGGTCAGCGAGGTGCCGGTCAGCCGCTTCCAGTCCATCGGGTTGCTGGCGGCGTACGCGGCCTCGGCGAACTCGGCGGCCGTGGCGAATCGGTCGGACGGCTGCTTCGCCATGGCCCGGGCGATCAGCTCGCGGACCGCCGGCGGCACGTGGTCGGGCAGCGGGTCGGGCTCGTCCTCGAGGTGGCGCAGCGCGACCTGCAGGGCGTTGTCCCCGTCGAACGGCGGCCGGCCGGCGATGCAGTGGTACGCCACGGCGCCGAGCGCGTAGATGTCGGTGGCCGGCGAGACGTTGCCCTTGGCGACCTGCTCGGGCGCCATGTAGAGGGCCGTGCCGACGATCGCGTTGGCCGCCGTCACGCTGGTGACCTGCGCGGAGCGGGCCACGCCGAAGTCGACCAGGACGACCGCGCCGGTCGGCTTCACGATCAGATTGCCCGGCTTCACGTCGCGGTGGACCGTGCCGGCCTCGTGCGCGGCGTGCAGCGCGTCGGCGGCCTGCGCCACGATCGACATGGTCTCGGCGACGCTCATCGGGCCCTGCTTGACCCGGGTGGACAGCGGCTCGCCCTCGACGTAGGCCATGACGAGGTAGGCGACCTGCTCCTCGTCGTCCTCCTGGGCGCCCGCGTAGTCGTAGACCTCGACGACGCCGGGGTGGCGGAAGGCGGCCATCATCCGGGCCTCGCCGTAGAAACGCGCGGCGAACTCGGGATCGGTCAGCATCGCGGCGCGCAGCACCTTGACGGCGATGACGCGGCCGAGCACGACGTCGGTGCCCTTCCAGACGTCACCCATGCCACCCGTGGCGATGCGCTCGTCCAACCGGTATCGGTTGCCCAGGAGGTGTCCCGCAGCGAGCACCAGCAGACCTTATCTGATCGAGGGCCGAGGACGACCAACCTGAACGACGCTCAACTGTACGACGAGCCTTCGATCAACGGGGAGCTAGAGGAGGGACTTTGCGTCCGGCCGCCGAGTCGGCGATGAGCTGAACCAGCCGCCGCTCCCGCGTCTCGGCCCGTTTCGCACTGATCACCCAGTGGACGGCGGACCGTCGATACGACGCCGACTGTGCCGAGAACCACTCCCAGGCGACCGGTTCCTCCCGGAATCGGTCGACCTGCTCGCGATCGAACACCGCGTCGGCGGGCTGCTCGTAGGAGTAGACCGCCACGTGATCGGCCCGGCGCTGCTCGAACGCCCGCCGCCCGGCGGGATGCATGAGGCCCCGCTCGGTCAGCTCGGCGATCTTGGCAACGTTGACCTTGCTCCACACGCTGCCCTTGCGGCGCGGGGTGAAGCGCACCTGATACCGCCGGTCGTCGATGCTGCGGCCGACGCTGTCGATCCAGCCGAAGCAGAGCGCCTGCTCGATCGCCTCCGGATGGGTGACGCCGGTCTGCCCGCTGCCCTTCTTCCAGTAGCCGACGATCAACTCGGACGCGGTCTCGTGGTGGCGTTCGAACCAGGAGCGCAGGTCCGCCGCCGTGTCGAAGAACGGGGCCTCCATGGCTGCACAGACTAGGGCCTGACCGGTGGATCAGGCCCTGGTCCGAACAGCTCAGGTCTCGTTCACCGGGGTCACCACGACCGCGGTGTCGGCCAGTTCCAGCTCCTCCTCCTCGGCCTGCCGTTCCAGCGCGGCCCGCGCCGAGCTCGCCGCGGCCCAGCCGACCGCCACCCCGAGCAGGGCGACGCCGGCGATCAGGCCCCACGGCCGGCCCGGCTTGCGTCCGGCCAGCGCGGCGGCGGCGGCGTTCGCCCGCATCCACGCCTCGTCGGCCGCATCGGTCGCCTTGGCCCCCAGGTACTGGCCCTTCCGCTCGGCCTTCGCCTTGAGCTTGCGGCTGCGCTTGTTCGCCTTCCGGGCCAGTTTCTGCCCCTTGCGACCGGCTTTGTCGGCGAAGGAGCCCGCCGCGCCCGTCGCCCGCCCCGCGGTCTGCTTGCCGGCCTCCCGGGCGCTCTCGCCCGCGGCCACCATGGCGGACGACAGGTAGTCCCAGGCCTGGGCGGCCGTCCGCTCGGCCTTGTTCGTCTTCGAGGACATCTCTCGGTTACCTCCCTGCCTCGCCCTTCCTGTTTACCCTGCCCACGCGCCAAGTTCAGCAAACGTGTCCGCTGTGGACGAGATCACGATCAGCAAACAATTGGACAGCCACCGGTAGTCTTGACCCGGTTCATACGGGCCACTCAGGTGGCTAACAGGTTCGGGGCCTAACCTTTCGGTCAGTTTCACCGAACCTTTCGGGGGTAGTCTCGGCTGCCGCTCGGGTGCGGGCCCAAGGCCGGCGCTCGATGAAGGAGCGACGCTCGGAGATTCCGGGCGGGTGGAGGGAAGTTGGCGTGACGCTGTCGATAACGACGTCGACGCTTGCCGGCGATGTGGTGGAGGTCTCGCCGCACGGCGAGATCGACGTCGAGAACGCGTACGAGATCCGCGAGGCCGTGGCGGCCCAGCTCGGCGACGGGCATCCGGCTCGCATCGAGCTCAACATGCAGGACGTGACCTTCATCGACTCCGTGGGCATCAGCGCGCTCGTCGCCGCCTTCCAGCTCGCCGCGGTCAGCGAGGTCAAACTGGTCGTCACCCGTCCGAGCCGGTTCGCCCACCGCCAGCTCTGGGTGACCGGCCTGCTGGGCCTGTTCGGGAACCCGCAGCCGTTCGGTCCCGGCGCCGATCAGGAGCCGGCGGTTTCGGGCGCCTGAGGGCAAAACCCCGCTTGCGTACGGGCGGGGCCGCGCGAGCTCATTGCAGGGCCGCGGTGTGCACCGGGATGGTTTCGAGGTTGAACTGGACCTCGGGCATCTCGTGCGGCGGCCGGATCGGCGTCACCACCGCGAAGTGCTCGGCCAGAGCGGCCAGGTCCGTCTCGGGCTCGAGCACCTCGTCGGCGGCCTGGACCGCCGTCCGTACGAAGCCGTCCCCGGCCTCGGCGATGCTCATCTGCACCTGACCGAACTGCGCGAGCGCCGCCCGGCGCAGGCCGCGGATCCCGTCCACGTGCAGATCCGGGACGTTCAGGTTGAAAATGGTCCCGCGTGGCGTGTGCCTCAGGGTCGGGATCAGCCGCACGGCCAGCTCGGCCGCGCTGTCCCAGTGATGCTTCTCGTCGTCCTCCTGGTTCAGCGCCGCGATCGCCGCCCCGCCGCTGCGCGCGCTGGCGGCGCGCGGCGAGAGCACGTCCAGCGAGACCGCGAGGCCGTGCAGGCCGGCGTACGAGCCGGTCAGCGTCGCGCCCACGGTGCCGGAGTGGACCACGGCGGCGCCGGCGTTCGCGCCCCGGTTGATGCCGGAGAGGATCAGCTCGGGGAGGTCGCCGAAGGCCTCGCGCAGCGCCAGCAGGACGATGTACGCCGGGGACGCCGCCACCGCGTACGCCGGGATGTGCCGCGCCCCGGGCAGTTCCCGCTTGTGCAGGATGATCTTGCCGTGCTCCTCGACCGCGGTCATCGCGGCGCTGCTGCCGCTGGCCTCGGCGATCGGGGCCGCGACCACCACCTGGTGGCCCTCGCGCGCGGCCGCCTTGGCCAGCCACCGCAGCCCCGGGGAGTCGATGCCGTCGTCGTTGGTGACCAGGATCTTCGTCATCACGCCTTCTCGATCGGGGTGAGCTGGACCCGCTCGGTGAGCACCTGGACCGCGTCGAAGTGCCCGGTGCCGAGCCCGTGCCGGGTGACGTTCAGGGCGCCGGCGGCCGCCCCGGTGCGGACCGCCTGGGACATCTCGCCGCCCTGGGCCAGCACCGCGGCCACCCCGGCGGTCATCGAGTCACCGGCGCCGCGGTGCTCGGCGGCGGTCAGCCGCGGCACCCCGACCCGGTAGATCTGTTCGTTGATCAGGGCGAGCGCGCCCGCGTCCGCCCGCGACACCAGGGCGGCCTCGGCGCCGTCGTCGTGCAGCTTCTTGAGCGCCTTGGTCAGCGCCTCGTCCGAGTCGTCGGCGGCCAGCCCATCCATGATCAGTTCCTCGTGGCTGACCTTGATCACGTCCAGGCCGGCGTCGAGGACCGCCCCGAGGTGCTTGCCGCTCAGGTCGGCGATCACCTTGCAGCCGTTCGCGCGCAGGTCGCCGGCGAGCCGCCGGTAGACCTTCGGGCTGATCACCGAGGGGTGGGCCGGGCCGCTGAGGATCGCGACACCGGCCCGCAGACCTTCGGCGAGCGCGAGGTTGTAGAGCTCGTCCAGCTCGTGCCGGGTGAGCGGGGCACCGGGCTGCTCGGCGATCGCGCGGCGCTGGCCGTCGCGGCGGTCGTGCACGTACCACCCGCTGCCGGTCTCCCGCGGCACCGTGCGCAGCGAGACGCCCTTGAAGTCGAGCAGCGGCTTGAGCACCCGCCCGACCTCACCGCCGACCGCGGCACACAGCGTCACCTCGGCACCCAGCGAGGTGATCATGCGAGTCTGCCAGATCCCCTGGCCGCCCGGGTGGACGTGCAGTTCGGGATCCTCGTGCTGCTGTTCGATAGTCACGGTCAGTTGTGGTGCGGGTGCGAAGACCATGACCCGTGCGACGCCCATATACGGATTGTGTCTTTTGAGACGCCGCTCGGCGTTAAATCGCGAAAAAGAGTGTCAGCTCAGCGCGACACCCTCCTGCGTGAGCTCCCGTACGGCGTCGGTCAGCTCCGGACGCGTACGCAGCAACTCCTCCAGCCGCACCCGCCACTTGCCCGCCTCGACGTCCGCGGCGTGCCGGTCGCCGCCGGTCTGCACCAGAGCGGTGAGCAAGCGATGCCGGGTGTCGGCGAACGCGCCGTACTCCTCGCTGCCGAGCCGGGCCAGAACGCGGGCCGCGAAGTCCTCGGACCGGGCGCCGGCGGCGGCCCGGACGATGGCGCGCGCGGCGTCCCAGGCGACCCGGGGCTGGTGGATGACCGTAGGCATGGCTTCCCTCCGTGTACTCATGCTCACTAAGAGTAGGAACGCCGCGATGGCCGGGACGAAGGTCGGCCCACGCGGTGACCCGTGTGATCAGAGTGCCGCCGAAGTGTGATGATCGCCATACCTTGGTGATCACCAATCTGCCGGGGTGCATCCTCCGGTGCTGACCGGCTCGACCTGAAGGGTCGCGTGGTCGATGTCGAAGTCCTGGTGCAGCGCCTCGCGCGCGGTGGTCAGCACCCTGCCGAGCTCGGCCGCCGGCTCCAGGCTCAGGTGCGCCGACGCCACGTCCATGCCCGAGGTCAGCGTCCAGACGTGCAGGTCGTGCACGTCGCAGACGCCCGGCACGGCGGCGAGGCGCGCCCGCACCGCGGTGATGTCCAGATGCTGCGGGGCGGCCTGCACCAGGATGCGCACGGCGGAACGGCCCAGCGCGAACGTGCGCGGCAGGATCATCAGCGCCACGACGACCGCGACGATCGGGTCCGCGTACGACCAGCCGGTCAGCCCGATGATCGCGGCGGCCACGATGACGCCGACCGAGCCGAGCAGGTCGCCGACCACCTCGATGTACGCGCCGCGGACGTTGATGCTCTCCTTGGCGCCGGATCGCAGCAGCAGGAAGGCGACGACGTTGATCAGCAGGCCGGCGACCGCGACGATCAGCATCGCGCCGGCCGGGACGTCCGGCGGGTCGGTGAAGCGCCGGACGGCCTGGAGGACCACGACGATCGCGACGCCGGTGAGCAGCACGGCGTTGGCCAGGGCGGCGAGCACCTCGAGCCGATAGAGGCCGAAGGTGCGCTGCGAGTCGGTGGCGGCCCGGCCGGCCGCGGTGATCGCGGCGAGGGCCATCGCGATGCCGAGCACGTCGGTGAACATGTGGCCGGCGTCGGAGAGCAGGGCAAGCGATCCGGTGAGCCCGGCGGCGACCGCCTCGATCACCATGAACCCGGCCAGCAGGCCGGCCGACCACCACAGGCGGCTGCGATGTCTCGCCCCGGCGCGCAAGGCCTGGGTCCCGTGGTCGTGCCCGGCTCCCATGTCGTCAACCTTCCGTCGGCGCGCGGCGCGCCGGCCAATGTATGCGTACATCGCTATGTGTGCAACCCGAACTAGTCTACCCAGCTGGGGGTATGCACTCAGTGACAGCTCAGCTCCGCCTGGAAGGAACACACCCTTGTCCAGACGTTCTCTTGCGATTGTCATCTCCACGGTCCTCGCTCTGACCGTGTCCGCGGCGCCGGCCTACGCGTATTCCGCCGATCGGGCGCCCACCACCCTCCACCTGCCCAACGGATTCCAGCCCGAGGGCATCGCCATCGGCGACGCGCCGTACGCGTACTTCGGCTCCCGCGTCGACGGCGACATCTACCGGGTCAGCCTGCGCACCGGGAAGGGCAAAGTGATCAGCCAGGGCCCGGGCACCCAGTCGCTCGGCCTCAATCTGGATATCGCGACCGCCTCTTCGTGTCCGGCGGCTCCGGCGGCAACGCCCGGGTGATCGACGTGCGGTCGGGCAAGGTGCTGCGCTCGTACACATTGCAGTCCGTCCCGTCCTTCATCAACGACGTCGTGCTGACCGGCGGCGCTGCCTGGTACACCGACTCGACCAACCCGGTGCTGTTCAAGCTGCCGCTCGGCAAGCACGGCAGCCTCCCGGGCAAGGCGGAACGCGTGCCGCTGCGCGGGGACATCAAGTACACCACCGGCAACAACGCCAACGGCATCGCGCCCACGCCGGACCGGCACGGCCTGATCGTCGTGCAGACCAACACCGGCAAGCTGTTCAAGACCACGTACGGCGGCCGCACCACCGAGATCGACCTGGGCCGGGACAACGTCAAGAACGGTGACGGCCTGTGGCTGCGCGGCCGGACCCTCTACGTCGTGCAGAACCAGGACAACGTGATCGCGAAGGTCGAGCTGAACGGGGACGCGACCAAGGGCAAGGTCGTCTCCCGCACTACCAGCAAGCGCTTCGACGTGCCCACCACGATCGCCGAGTACGGCAAGCGCTTCTACCTGCCGAACGCGCGGTTCACCACCCCGCCGACGCCGACCACGCCGTACAACGCGGTCGGCGTGCCGATCCCGTAACCCGTCAGGGGTGCCAGTGCCGGTCGGTGCCGACCGTGGTCAGGCGCTGGGTGGCCCGGGAGAGGGCGACGTAAAGGGTGCGGATCCCGGCGGGGTCCTTGGTGAGCGTGCCCGGCTCGACCAGCACCACGGAGTCGTACTCCATGCCCTTGGCCTCCAGCGCCGTGACCACCTGGACCCGGTCCGGCAGACCGGCCACCCATCCCGCCATCTCGTCGCGCCGCGGCACCGGCGTGATCACCCCGATCGTCCCGTCCACGTCGGCCAGCTGCTTCTCGGCCAGCTCGCGCACCACCGTGGGCAGGCCGTCCGCCTCGGTGACCAGGTCGACCGGTTCCACCCCGGTGCTGCGCACGGCCCTCGGCAGCGGCAGGTCCGGCATGATCGTGCGGATCACCGAGGCGGCCACCGCGAAGATCTCCGAGGAGTTCCGGTAGTTCGTGGTGAGCGCGTAGCTGTTGCGCTTGCGAGATCCCAGCGCACGGTCGCGGGCCCGCTCCAGCTCGGCGGCGTCCCCGGCCCAGGCGGTCTGGGCCGGGTCGCCGACGATCGTCCACGACGCGTACTGGCCACGACGCCCGATCATCCGCCACTGCATCGGCGACACGTCCTGCGACTCGTCGACCACCACGTGCGCGTAGTCGCGGTAGTCGTCGTCGCGGATCACCTGCTGCGCACGGGCTGCCGCCTGCCGGTCCGCGTAGGTGGAGACCTCCTGCACCCCGTCCCGTACGTGGAAGGGGTTCCTGGTCTTCTTCGACGGCTGCCGGGGCCGGCCCATCAGCTCGTCGAGCTCGTCGAGCAGCGCCACGTCGGCGATGGTCGGCCCGTCCTGCGCGAGCCCGTCGAACGAGCCCTGCAGCGTGGCGATCTCCTGACGGGACAAAAGCCCGTTCGCGTACGCCCGGAGCCGCGCGGGATCGGCGAACCAGCGCAGGACACGCAGGGGCGTCAGACGGGGCCACCACGCCTTGAGGAACTCGCGGAAGTCGGACCGGTCGGCCAGCTCCGCCTCGAAGTCCGGCTTCTCCGGCAGGCCGGTGATCTTCTGCTGCCGCGCCTGGGCCCAGAGAGCGTCGAAGAGCCGGTCGAAGCCGGCGCCCCGGACCTCGTTGCGCCGGGCGCCACGGGGCAGCGCCGAACGCCGGATCTTGTCCAGCTCGCCGCTGTCCAGCCGCAGCAGCGCGCCGCGGTAGAGCAGGCGCAACTCCTGCGGACCGCCGGGCACCGCGTCGTGCGAGGCGCGTTCCAGCACCCGCCGCATCCGCAGCGAGCCCTTGATCGCGGCGACGTCTCCCGTGTCGACCCGGGTCGCGTCGTAGCCGGCGACCAGCGAACCGAGCGAGCGCAGCGTCGCCGTGTCCTCGCCCAGCGACGGCAGCACGGTGGCGATGTACTCGACGAAGACGCCGGACGGGCCGACCACCAGGATCCCGCCGCCGGCGAACCGGTTGCGGTCGGAGTACAGCAGGTACGCCGCGCGGTGCAGCGCCACGGCCGTCTTGCCGGTGCCCGGGCCGCCGGTCACGATCGTCACCCCGGAGGCGGGGGAGCGGATCGCCTCGTCCTGTTCCCGCTGGATGGTCGCGACGATGTCCCGCATGCCCCGCCCGGTGGCCTTGGACAGGCTCGCCAGCAGCGCGCCGTCGCCGACCACGCGCATGCCCGCGGGCGCCGCGTCCGGGTCGAGCAGGTCGTCCTCGATCCCGGTGACCGTCTCCCCGCTGGACTGGATCATCCGGCGCCGCACCACGCCGAGCGGCTCGGCCGCGGTGGCCCGGTAGAACGCCGCGGCGGCGGGCGCGCGCCAGTCGACCAGCAGCGGCTGCGAGGACTCGTCGCGGATGCCCATGCGGCCGACGTAGTGGGTGGCGCCGGTGGTGAGGTCGAGCCGGCCGAAGACCAGCCCCTCGTACTCGGTGTCCAGCGCGTGCCGGCGACGGGCCTGGTGGAAGACCATCGCGTCGCGCTCGACCAGAGCGCCGAAGGTGCCCACGCCGGCCAGCCGGTAGCCCTCCTTCTCGGCCCGCGAGGCGTCACGGCGCAGCTCGGCGAGCCGGGCGTAGACCCGGTCGACGTGCTGCTGCTCGACCGCAATCTCCTGTTCCCGGACGGTGGCGTCGCTCAACTTGGTGAAATCTCACTTTCGTGCGCCCCGGTGCACGCGTTCGCGCTGCGTGCTCGCGGAAAAGGGAGCACTCGAACTTACTCCTTCGGCGGCGTCTCCGTCTTGCCCGGGGCATATTCCCGTCTTGACATACGCTGTGCGGCGCCAATACTTAAGCATGTGCTTAACCATTCGCCCTCTCTCGACCTGATGTTCGCGGCCCTCGCCGACGGCAGCCGCCGGACCATGGTCGACCGGCTGAGCCGCGGCCCGGCCACCGTCAAGGAACTGGCCGCGCCGCTGACGATGTCGCTGCCCGCGGTGCTGCAACACCTGCGCGTGCTGGAGGACAGCGGTCTGGTGCGGTCGGAGAAGAGCGGTCGCGTACGGACGTGCCGTCTCGAGCCCGCGGTGCTCCAGCAGGCCGAGAAGTGGATCGCGGACCGCCGGGCCGGATGGGAGCGCAGGCTCGATCGTCTCGAGACGTACCTCAACTCCGAAGGGGATCAGTGATGACTGCTCGTTCCACCCTGCACGACACGTTCCGCATCGACCGTCACTTCGACGCCGCGCCGGCCCGGGTGTTCCGGGCGTTCGCCGACCCGGCGGCCAAGGAGAAGTGGTTCGGCGGCCCGGCCGAGATGAAGCGGGAGGACGTCGAGTTCGACTTCCGGGAGGGGGGCCGGGAGAACCTGGTGTCCGTCTTCGGCGACGGCACCCGCATCGGCTACACCGCCACCTACACGGACATCGTCCCGGACGAGCGGATCGTCTACACCTACGAGATGACCATGAACGGCCGGCGGATCTCGGTCTCGGTGGCCACGATCGAGGTGCGCGCGGCCGGCGGCGGCACCGACTTCACGGTGGTCGAGCAGGGCGTCTACCTCGACGGCCTGGACACCCCGGACCAGCGCCGCCAGGGGACCGAGGAACTCCTGAACGCTCTGGCGAAGTCGCTGAGCTAGGACTCACGCGGCCTTGTCGAGCCTGGTGCGGCTCACCGTCATGGCCCGCTTGGTGATCTTCACCAAGGTGTCCGACACGTCGGTGTGGCGTTCCAGCGGCAGCATGTGGCCGGCGCCCGGATACACGGTCAGGTGGGCGCCGGGCAGCGCGTCGGCGATCGACTGAGCGCAGGCCGGTGGGGTCAGCCGGTCGCGGTCGCCGACCAGCACCGCGGCCGGGACGTCGCCCAGTTCGGCGAGGGTGTCCAGGCGCTGCTGGGCGCCGATCGAGGCGCGGAAACCGCCGATCGAGCGGAGCGAGGCGCGGCCCACGCAGCGGATGGTCGTCTGCAGGGCGGCCTCGTCGTAGTCGTCGCCGAACAGCAGCCAGCGCAGCGCCGGCCGCAGCGCCGGCAGGACGACCCGGTGCGGGCGCCACGGACCGGACCGGGCGAGCAGGCCCGCGCCGATCGTCTCCCCGGCGCGCATCAGCGGGGCGACGCGCGGCGGCAGCCCGTACCGGGTGTGGGTGTGCCCCTCGGCCGTGGTCGAGATGAACAGCAGGCCGGCCACGCGGTCGGCGAACTGCCGGCGGTGTGCGTGGGCGTACTCCATGATGGTCATGCCGCCCATCGAGTGACCCGCCAGCACGATCGGCCCGCTCGGTGCGTACCGCCGGATGACCTCGGCCAGGTCGTCGCCCAGTTGCCTGAGCGTGGCGGACCGCAGGGCGGTCGAGCCGGAGCGGCCGTGCCCGCGGGTGTCGTAGGCGACGACCCGGGCGCCGGTGGAACGCAGGGCCGCGACCTGGTGGTGCCACGTGCGCCGGTCCAGGCACCAGCCGTGCAGCAGCACGACGGTGACCGGTGCGTCCGCCGGGCCGTGGGTCTCGACCCGAAGGCGTACACCATCGGTCGTGGTGAGCTCCGATCGCTCGGACATGGGCACCTCCGCACATTCGCAGGGCCCCGTTGTACCCACGGGTAATTAGCATCACTCGTGATCGACGAGATTGCCACCCTGTTAAATGGATCATCGCGATGCCCGGTTGCTCCCAAAACGTGACTTGGCTCGCACTGGCTGTTCCAGAACCCGGTTTCGGCGAGAATCGGTCGTATGACGACGCATCCCGAAGCCAGCCCGGCGCCGCCGATCACCACCGCCGCGGACGCCCTCGCCGAACTGGTCGCGGGGAACAAACGCTTCGTGAGCGGGCGCCCCGAGCACGGCCACCGGGTCTCCGCCGCCGCGGCCGCCTCGGGCGGTCAGCAGCCGCACGCTGTGGTCATCGGCTGCATCGACTCCCGGGTCCCGTTGGAGGCGATCTTCGACCAGACCTTCGGCTCGATCTGCGTGGTGCGGTCGGGCGCGCACGTCGTGGACCGGGCGGTGCTGGGCTCGGTCGGCTTCGCCGTGGCGCAGCTGGGCGTGCCGCTGGTGATGGTCCTGGGCCACAAGCGCTGCGGCGCGGTGGCGGCGACGGTGTCCGCGCTGCGCAGCGACGAGCACCCGGCCGGCGACATCGGCTACCTGGTGGACGAGATCGCCCCCGCGGTGCGGGCGGTGGGGATCGACGACCAGGACGCGCCGGAGAAGGCGATGCGGGCTCACGTGGGCCGCACGGTCCGCCGGATGCACACGATCGACGTGGTGGCCGATGCCGTCGCGGCCGGCCGGGTCGACGTGGTCGGCGCCGTCTACGACCTGGACACCGGCGCGGTGGACCTGCTCCCGTAACGCCGCCGGCGGGCACCGGGCGGCCCCGGTTGACCGCCCGGAACGAAAGCGACCCCGCCCTGCCCCGGGGTTGCCGCAGGCCGCCGCCCGGGAGCCGGCGTGGGACATACGGGGCGCAAAGGCGGCGTACGGGCAGGAAAGCTGCGGCCGTATTGTCGGCTTTGTCGCTGTCGTGCCCGCGTGATCTCGGGTGCGAAGATCGGTGGAACGTGCGAAAAAGGCGTCTCCGGGCACGGCCCGGAGACGCCTTTTCGTCGATCGGTGAGCGGAACTCAGCTCTCGAAGACGCCCGCGTCGGCGAGGCGCTTCTCGGTGTTGTTCCAGCCGTCCTGCGGGTGGGCGGCGGCCAGGGCCTCCAGCTCAGCCCGGATCTTGGCACCGTGACCGGCGGCGGCCAGCGACCGGATCTCCTCGATGAAAGCGTCGGAGTCGGTCTTGAGGTGCGCGGTCTTGCCGTTGGTCAGGTTGCGCACGTACGCGAAGCGGCCGTTGGCGAGCGGAATGAGGTACTTGTACTCGCCGAGCACGCTGAGGGCGCCGCCCGATCCCTGGCCGGCGCGGACTGATGCGCGGGCGGTCTTTGAGGTGTTGCTCGCCACGGCGGTACTCCTTGAGAAAGCAGAAAAAAGGCCGTAGCAACTCTACACGATGCCCCCGGGACCGTGCCGTCCGAGCAGGTCCAGCCGTTGTGCAGGGTAGGCCACTACGCCAGTTCCGATGTCGATGTTGCCGATTCTCTGGCGCACCATCAGTACCACCCGGCATCATGGGACACGATCAACCGCGGTCGAGGTCGTAGGGGAAGACGCACCTCGGTCTCCGGGAGGTCACCGTGCCAACGTGTGGCGTCGTATACGTCCACTCGACTCCACTCGCCGTGTGCCAGCACGTCGAGTGGGCGATCGCGCGCGTACTCACTGCGCCGGTCAATCTGCAGTGGACCGCCCAGCCGGTTGATCCCGGCATGCGGCGGGCCGAATGCAGCTGGACCGGCCGGTCCGGTACTGGCGCCGAACTGGCTGCTGCCCTCCGGCAGTGGCCCATGATCCGTTTCGAGGTAACCGAGGAACCGAGTCCCGGCGTCGACGGTGAACGTTTCATGCACGTGCCGGGCCGCGGGCTGTTCCACGGGATCATGGGCGCGTCGGGGGACATCCAGATCGGCGAGGACCGGTTGCGAGCGATCATGGCCTCCGCGCGGGCGCCGGAGGCTCTTTCCCATGCCCTGGACAAGGCGCTCGGTACGGCGTGGGACGCCGAACTGGAGCCCTACCGATACGCCGGGGACGGGGCGCCGGTCACGCTGCTGACCCGGGTGGGCTGAGGCAGGCGCCCGCCGGGCCGGGGCAGGCGCCCAGGGTCGGCGGGGGCGAGCTCGCGGCTGGGCGGGGGAGCGGCCGGGTGGGCTGAAAGCGCGAGCGCCGTACTGGTTGGATGGCCTTCGTGCCGAGGTCCTTTCGCGTCGCTCTATGCCTGCTCCTGCTCTCCGCCACGATTGCCTGCGGTGACGACAAGTCACCGCAGGCTCCCTCACCCAGCGCGAGCACCCCGCGGTCAGCGTCACGCACCGTCGCGAAGACGCCCGCCGAGGCCGTCGCCGCGATGTCCGATGCCGACCTCGCCGGGCAGGTGCTCATGCCGTACGCGTACGGCAGCTCGGCGACCACCGTGGACAAGGCGTCCGCGGCGGGGAACCAGGCCCTGGCCGGTGTGGACACCCCTGCCGAAATGGTCACCAAGTTCCATCTGGGCGGAATGATCCTGGTCGGCTTCGCCGCGGACGACCCGACCGGCGCCACCAACCCCACGACCAACGTGGAGGATCCGCGCCAGGTCCGCGCGCTCACCGACGGCCTGCAGGAGGCGGCCCGACAGCTGCCGGTCGCGGTCCCGCTGATGATCGGCACCGACCAGGAGTACGGCGTGGTCACCCGGGTGACCAAGGACGTGACCCTGCTGCCCGCCGCGATGGCCGCCGGCGCCGCGGGCAAGCCGGACCTCACCGAGAAGGCCTGGCACGCCGCCGGCGAGGAACTGGCCGCCATGGGCATCACCGTCGACTTCGCACCGGTCGCCGACACCCTCGGGCCGCCGGCCAACACGGTGATCGGCTCGCGGTCGTTCGGCGCCGACGCCACCGCCAACGCGGCCCAGGTCGGCGCGGCGGTGCGCGGGCTCGAGACGGCCGGGGTGGCGGCCGGGCTCAAGCACTTCCCGGGGCACGGGCACACCAGTGGGGACAGCCACGACAGCCTGCCCGTGGTCGCGCAAACCAGGGCGTCCTGGGAGCGACAGGACCGGCCACCGTTCCAGGCCGGGATCGACGCGGGCGCCGGCGTGGTCATGTCGGGGCATCTGGATGTGCGGTCACTCGACAACGGTGTACCCGCGACTTTCTCCCGCAAAGTGATGACGGACGAGTTGCGTACGCAAATGGGGTTTGACGGTGTCGCCATCACCGACGCCATGAACATGCCGCCCGCCCTGAAGTGGCCGCCGGGGGAGGCCGCCGTCCGCGCGCTGAACGCCGGCAACGACATGCTGCTGATGCCGCCGGACATCGCCGCCGCGCGCGACGGCATCGTCACGGCCCTGCGGGACGGCACGCTCAAGCGGGAACGCCTGGTGGAGGCGGTGACCCGCATCCTGACGCTCAAGTTCCGCACCGCCGCGAAACCCCGCCCGGACCTGGCCGTGGTCGGCGCGCCGGAGCATCAGCGGGCGGTCGGCGCGCTGGACGCCGCCTCGGTCACCGTGCTGCGTGGCCGGTGCACGGGCCCGCTGGTGAGCGGTCCGGTCACGGTCACCGCACCCGCGGCGCGGGAGACCGCCAAGGCGAACCTCGTCCGGGCGCTGCGGGCGCAGGGCGTTGCGGTGCAGGAGACGGGTGGTGCGGTCATCCGGCTCGCCGGGTACGGGGACAAGACCGCCGACCTGGATCCGAAGGCGGCCGTGACCGTCATGATGGACACGCCGTACCTGCTCGGCGAGGCCAAGTCACCGGTGCTGGTCGCCACGTACTCGTCGAGCAAGCTCTCGCTGACCGCCGCGGCCGCGGTGATCGCCGGCAAGGCGAAGGCGCCCGGGAAGTCGCCCGTGGCGGTGCCCGGCCTGCCCCGTACGGCCTGCTGAAACGACGAACGCCCGGCCTCGTCGAGAGGCCGGGCGTTCGCACGTGCGGATCAGAGCGGGATGTTGCCGTGCGCCCCGCGAGCCGCCGGCGCCGCGGCCAGCGCCTCAGCGATCCGGCGCCGCGTGTCCGCCGGCTTGATCATGTCGTCGACCACGCCGATCTCCAGCGCCCGGCCGACGCCGCCGGCCACCGTCGTCTGCTCCTGGATCAGCTGCTCGCGCAGGGCCTCACGCTCCTCCGGCGGGGCCGCCGCCAGCCGCTTGCGGTGCAAGATGTTCACCGCGGCGCTCGCGCCCATCACGGCGATCTCGGCGTCCGGCCAGGCGAACACCGCGGTGGCGCCGAGCGAGCGGGAGTTCATCGCGATGTACGCGCCACCGAACGACTTGCGGGTCACCAGGGTGACCCGGGGGACCACGGCCTCGGCGAAGGCGTGCAGCAGCTTGGCGCCGCGGCGCACCACGCCGTCCCATTCCTGGCCCAGGCCGGGCAGGTATCCGGGGACGTCGACCAGCACGATCAGCGGCACCCCGAACGCGTCGCACATGCGCACGAACCGGGCCGCCTTCTCGGCGCTGGACGCGTCGAGACAGCCACCCAGGCGCAGCGGGTTGTTCGCGATCACGCCGACCGTGCGACCGGCGAAGCGGCCCAGGGTGGTGACCACGTTCGGCGCCCACTTGGCGTGCAGTTCCACGCCCGGCTCGTCGAGCAGGGCCTTGACCATCGGCTTCACGTCGTACGCGCGGTTCGACTCGGCCGGCATGGCCGCGGTCAGGTCGTGCGTGCCGTCGTCGTGCGCCACGTCGGCCGGGGAGAGACGGCCCTGGTGGCCGAGCAGCGCCACCAGCTTGCGCGCCTCGGTCAGCGCCGACTCGTCGTCCTTGGTGGTGATGTGGACGACGCCGGACCGGCGCCCGTGCGGCTCGGGACCGCCCAGACGCTCCATGTCGACCTGCTCACCGGTGACGCTGCGGACCACCTCGGGACCGGTCACGAAGATGCGCCCGGCCTTGCTCATGATCACGATGTCGGTGAGGGCCGGACCGTACGCCGCACCCCCGGCCGCCGGGCCGAGGACGACCGAGATCTGCGGTACGTGCCCGGAAGCGCGCACCATCGCCGCGAAGACCTGGCCGACGCCGTCCAGCGCCACCACGCCCTCGGCCAGGCGCGCGCCGCCGGAGTGCCACAGGCCGACGACCGGAACCCGCTCCCGGACGGCGGTGTCGATCGCCGCCACCACGTGCCGGCAGCCCTCGACCCCCATGGCACCACCCATCCGGGTGCCGTCGGTCGCGAACGCGATCGCCGGCGTCCCGTCGACCTCGCCCCGGGCGTAGAGCACGCCCGAGTCGTCCTTCGGGGTCAGCAGCCGCAGCGTGCCCCGGTCGAACAGGTGGCGAAGCCGAAGCTCGGGATCCCGATGGTCGACGTCCGCCGAGGCGGTTCCGGATGAGGTGGTGGTCACGGGGTTCTCCAGACTCGTGCGCGAAGGGCTCAGGCGCGAAGGGCTCAGGCGCGAAGGGCTCCCGCGCGATGGGCTCGCGCGAGGGCTCCCGCGGGAAGGGCTCAGGCGCGGGTGAACACCAGCGCCACGTTGTGGCCACCGAAACCGAACGAGTTGTTCATCGCCGCTCCGATGTCGAGCGGGCGGGCCTTGTGCGCCGCCACGTCCAGGTCGAGGCGCTCGTCCGGGTCGTCCAGGTTGATCGTCGGCGGCACCACGCTGTCGCGGATCGCCAGAATGGTGGCGATCGACTCCAGCGCGCCGGCGGCGCCCAGCAGGTGACCGGACATCGACTTGGTCGAGGTGATCACCGGGTGGGTGCCGATCGCGGCCTTGATGCCGACGATCTCGCCCATGTCACCGGCCGGGGTGGAGGTGGCGTGCGCGTTGACGTGGACGATGTCGGCACCGGTCAGACCGGCGTCCTGGATCGCCTTGGTCATCGCACGGATGCCGCCCTTGCACTCCGGGTCGGGCTGGACGATGTCGAAGCCGTCGGAGGTGATGCCGGCACCGGCCAGCCGCGCGTAGATCCGCGCGCCGCGGGCCCTCGCGTGCTCGGCCCGCTCCAGCACGATCGCGCCGGCGCCCTCGCCGAAGACGAACCCGTCGCGCCCCTTGTCCCAGGGACGCGAGGCCTTCTCCGGCTCGTCGTTGCGCGTCGACATGGCGCGCATGTTGGCGAACCCGGCGAACGGCAGCGGGTGGATCACCGCCTCGGTGCCGCCGGCCACGACCACGTCGGCCCGGCCGGAGCGGATGATGTCCAGGCCGAGCGACATGGCCTCGGCGCCGGTCGCGCAGGCGCTGGCCATGGCGTGCACCCCGGCCCGCGCCTGCAGGTCGATGCCGACCCAGGCCGCCGGCCCGTTGGGCATGAGCATCGGCACCGTGTGCGGGCTGACCTTGCGCTGCCCGGACTCCTCCAGGATGTCGTCCTGGTTGAGCAGGGTGGTCGCGCCCCCGATGCCGCTGCCGAAGCTGACCGCCAGGCGCTCCTTGTCCAGCCCCGCGTCCTCGAGGCCGGAGTCGGCCCAGGCCTGCTTGGCGGCGATCAAGGCGATCGCCTCGGAACGATCCAGGCGGCGCATCCGGACCCGCTCGATGACCTCGGACGGGTCCACCTTCAGCTGCGCCGCGATCTTGACAGTGAGCTGCTCGGCCCACTCCGTGGTGAGTCGGCTCACCCCGGAGCGGCCGTTGAGCATGGCGTCCCAGGTGGACGCGACGTCCCCGCCGAGCGGGGTCGTCGCGCCGAGCCCGGTGACGACGACGTCGACGTTGCTCATGTCAGTGGTTCGCCTCGATGTAGGTGACGGCGTCCCCGACGGTCTTGAGGTTCTGCACCTCGTTGTCCGGGATCTTGACGCCGAACTTCTCCTCGGCCGCCACCACGACCTCGACCATGGACAGCGAGTCGACGTCCAGGTCGTCGGTGAAGGACTTACCCTCGGCGACGTCGTCCGGGTTCACCCCGGCGACCTCCTCGAGGATCTCGGCGAGGCCGGAGGTGATCTCTTCGCGAGTTGCCATTTTCTGGTGCTTCCTCTCAATGGTGGGTTTCGCTGGGGACAGGCCGGGCCGTCAGGGACAGCGGACGACCTGACCGGCGTAGGTGAGGCCGCCGCCGAAGCCGAAGAGCAGGACCGGGGCGCCGGAGGGCACCTCGCGTCGCTCGACCAGCTTGGACAGGGCCAGCGGCACACTGGCCGCGGAGGTGTTGCCGGACTCGATCAGGTCCTTGGCGACGACCACGTCCGGGCCGAGGCCCAGACGCTTGACGATGCCGTCGATGATCCGGGTGTTCGCCTGGTGCGGCACGAAGGCGGCCAGCTCCGACGGGTCGACCCCGGCCTTGGCGCACGCCTCGAGGGCGAACGGGGCGAGCGCGGTGGTGGCCCAGCGGAAGACGATCTGGCCCTCCTGCTGGATGTAGGGCTGCCAGCCCTCGATGCGCAGCACGTCGCCCTTGTCCGGGGCGGAACCCCAGAGCACCGGGCCGATGCCGGCCTGCTCGCCGTCGGGGACCGCGGAGACCACGGCCGCGCCGGCGCCGTCGCCGAACAGGACCGCGGTGGTGCGGTCGGTCCAGTCGGTGACGTCGGAGAGCTTCTCGGCGCCGATCACGATGGCGTTGCGCGCCGCGCCGGCCCGGATCGCGTGGTCGGCGGTGCCCAGGGCGTACGAGAAGCCGGAGCACGCGGTGTTCAGGTCGTACGCCGCCGGGGCGGTGATGCCGAGCCGGGCCGCGACCCGGGTGGCCACGTTCGGGCAGCGGTCGATCGACGAGCAGGTGGCGACGGTGACCAGGTCGATGTCGGCGGCGCTGAGGCCGGAGCCGGCGAGCGCCTTCTCCGCGGCGTAGGTGGCCATGTCCGCCACCGTCTCGGCGTCGGCGATGCGCCGCTCCGAGATGCCCACCCGGTCCTTGATCCACGCGTCGTTGGTGTCGATCGTGCTGGCCAGGTCGTCATTGGTCACGACGCGCGAGGGCTGGTAGTGGCCCATCGCGACGATGCGGGATCCGGCGCTCATCGAAGTGCTCCTTCAGGCGTACACAGGGTGGGGGTCACTGGAGGGGGCCGCCGATGCGGGCGACCGGCTGGCCGGGGGCGACCGGGTCGTCGTCGTGCGCCAGCCACTCGGTGAGGGCGCCGGCCGCGTGCGCGGTCACCTCGACCTCCCCCTGGCGGGTGAGCACGTGCCCGATGACCTGACCGGACCGCACGTCCTGGCCCTCGTCGAGCCCGCCGGCCGGGCGGAAGGTGCCGGCGTTGGCCGCGACCACGACCCGGAACAGCGGGGCCGGCTCGAGGCTGGGTGCCATGCCGTGCCGGGCGATGAGGTCGCGCGCGGCGCTCAGGTCGTCCGGCGTGTTCAGGGTGACGATCTCGGGCGCGCCCTCGCCCTTGAGCTCGCGCTTGACCAGGCCCGCCAGGGTGCCCGCGGGGGGCAGCTCGATGACGCCGGTGACGCCCAGATCCTTCAGCGTGCGCATGCACAGGTCCCAGCGGACCGGCGCGGTGACCTGGCGGACCAGGCGCTGGAGCATCTCCCGGCCGTGCACCACGGCCGATCCGTCCAGGTTCGACAGCAGGATGCGCTGCGGGTCGGCGAAGCTCACGCCGCCGGCGATGGCGCCGAGCGCCTCCTCGGCCGGGGCCATGAACGGGGTGTGGAAGGCGCCTGCGACCTGCAGCGCGATGATCCGCGCCTTGGCCGGGGGCTCGGCCGCGAGCTTGGCCAGCGCGTCCACCGGGCCGGCCGCGACGACCTGGCCGGCGCTGTTGCGGTTGGCCGGGTACAGCCCGTGGCGCTCGATCACGGCGAGCACCTCGTCCGGGTCGCCGCCGAGCACGGCGCTCATGCCGGTCGGCTCGAGGGCGCAGGCGGCGGCCATCTCGCGGCCCCGCACCCCGGCGAGGGCGATGGCGGCCTCGGCCGGCAGCACCCCGGCCAGAGCGGCCGCGCCCAGCTCGCCGATGCTGTGCCCGGCCACGAGGCCGACGTCGTGCATCGGGAGCTGCTCGGCGGCCACCATCGTCGCCGCGACCAGGAGAGGCTGCGTGCGGGCGGTGTCCTTGATCTCGTCGGCGTCCGCCCGGGTGCCGAGGTGCAGGAGGTCGACGCCGGCGAGGGCGGACCACCAGCGCAGCCGGGCATCGACACCGGGAAGATCGAGCCAGGGGGCGAGGAAGCCGGGTTTCTGCGAACCCTGGCCGGGGGAGAGAACGGCGAGCACGTCCCTGACTCTTCCGGATGTGACGTCGATGTGCGGTAGGCGGCGGATACGAAACCCTACGACACGTGTTGTAGGAACCCTACAACCCACCCCTCAACTGGTCCCGCTTGGGCCGCATTTGTCCCACTAGTGTCGCCTGAATGGTGACTCAGGTCGCAGGGTCGAGGCGGCCGATGGTCAATGCCATTCTCAGGGCGTACGCGTCGCGGCCGTCCAGCGGCGACAGCCGGGTCACCTCGGCGATCCTTTTCAGCCGGTAGCGCACGGTGTTGGGGTGCACGAACAACTCGCGGGCGGCGCTCTCCAGCACCCCGCCGTTGGCGAAGAACGCGTCCAGCGTCTCGATCAGCCCGCCGCCCGCGCGGGTCAGCGCCCCGTACGCGTCGTGCCGCAGCCGCCGCCGCGCGTCCATGTCCCCGGCCAGCACCCGCTCGGGCAGCAGATCGTCGGCCGCCACCGGGGTCGGCGCGCCCGGCCACGCCGAGGCCGCCCGGAAGCCGGCCAGCGCCGCCCGGGCCGACTCGGTGGCCTGGTCCAGCGACGGCACGGCCGGCCCGACCACCACGGGGCCCTCGCCGAAGCTGACCGCCAGCGCGTCGGCGATCGCCAGCGGATCGCCCGCCCCGCCCATGACCACGACGAGCCGGTCGCCGTGCACGCCGCCGATCACCTCGATGCGGGCGCGGCGTGCGGCCCGGTAGACGGCGTGCAGCACCGCGGTGATGTCGCCGCCGGGGGAGCGGCCCACCACGACCGCGACCGGGGGCGCGTCGGCCCAGCCCAGCGCGGCCGCCCGGCTGGCCAGCACGTCGGAGGAGTCGCCGCGCAGCAGGGCGTCGACGAGGAGGGCCTGAAGCCGCGCGTCCCAGGCGCCGCGGGACTCGGCCGCACGGGCGTACACCCGGGCCGCGGAGAACGCGATCTCCCGGCTGAACTTGAGGATGGCCTGGAGCAGGGCCTCCTCCTCGCCGTGTGCGGCCAGATCGGCGACCTCGGACTCGGCCACGTCGATGGTCACCTTGATCAGCTGGACGGTCTGGGTCAGCGTGATCGAGCGGGCCAGCGCCCGGGGTGCGGCGGCGAAGACCTCGTCGGATATCTCCTGGGTGGTGGCCGCGACGGTGCCGCCCGAGCGCAGCCACTCGACCAGCGACCGCACACCGGCCTGTGCGACGAGCATCACCCAGGACCGTTGATCGGCCGGAAGGGCGCGGAACCAGGGGAGCGTCTCGTCCATCCGGGCCACCGCGGAGGTGGCCAGGGCGCCGGCGTTGCGCTCGATCCGGCGCAGGGTGGCGGCGAGCGGGGGCTTCGCCGCACGTGGGGGCTTCGACGGGGCGGACACGATCTCAGCGTGCCATGCCCCCGCCCGCCCGCCAGGGGGCCGGACGGTCATACGGCTTTTGGGCGCTTTATCCCCTTGTGACCGGAGTAGCGGTGCGCCCCTGCCGCGATTTCGGTCGGTGACCTGGCAGGGTGTCGTCCTAGGCTCGCCCGGACCGGTCATACCCGGCCGTGCGCTGCCGATGAAAGACCGCGACAGGTGAGGGGAGGCGAGATGCCGGAACGGGACGACGCTCCGCTGTGTGCGGAGGAGGACGAGGACGCCCAGGCGCTCTCGCCGGCAGAGGACGAGCCGGTGCAGGGCCCGAGCCGGGTCGGGTGCCGCACGGAGTTGCGCGGGTGGGCCGGTGCCCATCTGCACGGCGCGGTCCGGCCACGCCGCCGCGCCGCGGGCCGTGGACGACCGCCGGGACGCTGGTGCTGACGAGCGTTCCCCCGCGCGGGTGAGCATGCGGGCGAGTCCCATCGACCGGAGCGGTCCCGCCGGAGACGGTGTTGCGGTGGACGACAAGAGACGCCTCATTCTCGACCAGGCGCTCGCCCTCGTGGACGAGCGCGGACTGGCCGCCATGTCGATGCGGGCCGTCGCCGAGCGGGTCGGCCTCACGTCGATGGCCCTCTATCCGTACGTCGGCGGAAAGGACGCGCTGCTCGACGGCCTGGTCGATCTGCTGCATCTGGAGCTGAGCGAGGAATCCGTCCCGGGCGGCGACATCGACTGGCGGGTGCGGCTGCGCGCCCTCGGCCGGGCCGTGCGAGCCCTCGCCGCCAAGCATCCGGGGGCGTTCCCGCTGCTGCTCAACCGGTCGGCGGCGAGTTCGTCCTGGCTCGGCGCGGCGTTGCGCGCGATCCTGCACGACGCCGGGACGCCCGCGGCCCACATTCCGCGGCTGGCCCGGATGTTGCTGGCCTTCCTGCTGGGCTACGCGACCGGGGAGGTCACCGGCGGCCTGCCGGCCTTCGGTGCCGGCAACGGCGACGGCGAACCCGGGGACCAGGAATTCGAGGCCGATCTGGCGGATCTCGTACGGCTGGTGGAAGTCGCCGTTCGGGTCGGGTGATGGCGTTCCGCCCGTCTTGCCCCGGTTCGCGACCTATAAAGGGTCTATGTCCCGCGACGATGACGAGGGCCTGCGCAAGTTCGTGACCGGCCGCCTGCCGCAGTTGCGCCGCTCGGCGTTCCTGATGTGCGGCGACTGGCAGCAGGCCACCGAGCTGACCCGCGCCTGCCTGGCACGCCTGGTGGCCGATGCGCGGCGCGGCGCCGTGGCCGATCCGGACGTGTACGCGTACGCCGAGCTGATGGAGGCCTGCCGCCGCCGCAACCGCCGCCGCGAGCACGTCTTCGTGGCCTCGGCCGGCGCCTCCGGGGTGGCCGCCGAGTCGATCCTGGTGCTGGACGCGCTGCACAAGCTCGCGCCGCGCTGCCGGGCCGTGCTGGTGCTGCGGTTCTGGGACGGGTTCGACGTGGACGCCACGGGCGCGATGCTCGATCTCGACGAGGACCAGGTGGCGGCCTACGAACGGGCCGGGATGATCGCGCTGGAGAGGCTGCTCGCCGAGTCCGAGGCAGCGATGGCCGGATGAACGTGCGGCTGACCGACCTGCTCCAGCCGGTCCTGGAGGGCGAGCCGCCGCTGGGCGACGAGACGGACACGGTGTTCCGGCGGGCCGACCAGCTACGGCGACGCCGGCTGCACCTGCTGCTCGCGTCCGGTGGCGGGGCCGTCGCCCTGATCGGCGTGGCCGGATATCTGCTGGCCACGACCTTCCTCCCGGACCCGGCTCCGCGCATCGCCGCGCCGGTGCCCGTTTCGTCGGCCCCGTCCGCCCCACCGGCGGACGCCGTGCTCGCCGTCCTGACCCCGGTTCTCCAGGAGAAAAAGCTCAAGATCTCTCCCGGTACGCCGTCGGCCGGCGCCGGTTGGCGGAAGTACCCGGTGCTGGACGCGGACGGCAAGTCGCGCGGCACCGTCGAGGTGGCGATCTACCACGTGACCGAGGACCTGTGCTTCCCGGTTCCGGACGCCCCCGGCGAGTGCGCCCACACCGAATGGGCACCCCAGGGCGTCGAGTTCGTCCGCTACGACGACGAGCAGGACCCCGACCGCCAGGTGCACCAGACGATCGCCCGCCGGATCACCGACGGCCGGACGCTCGCGGTGATGGCCGCCGGGAGGCGGGACGCCGGGGCCGCCAAGGGCAAGCCGGCGCTGAGCGGCAAGGTGGTCGAGCGGGTCGCCACCGGTCAGGCGCTGTTCGACGCCTTCGGCCCGGCCGAGAAGTGCACCTCGGGCTGCCCGGACTTCCGGGTGAAGGTGCCCTAGATCTTCCGGCGGATCAGGAAGGCGATGCCGGCGAGGCCGGTCAGGATGATCGCCAGCACCGCGCCGTTGAGCAGCAGCAGGCGGCGCATCTGGCCGAGGAAGGTGTTCATCCCGGCGACCGGGTCGATATCGCCGGCGTTGAGGTCCTGGCCGACCCCGCCGCCGATGCCGCCGCCGACCACGTCCGGCTTGGCCTTGAGCGGCACGCCGCTGATCCGCAGCGCCTCCGGCATGGTCAGCCGGCCGTAGAACCAGGCGTCGATCTTCTTGCCGGTCGGCTGCGTGGCCGGCCGGTGTGCCCGGGGACCGCCGGCGGCCATCGGGAACAGCTCGTAGACCTGGACCGGGAGGTTCTTGTTCAGTACGGTCAGCACGTATTTCGGGCCGAGCTTGTCGGCCTTGGGGGCGCTGGTCTGGCCCTTCGGCGGGGTGGCCATCCAGCTGACCTCGCTCAGCAGCGAGGAGAAGAGCCGGGACTGGTCCTGCTGCTGAATGACGATCTTGCCGGTGATGTCCTGGCCGGTGATGGTGATCCCGCTGGGCTTCGGGGCCGGCTTGGGCGCGGCCTGCGCCGTGCCGGGGCCGACGGCGAGCGCGGCGGCGATCGCCAGCATGCCGGCCGCCGAAACCAACCGTGTGATCGACCCTCGAACCATCGTCCGGCCTCCCCGCCCCGTGGTGGACATGGCTTCGCACACCGCTGGTCGCGCCGCGACGGTGGAATCGCGACACGGCCGACTGGCTTCAGCCTTCCCGGACAGACGTCCGGACGCATCTCGAGCCGGACGAATTGGAGCCATCTGGGGATGACCGATGACGACGACGGCCGTTGATCAGCGGCCGAATAGTACCCAGTCCTGGCAAGGCATTGGGGGGCCGGTCACCTCCCTGGCGGATTTCGTTACCGGAATGACGGGTAGCGATACCCGACCAGGGGGTGGCGGGTGTATGGAGTTACAGCTTGGCCCGGGCCTCGCGCAGCCGGCGCAGCGTCTTCTCCCGGCCGAGCACCTCGAGAGACTCGAAAAGGGGAAGCCCGATCGAGCGCCCGGTGACCGCCACGCGGACCGGCGCCTGGGTCTTGCCGAGCTTCAGCTCGCGGGCCAGGCCCACCTCCTCGAGCGCGGCCTTGAGCGGCTCCGCGGACCATTCCGGCACCGCCTCGAACGCGGTGACGGTCGCCTCCAGGATCTCGGCCGCACCCTCCTTCATGGCCTTGGCCCAGGAGGCGTCGTCGATCCTCGGCTCGTCGAGGAAGAAGAAATCGACGTACTCCACGATCTCGGACAGCACCGCGATCCGGGTCTGGGCGAGCGGCGCGACCGCGGTGAACACCTCGGCGTCGAACGCCGCCGGCTCCCACGGCGGGGCCGGGATCGTGTCCGTCCCGGTCAGCCACGGCGTGCACAGCTGGATGAACTCGTCCGGCGCGAGCGCGCGGATGTAGTCGCCGTTGAACGCCCGCAGCTTCTTGATGTCGAAGAAGGCCGACGCGTGGTTCACGTCCTCGAGGCGGTATTCGTCCTCGATGACCTGCCACGGCACGATCTCCCGGTCCCCGGAGGGCGCCCAGCCGAGCAGCATCAGGTAGTTCTTCATCGCGGCGGCGAGGTACCCCTCGTCGCGGTACGACTCCAGGGCCACCTTGTCGCGGCGCTTGGACAGCTTCTGCCGCTTCTCGTTGACGATGACCGGCACGTGCGCCCAGATCGGCGGGGTGTGTCCCAGCGCCTCCCACAGCAGCTGCTGCTTGGGCGTGTTCGGCAGGTGCTCCTCGGCCCGGATCACGTGGGTGATGTCCATGCTCATGTCGTCCACCACGTTGGCCAGCAGGAACACCGGCGACCCGTCGCTGCGGGCGATGACGAAGTCCTCGATCAGCTTGTTCTCGAACGTGGGCTTGCCGCGGACGAGGTCGACGACGACGGTCTCGCCCTCGTCCGGGGTGCGGAACCGCAGCGCGCGGCCCTCGCCGGGCCCGAGTCCCCGGTCGCGGCAGAAGCCGTCGTACCCGGTGTGGGTGTTCCCGGTCCGGGCGACGACGTCCTCGCGCTTGCAGTCGCAGTAGTAGGCCTTGCCCTCGCCGTACAGCCGGGTGGCGGCCGCCAACTGGTCGGCCGCGTAGGACGACTGGAAGTAGGGCCCCTCGTACGTGCCGCGTTCGATGCCGAGCCAGTCGAGGGCCGACAGGATTCCCTCCGTCCACTCGGGACGGTTACGGGCAGCGTCGGTGTCCTCGATCCGCAGGACGAAGACGCCCTCGTGCTGCTGGGCGTAGATCCAGTTCTGCAGGGCCGTGCGGGCGCCGCCGACGTGGAACATGCCGGTCGGGGAAGGGGCGAAGCGTACTCGTACAGTCACCCGACCAGCCTACCTAGGGCACGGAACGGATCTTCACCACCGCCACGGCCCCGAGCAGCGTGACTATGCCGGTCAGGGCGAACAGGGCCGGGTACCCGCCCAGGTGGGTGACGATCGGGGCGGCCAGCACCGGGCCCAGCACCTGCGGCGCGGCCGTCGCGATGTTGATGACGCCCAGGTCCTTGGCGCGGTCGGTGGCGGCCGGCAGCACCTGGGTGATCAGCGCGGTGTCGACGGCCAGGTAGACGCCGTACCCGGCGCCGAACAGCAAGGCGGCGATCATCGACACGGTCCAGGTGGGCCAGGCGGCCAGCATCAGGGCGGCGACGGTGATCAGCACGCCGGACCAGACCACGAAGATCTTGCGGCGGCCGATCCGGTCGGAGAGCCAGCCGCCGGCCATCGCGGTGCCGATCATGCCGACCGTGTAGAGCAGGATCATGTACAGCAGGCCGGTGTCCGGGTCGGCCAGGTGCACGGCGTCGTCGAGGAAGTACAGCAGGTACAGCGTGCCGAGCGCGTTGCCCAGCTGGACCAGGAACCGGGTGCCGAACGCCCAGGCGAAGTCGGGGTTATCGCGCAGGTCGAGTTTCCACCGGGTCCGGGGAATGGGGCCGTCGCCCAGCGGATCGTCCTGCGTGACCAGCACGAACGGCGCCACCAGCAGGGCCAGCCCGATCGCCATGATCGAGTAACCCGGCCCGGTGGTGGTCACCACGGCGGTCACCAGGATCGCGCCGATCACCAGGCCCAGCGCCTGCGGCATGCCGATCCAGCCGGAGACCAGGCCGCGCTGCGCCACGGGCACCCGGTCGGGCACCGCGGCGGTCAGCGTGGCCAGCATGACGTTGAGGCCGACCTGGGCGCCGGCCCACCAGAGCGTGACCGCGAGCAGGTTCGGCGCCACGGCCAGGCCGAACAGCGAGATCACCGAGAGGACACCGCCGGCCACCGTCCAGCAGTGGCGCCGGCCGAAGCGGCGGCCGAACACGGTGAGCCGGGTGCGGTCGCTGAGCGCGCCGGCCACCGGGTTCACGATGATCGCGACGAGCGCGCCGACGCCGGTGACGACGCCCAGCCACAGCTCCTTGTCGTGCGTGACGAGATCGGCGATCTGCTCGGGCAGCAGCACCTGGATCGGCGTGAAGAAGGCCATCCAGAGGCCGAGATTCGCGGCGAAGAGCAGGCCTATCCAGGAGCGGCGGACCGGCTCGACCGGCTCGGCGAGCGCCGGCACCCGGTGCGCGACGGCCATCCAGCCTCCTCGAAACGCGAAATTTGCTCGCAGGTTATGTGATCCCGGTCGCTCGCGAAAGAGAACCGGCCGGGCACTTCGGAAGCTTACGGAATGCAGTCACGTCAATGCTCTCCGTAAGGAACACGCGACCTTGCGTCCACCCGCGAAAACGACTTTTCGCCGCACTTGTGCCGGCGCGCCGGCGCAGTTCCCCACGCAGCGGGGCGGCCAGCCGCCGGGGGCTGGCTCCGGTGAGGGCCGTGTAGCTCCCCACGCGGCGGGGCTCGTCAAGTGTGGGGATTTCCGCCCGTGGGAGCGGCGTAGATCCCCACACGGCGGGGTGGCCGGCAGCTGTGGGGACTTGCGCCCGTGCTGCCGGCGTAGATCCCCACGCGGCGGGGTGCACGGCGAGCGTGGGGACTTGCGCCGGTGGGGCCGGCGTACGTCCCACGCAGTGGGTTGGGCGGCGACTGTGGGGATTCGCGCCCGTGCTGCCGGCGTAGATCCCCCACGCGGCGGGGTGCACGGCGAGCGTGGGGACTTGCGCCGGTGAGGCCGGCGTACGTCCCCACGCAGTGGGTTGGGCGGCGACTGTGGGGATTCGCGCCCGTGGGGGCGGCGTAGGTCCCCACGCGGCGGCGGTGGGTGCTGTGGGCGGTGCGGCTTTTCGGGGGGTGCGGCTGGGGCGTCGGGGGGTGGCTGCGGTCGGGGCGGGTCACGGCGTACGGGAAGGGGGTTGACTTCGGGAGTGTGCGGTGCGTAGTTTACCAACTAGCTAATTAACCGAGCGGTAAAACAGTTGGGGAGTGCGGACATGGGCAAGATCGTTGCGGTGGAGTACGTGACCCTCGACGGGGTCTTCGAGGAGCCGGCCTGGAGCGGGCCGTACTTCAACGACGAGCTGGGCAGCTGGCAGGACGCCAACCTCCGGGAGGCCGACGCGCTGCTGCTCGGCCGCAAGACCTACGAGGGCTTCAAGGCCGCCTGGCCGCAGATGGAGGAGGCGACCGGGCACTTCGGCGTGAAGATGAACTCGATGCCCAAGCACGTGGCCACCACGACGCTGACGACGCCGGAGTGGAACGCGACCTTCATCGAGGGGGATGTCGCCGAGGCGGTGACGGCGCTGAAGACCCAGCCGGGGAACTTGCTGATCAACGGCAGTGGTGACCTGGTGAACTACCTGACCCGGCACAACCTGATCGATGAGTACCGCATCATGATCTACCCGGTGGTGCAGGGCGAGGGGCGCCGGCTGTGGGACGACGGCACCAAGATCGCCCTGACCTTGACGGAGACCTGGCGCACGAAGACCGGCGTCGAGGTACTGACCTACCAGCCCGCCTGAAACCATGTCACCCGTGGCCACGGATCAGCTGAGTGTCATCTTCTCGGCGCTCGCTGATCCGACGCGCCGGGCGATCCTGGCGCGGCTCGCCGAAGGGCCGGCCACCGTCAACGAGATCGCCGAGCCGTTCGACATGACGCTGCCGGCCGTCTCGAAACACCTCAAGGTGCTGGAGCGCGCCGGGCTGATTTCCCGCGGCCGCGAGGCGCAGTGGCGCCCGTGCAAGCTCGAGGCCGAGCCGCTGCGGGAGGCCACCGAGTGGATGAGCCACTACCGGCGCTTCTGGGAGGGCAGCTTCGACAAGCTCGACGCCCACCTGAGGGCCCTCATGGACACGGAAACGCCGGGCCCCCGCGAGGGGACCCGGCGTCCTGACTGACCGACTTAACTGTCGCCGCCGGTCTCGCCCACGGGCGCGGCGTTGACGTCGTCGATCGCGTACTTCGCGGCGGCCTCGGCCGGCACGTGGGCCGGCACCTTGCCGCTCAGCGCGAGCTGCCGCAGCACCGCCACCGCCACCGACTCCGCGTCGACGTGGAAGTGCCGGCGCAGCGCGTGGCGGGTGTCGCTCATGCCGAAGCCGTCGGTGCCCAGCGACGTGTAGTCGTTCGGCACCCAGCGGGCGATCAGGTCAGGCACCGCGCGCATGAAGTCGCTGACCGCGACGACCGGGCCCTCGGTGCTCTCCAGACGACGCTGGATGTACGGCTTGCGCAGCTCGTCACCCGGGTGCATCAGGTTGTGCTCCTCGACCTCCACCGCGTCGCGGCGCAGCTCGGTCCACGAGGTGACCGACCAGACGTCGGCGGACACGCCCCAGTCCTGGGCGAGCAGCTGCTGGGCCTTCATCGCCCACTGCATGCCCGTACCGGAGGCCAGGATCTGCGCCTTCGGCCCGTTGGTCTGCGGCGCCTCGGCGTACCGGTAGATGCCCTTGACGATGCCCTCGGCGTCGACACCCTCCGGCTCGGCCGGCTGGAGGATCGGCTCGTTGTAGACCGTCAGGTAGTAGAAGACGTTCTCCTGCTTCTCGCCGTACATGCGGTGCAGGCCGTTCTCCACGATGTGCGCGATCTCGAACGCGAACGCCGGGTCGTACGCGACGACGGCCGGGTTCGTCGCCGCGATCAGCAGCGAGTGCCCGTCCTCGTGCTGCAGGCCCTCACCGTTGAGCGTGGTGCGGCCCGCGGTCGCCCCGAGCAGGAAGCCGCGGGTCATCTGGTCGGCCGCCGCCCACAGCTCGTCGGCCGTGCGCTGGAAGCCGAACATCGAGTAGAAGATGTAGAGCGGGATCATCGGCTCGTCGTGCGTGGCGTACGACGTGCCGGCGGCGATGAAGCTCGCGGTCGACCCGGCCTCGTTGATCCCCTCGTGCAGGATCTGGCCGTTGGTCGCCTCCTTGTACGACAGGAAGAGCTCCCGGTCGACCGACGTGTAGGTCTGGCCGAACGGCGAGTAGATCTTCTTGGTCGGGAAGAGCGAGTCCATGCCGAAGGTGCGGGCCTCGTCCGGGATGATCGGCACCCAGCGGGCCCCGAACTCCTTGTCCTTCATGAGGTCCTTCAGCAGCCGTACGAAGGCCATCGTGGTGGCGACCTTCTGCTTGCCGCTGCCCCGCTTGACGTCGCCGAACGCCTTGGGCCCCGGGATCGCCAGCGCCTTGGCCTTGGTGCGCCGCGACGGGATCGAGCCGCCCAGCTCACGCCGGCGCTCGATCATGTACTGGATCTCGTCGGAGTTCTCGCCGGGGTGGAAGTACGGCGGGAGGTAGGGGTTCTCCTCCAGCTGCTTGTCGCTGATGTCCAGGTAGAGGCGGTCCCGGAAGCCCTTGAGGTCGTCCAGGGTCAGCTTCTTCATCTGGTGCGTCGCGTTGCGGGCCTCGAAGTGGGAGCCCAGCGTCCAGCCCTTGATCGTCTTCGCGAGGATCACGGTCGGCTGACCGGTGTGCTCGGTGGCCGCCTTGTACGCCGCGTACAGCTTGCGGTAGTCGTGGCCGCCCCGCTTGAGGTTCCAGACCTCGTCGTCGCTCATGCCCTCGACCAGCTTGCGGGTGCGCGGGTCACGACCGAAGAAGTTCTCCCGGACGTACGCGCCGGACTCGCCCTTGTACGTCTGGTAGTCGCCGTCGGGCGTCACGTTCATCAGGTTCACCAGGGCGCCGTCGGTGTCCGCCGCGAGCAGCGGGTCCCACTCCCGGCCCCAGATGACCTTGATGACGTTCCAGCCGGCGCCGCGGAAGAACGACTCCAGCTCCTGGATGACCTTGCCGTTGCCGCGGACCGGCCCGTCCAGGCGCTGCAGGTTGCAGTTGATGACGAAGGTGAGGTTGTCCAGCTCCTCGCGGGCGGCCAGGCCGATCGCGCCGAGCGACTCCACCTCGTCCATCTCGCCGTCACCGAGGAACGCCCAGACGCGCTGCTGGCTGGTGTCCTTGATGCCGCGGTTGTGCAGGTACCGGTTGTAGCGGGCCTGGTAGATCGCGTTCAGCGGGCCGAGACCCATGCTGACCGTCGGGAACTCCCAGAAGTTCGGCATCAGCCGGGGGTGCGGGTACGACGGGAGGCCGCCGCCCGGGTGGGACAGCTCCTGGCGGAAGCCGTCCAGCTGGTCGGTGCTCAGGCGCCCTTCCAGGTACGCGCGGGCGTACATGCCCGGTGAGGCATGGCCCTGGTAGAAGATGTGGTCGCCGCCACCGGGGTGGTCCTTGCCCCGGAAGAAGTGGTTCATGCCGACCTCGTAGAGGCTGGCGCTCGACGCGTACGTCGAGATGTGGCCGCCGACGCCGATCTCCGGCCGCTGGGCGCGGTGGACCAGCATCGCGGCGTTCCACCGGATGTAGGCGCGGATGCGCCGTTCCACGAACTCGTCGCCCGGGAACCAGGGTTCCTGCTCCGGCGGGATGGTGTTGATGTAGTCCGTGGAGGTCAGGGGCGGGACGCCGACCTGTCGCTCACGGGCCCGCTCGAGCAGGCGCAACATAACGTAACGGGCTCTCTTGGCGCCGCGTTCGTCGATGACTCCGTCGAGGGACTCGACCCACTCGTTTGTTTCCTCGGGGTCGATGTCCGGAAGCTGGCTCGGCAGGCCATCGCTGATCACCGGGCGCTTGCGCTCCGTGGCCACAGGCAAACCTCTTGTCGCGTGTCGGGACCGGGCGGCTCATCGTGTGGGTCGACCGGCGGTACGTCTATCTTCCCCCCTCGCGGTGGGCATCGTCACGCCTACCCGTCGTGTACGCGATTCCGGCCACACGTACTGACCAGTAACTTCGGTCACTCCGGACTCTTCTGAGCTCACCCCGGCAGGAACGAGAACCGTACCGTGCGGGTCGGATTGTCGCCGTTGGTGTCCACCAGGCAGAGGGACTGCCAGGTGCCCAGGGCGATCCGCCCGCCGATCACCGGGAGCGTCGCGTACGGCGGGATCCAGGCCGGAAGCACATGGTCCCGCCCGTGCCCCGTCGAACCGTGTCGATGCCGCCACCGGTCCTCGGCGGGCAGCAGCTCGTCGATCGCGGCGAGCAGATCGGTGTCCGAGCCGGCGCCGGTCTCGATGATCGCCAGGCCGGCGGTCGCGTGCGGGACGAAGACGTGCAGCAGGCCGTCCCCTTCGGACTCGGCGAACCGGGCGGCCTCGCTGGTGATGTCCCGGACGACAGGGGAGCCGCCGGTGCGGACGGTGATGGTTTCGGATCGCATGTCTCTACGTATACAGATCGTCTCTACGTATACAGATCCAGGATCAGGAACAACGCGGCGGTGCAGGTCAGCCACAGCGCCGCCAGGACGGCGCGCCCCATGATCATTTCTTCAGTGGAGCACGGATCACGCCGTACCGGAGCGGTTTGCTGATTTTAGGCGTGGCAGCACTCGCGCGGGTCCGCAATGCTGGGTCGCGTGACCACCCCGCAAAACCTCGACGAGCGATTCCGCGACGCGGTGTCGGCGCTCAGCGCGCCCGGCGCCCGCCGTGCGCCCGGCGACGCCGTCCGGGACGGCTCGGCTCTCACCGGTACGCGTGCCCTGGAGCTGTTCGACGCCCAGCTGGCCAGCCGTCACCTGGACCTGGCCGCACGCTGGCTGCGCAGCTTCAACGAGGGCTTCTACACGATCGGATCCTCCGGCCACGAGGGCAACGCGGCGGTCGCCGCGGCCCTGCTCCCGACCGACCCGGCCCTGCTGCACTACCGCTCCGCCGCGTTCTTCTGTGCCCGCGCCAAGAGCCTCACCGACGCCGCCCGCGACGTGCTGCGCGGCGTCGTCGCGTCGTCCCGCGAGCCGATCGCCGGCGGGCGCCACAAGGTCTTCGGCAGCGCCGAGCTGAACATCGTCCCGACCACCTCGACCGTCGCCTCGCACCTGCCGCGCGCGGTCGGCCTCGCGTTCGCGCTGGCCCGCCCCCGGCCGGACCGGATGCAGCAGCGCTGGCCGCGCGACGCCGTCGCGGTCGCCTCGTTCGGCGACGCCTCGGCCAACCACGCGGCCGCCACCGCCGCGCTCAACGCCGCCGGCTGGTTCGAGCAGTCCGGCGTGCGGCTGCCGCTGCTGCTCGTCTGCGAGGACAACGGCCTGGGCATCAGCGTGCCCTCGCCGGACGGGTGGACCGCGGCGACCCTTCGCTCCCGGCCCGGCGTGCGATACACGTCGGCCGACGGTTGCGACCTGGCCGCCACCTACGACGCCGCGGTCGAGGCCGTCGGCTATGTCCGGCGCGAACGCCGCCCGGCCGTCCTGCACCTGTCCACCGTGCGGCTGATGGGCCACGCGGGCGCCGACGCCGAGACGGCCTACCGCTCCACCGAGGAGATCGATCGCGACCTCGCCCGCGACCCCCTGATCGTCACCGCCGGCCTGCTCGTACAGGCCGGGCTGCTTAGCACCGACGAGGTGGTCACCCGGTACGACGAGATCGGCTGGCAGGTCCGCAAGGTCGCCGAGGAGGTGCTCGGCGAGCCCAAGCTGGTCTCGGTCGCCGAGATCGTCGCGCCGCTCGCACCGCGCCGCCCGCTGCGCGTCGCCCACGAGATCACCGAGGCGGCCACCCGGGCGCTCGGCCCCGGCGCGGCCGCCCGCCGCCAGGCCTTCGGCGGGAAGCTGCCGGAGCAGGGCGGACCGCTCACCCTGGCGCAGACGATCAACGCGACGCTCACCGACGCGCTCGCCGCCACCCCCGGCATGCTGGTCTTCGGCGAGGACGTGGGGCGCAAGGGCGGCGTCTACGGGGTCACCAAGCGCCTGCAGGAGCGGTTCGGCGCCGACCGGGTCTTCGACACCCTGCTCGACGAGACGACGATCCTGGGGCTCGCGCTCGGCGCCGGGCTGGACGGGCTGCTCCCGGTGCCCGAGATCCAGTACCTGGCCTACCTGCACAATGCCGAGGACCAGCTGCGCGGCGAGGCGGCCACGCTCTCCTTCTTCTCCTCGGGGGCCTATCGCAACCCCATGGTCGTACGGATCGCCGGGCTCGCCTACCAGCAGGCGTTCGGTGGCCACTTCCACAACGACAACTCGGTCGCCGTGCTGCGGGACATCCCCGGCCTGGTCGTGGCGGTGCCGTCCCGTCCGTCCGACGCGGCGCCGATGCTGCGCTCCTGCCTGGCCGCGGCCACCGCGGACGGCAGCGTCTGCGTCTTCCTCGAGCCGATCGCGCTCTACCACGAACGTGATCTCTACGACCAGGGCGACAACGAATGGCTCGCCCCCTACGCCGGCCCCGCCGAGTGGACCGCCGGGCACATCCCGATCGGCCGCGCCCGCACCTACTCGATCGGCAACGCCGGTGACCTCACCATCCTCACGTACGGCAACGGGCTGCGGATGTCCCTGCGGGCGGCCGCCCGGCTGGCCGGCGAGGGCTACGGATCCCGAGTGGTGGACCTGCGCTGGCTGAGCCCGCTGCCCGCCGCCGACCTGGTCCGGGAGGCCTCCGCCACCGGCCGGGTGCTGATCGTCGACGAGACCCGGCGCTCCGGCGGAGTCGGCGAGGGCATCCTCGCCGCCCTGGTGGACGGCGGTTTTGTGGGCTCCGCGAGGCGGATCGCGTCCGCGGACTCGCTGATTCCGCTGGGTCCGGCCGCGCAGGAGGTACTCGTGGGGGAGGATGCCATCACACAGGGTGCCCATGCCCTGCTGGCGCGGTAAATTGCCACACACTCGGTGCGCCACTTGCGCACGGGCGCGCGAGTGTGTGGACTACCCCCAGGTTGAAGCGACTTTTCTTGCTAGGAGGACTTAGACAGTGAGCGCGACCGCTGGTCAGGCCGACGGCGTACGCAGCCTGGCGGACCGGTTCGGCTTCGAGCCGAACATGGTGGTCATGGAGATGGGCTACGACGACGATGTCGACGAAGACCTCCGTGACGCCCTGACCGAACGCGTCGGCGAGTTGGTCGACGAAGACACCGA
>NZ_CAKUCL010000042.1 GCF_934643405.1 uncultured Actinoplanes sp.
CGAGCGCCGGCAGGAGGAGGGCCGGCAAAGAAAAGGGCGAAGGAGGCAAATGCACTCCCCGCCACCTCTAACATATATCGCACCCCGGGGCTTGCGGCAAGACCCCGATGCTGCCGCAGAATCGTCGGCTCAGGCCAGAACTCTTCCCCATCAGGAGCCGCTCAGTGCGTTTTTTGTTGGCCACCTCCATCGCCGGGCGCCTGCGGCGGCTCGGCGCCGAGGTGCTGATGTGTGCACCGCCCGGCCAGGACCTTTCCGGGCTTGACGTACGGCTGGTGCCGCTCGGCGCGCCGATGCGCGCGATGACCAGGCCGTCGTCCGCCGAGGAGTCGTCGCGGCGCGCCCTCGGGGCCGGCACCACGACCACCGCCGCGCCGGCCGGCATCCCTCAGGTCGTGCCGCAGCGGGGCGACCAGCCGTGCTGGGCCGGGCGGGTCGCGGCGCTGGGGATCGGTGGTGACCTGGAGACGGCCCTGAAGCCGGCGACCCGGGCACGGGCGCTCATCCGATCGGAGATCACCGCGTGAAACCGCTGACCACCAGCGCCTTCGACCTGCCCGAGCGGCTCGCCGCCAAGGCCGATCCGGCGCTGATCGCGGACGACGAGAAGCATTTCGCGGCCATCTCGGCCGGCCTGCGGGAGTCCGTCGCGGAGCTGTCCGAGCGGCTCGACGCCGAGCGGCGCTCGCCCGGCGGCATCGGCCGGCGCGCGCTGGACCGGGACACCGAGATCCGCCGGCTGTCCGCCCGGCTGCGCGCGCTGCGCCGGTTCGGCCTGGACCTGTGCCTGGGCAGCATGGTCGCCGCGGACGGCGGCGAGCCGGTGTACGTCGGGCGGCTCGGCCTCACCGACAACGAGGGCCGCCGGCTGCTGCTGGACTGGCGGTCGCCCGCGGCCGAGCCGTTCTTCGGCGCCACCCACGCGAACCCGATGGGCCTGGCCAGCCGCCGCCGGTACCGGTGGACGGGCGAGAAGGTCACCGACTACTGGGACGAGGTGTTCACCGCCGACGGGTTCCGCGGGCACGCCGCGGCGCTGGACGACCAGTCCGCGTTCATCGCCGGCCTGGGCAGCAACCGGTCGCCGCGGATGCGCGACGTGCTCGGCACGATCCAGGCCGACCAGGACGCCATCATCCGGGCCGGGTCGAGCGGTGCCCTGGTCGTCGACGGCGGTCCCGGCACCGGCAAGACGGTGGTCGCCCTGCACCGCACCGCGTACCTGCTGTACGCCGATCCGCGTCTGGGTCACCGCCGGGGCGGCGTGCTGTTCGTCGGACCGCACGAGCCGTACCTCGCGTACGTGCAGGACGTGCTGCCCAGCCTCGGCGAGGACGGCGTGCGGTCGTGCACGCTGCGCGACCTCGTGCCGGAGGGGACCGCGGCGACGGCCGAGGAGGATCCGGTCGTGGCCCGCCTCAAGTCGTCGGCGGCCCTGGTGGGGGCGATCGAGGCGGCCGTGCGGTTCTACGAGGAGCCGCCGGCGCGTGGCATGACGGTCACGACCGGGGACGCGGACATCTGGCTGAGCGGCGAGGACTGGGCCGAGGCGTTCGCGGCGCCGGGGCCCGGGACGCCGCACAACGAGGCACGCGACGAGGTCTGGGACGAGCTGGTCACGATCCTGGTGGGCAAGTACGACGGCGAGGAGCCGGCCGGCCTGCTGCGGCGGTCGCTGCTGCGCAACCGCGAGCTGCGCTCGGCGTTCACCCGGGCCTGGCCGCTGCTGGCGGCCGACGACCTGGTCGCGGATCTGTGGTCGGTGCCGGCCTACCTGCGCCGGTGCGCGCCCTGGCTGAGCGCCGAGGACGTCCGGGCGCTGCAACGGGCGGACCCGAGGGCGTGGACCGTGGCGGACCTGCCCCTGCTGGATGCGGCCCGGCACCGTCTCGGCGACCGTGAGGCCGGACGCCGTACCCGCGAGCAGCAGGCCGTCCTGGCTGCCCAGCGCGAGAAGATGTCCCGGGTGGTCGAGGATCTGCTGGCGTCGCACGAGTTCGACGACGGCGAGGGCGTGATGCCCATGCTGATCGGGCGGGACATGCGCGAGTCACTGGTCGACGAGAGCGCCGTGCGCGACGCCGGTCCGGACCGGCTGGCCGGCCCGTTCGCGCACATCGTGGTGGACGAGGCGCAGGAGCTCACCGACGCGCAGTGGCAGATGCTGCTGCTGCGCTGCCCAGAGCGCAGCTTCACCATCGTCGGCGACCGCGCCCAGGCCCGGCACGGCTTCCCCGAGTCGTGGCGCGAGCGGCTCGGCCGGATCGGGCTGGAGCACATCACCGTCGCGTCGCTGAGCATCAACTACCGCACGCCGCAGGAGGTCATGACCGAGGCCGAGCCGGTGATCCGCGCGGTGCTGCCGGACGCGAACGTCCCGGCGTCGATCCGCAGCACCGGCGTCGGGGTCCGGCACGGATCCACCTCGGAGCTGGCGGCGACCCTGGCGGCGTGGGAGGCCTCGCACCGCGAGGGGATCGCCTGTGTGATCGGCGACCCCACGTTCCCGCCGACCTCCCGCGTCCGGTCGCTGACCCCGGAACTGGCGAAGGGCCTGGAGTTCGATCTGGTCGTGCTGATCGACGAGGGCGTCGGGAACCCGGTCGACCGTTACGTCGCGATGACCCGCGCGACGCAGCAGCTGGTCGTCCTTCAGCGGCCCCCGACGTAACGACGGGTGACCCGGTCGCCGATGCCGGTGAGGATGTCGTTGGCGTTCGTGCCCGACCAGCGCGCCCAGTCCGCGGCGGTGGGCTCGCCGTGGTCGCCGGGCCCGAACATGACCGCGTCCTCGCCGGCCCGCACCGGCAGGTCGCCGACGTCCAGCACGACCTGGTCCATGCTGACCCGGCCGGCCACCGGGCAGCGCACCCCGCGCACCGAGAACCAGCCGGCCGAGCGGCGCGGGACACCGTCCGCGAAGCCGAGCGGCACCAGCGCCAGCGTGGTCTCCCGGTCGGTGCGGAAGTCCGGGCCGTAGGAGACGCCGGTGCCGGGCGGCACCCGCTTGGTGAGCACGATCGGCGCCCGTACGGTCATGGCCGGACGAAGCCCGAAGGTGCGTCCCGGCACCGGTTCGACGCCGTAGAGCGCGATCCCGACCCGGACCAGGTCGAAGCGGGCCTCCGGCAGTTGCAGGGCCGCGGCCGAGTTGCCGGCGTGCACGATGTCCGGCCGCAGGCCCGCCGCCCGGGCCAGCTCCCGCGCCACCGCGAACTGCCGGAGCTGCGCCCGCAGGCCCGGGTCGTCCGGCTCCTCGGCGTTGGCCAGGTGGGTCCACAGCCCGCGCACGTGCAGCGAGCCGGTCGTCTCGAACTTGCGCGCCCAGGCGAACAGCTGAACCCACTCGTCGGCGACGGCGCCGCCGCGGGACATGCCGGTGTCCACCTTCAGGTGCACCTGGGCGGTCGTGCCGGTGCGCTCGGCGCCGTCGGCCAGCGCCTCCAGGGCGTCGCACGTCCCGGCGGACACGTCGATCCCGGCCGCCAGGACCTCCTCGAACGTCTCCGAGGGCGGGTACAGCCAGAACAGGATCGGCGCGGTGATGCCCTGCGACCGCAGCGCGAGCGCCTCGGCCGCGGAGGCGACACCGAGCCACGTCGCGCCGCTGTCCAACGCGGTACGGGCCACCGGCACCGCGCCGTGCCCGAAGCCGCCGGCCTTGACCACGCCGAGCACCGGGCCGGCGGTGGCGACCAGCAGGCGGGTGTTGCGGGCGATCGCGCTGAGGTCGACGACGGCCTCGGCCATCGCCGTCACCGGGCCGCCTCGGGGGTGGGGATCCACATTCCGGGCATGATGGCCGGACCGGCTGCTCACTTTGTAGGCCATTCGTTGGTCAATCCGCGATCGGCAACCATTCCGTCACGCACCGTGCTGGTTTCCCGGAATCCACCGGGAATAGGGCCGACACGTACCGCGAATAGGGCCGGTTCAATTCGTAATCGATGTCACAGCGACAGGCTTCTGACCTGCGGTTTCGCGGACCGGCAGACGGTTGTGTCGACGACCGTGGCTATGCTCGGCCCGGGCTCGGCTCGGCCCATTTGTGAACGAAGGGAAACCCGTGCGGACCATGGCTGGGAACGAAGGCTCGGTGGCCCGCCTGGAACAATATCTGCGATTTGCGCGGAACCGGTCGTTCGCCGGCCGGGCGGACGCGATCGAGACGTTCCATCAGGCGCTGACCGGTGACTCCGTTTTCACTCTCGTCTATCTGCACGGCGCCGGTGGCATCGGCAAGACCGCGCTGCTGCGCCGGTACGCGGCCGACGCCGAACGCGCCGGCCGGCCGGTCGTCCGGATGGATCGCTACGACCCGGTCGGCGTGGTCGCCGCGGTGCTCGCCGCGCAGCCCATGACGATCGGCTCGGGCCCGGTGCTGCTGTTCGACGAGTACGAGCACTGGACGCACGCCGACAGCTGGCTGCGCGAGGAGTTCCTGCCCGGCCTGCCGGTGGGCACGGTGGTCGTGCTCGCCGGGCGCACCCCGCCGAGCGTGCGATGGACCGCCGACCCCGGCTGGCACGAGGTGCTGCGGGTCATCGAGCTGCCCGAGCTGACTACGGCCGAGGCCGGGACGCTGCTCGATCCGACGGTGCCGCCGGCCCGCCGGCCGTTCGTGCTGGAGCTCGCCGGCGGTCACCCGCTGGCGTTGCGCCTGGCCGCCGAGGCGGTCGCGGCCGGCCGGAACGACGATGACGTCCGCCTCGCGGTCGCCCAGGCTCTGGTGCGGCAGGTGATCGGCGACCTGCCCTCGGCGGCGCACCGGCAGGCGCTGGAGATCTGCGCCTACGCGGAGCGCACCACCGAGAAGCTGCTGCGGGCGACGGTCGCGGAGGGCGATCCGGTCGCGCTCTTCCGATGGCTCTGCGATCTCCCGTACGCCGACGCGTCGTGCGACGGCGTGCGCATGCGCGCCTATCTGCGCCACGCGGTCCGCACCGAGCTGCGCTGGCGTGACCCGGCGCGCGACGGCGCCGTCCGGTCCCGGATCGAGGGCGCCGGCGCCGCCGAGCCGCTGCCCCGGCCCGAGTTCGAGGCGGCCGTGCGGGACGCGTTGCGCGCGTGGCGGCGGCCCGACCTGCTCGCGGAGAATCCGCTGGCGCACAGCCGGATGGTCACCACCGCGGAGGCGCACGCCGACCGGGCCGAGGGGCTGCGGACCGTACTGGCCGCAGCCGTCGACGCCATGGGCGAGGATCCCCGGGAGAGCAAGGCGCACCGGGCGCTGACCGCGACGTATCTCGGCACCGCACCCACCCAGGAGGCGGCGGCGGAACGGCTGGGGCTGCCGTTCAGCACGTACCGCCGGCACCTCGCGCGGGGACTCGAGGTGCTGAACAACCTGTTGTGGCGCCGGGAGAGCCAGGGCCTCGACCTCACCTGAGAGCGGTCCGGATCATCAGATCCAGGAGCTTGCCGTACGGCGTGCCGGCCGCCTGCCACATGCGGGGGAACTGCGACATGTCCGTCATCCCCGGCATGGTGTTGACCTCGTTGACGATGAGCTCGCCGCCGGGGGTCAGGAAGTAGTCGACGCGGAGCAGGCCCTCGCACCCCAGCGAGCGGAAGACCCGTACGGCCTCCTCCTGAAGGGTCTTGGTCTCGGCCGGCTCCAGGTCGGCGGGGACCAGGAACTCGACGATGCCGGGCTCGTACTTGGCCTGGTAGTCGAAGATGCCGTGGTCGCTCGCGACCCGGATCTCCAGCGGCGGGCTCGCGACGATGTCGCCGTCGGGCATCTGCAGCACGCCGACGTCGATCTCCCGCCCGGGCACCGCCGCCTCGATAAGGATCTTCGAATCCGCCTCGCGGGCCACGGCGACGGCCCCGTCCAGCTGCGCCCAGTCGTCGACGCGGGAGACGCCGATGCTGGAACCGCCCCGGCTGGGCTTCACGAAGACCGGGAGACCGAGGTGCCGCACGCTCTTGTCCTCGTCGGCGCTCTCGCCCTCCCGCAGCACCACGCCGTCGGCGACGGCGATGCCGTCGGCGGACAGGATCTTCTTGGTGAACTCCTTGTCCATGGACGCGGCGCTGGCCAGGACCCCGCTTCCCACGTACGGGACACCGGCGAGCTCGAGCACGCTCTGAACCGTGCCGTCCTCGCCGAAGGGGCCGTGCAGGACGGGGAAGGCCACGTCCACGCCGCGCAGCGCGTCCATCGCCCGGAAGAGGCTCTGCGCCCGGTCCGGCTCACCGGCGGCGTCGTCCCCGACGATCCACCGGCCCTCGGTGGTGATCCGCACGGGCACGACCTCGTAGCGGTCCCGGTCGAGGTACTGCATCACGCTCGCCGCCGACTTCAACGAGACGGCATGCTCGGTGTTCTGCCCGCCGAAGATCACGGCAACCCGAACGGGTGCGGCCACGTCCATCACTCCACGTCTCAGCTGATCCGGCACGGTCAGCCGGGAGCATGCGGGAGTCAGGTGCTCACCCGGAAGGTCACTTACTGATCATTTCTTGCCTTTCGCGAGGTATTCGGCGAGTAACCGGGCGTGGTTGTGCACCGGGTCGCGCACGCTGTACAGCAGCGTCACCACCGGTTGCGGCAGGTCACGCAGCCGGTCCACGGCCTCGTTGCCGGTCAGCTCGGCGAGATACCGTTCGGCGAACACGTCGAACTGGTCCTCGTGGTGGTGGTACCACTGCCGCAGCTCGGTGGTCGGCGCGACGTCCTTCTCCCACCGGTCGAGGGCGGCCCGCTCCTTGGTGATCCCCCGCGGCCAGAGCCGGTCGACCAGCACGCGATACCCGTCCTCCGGCGAGGCCTCGTCGTAAACCCGCTTGATCCGGAAAGCCATCGGCCCAGGGTATGCCCGGCCGGGCGGATACTTCCCGCATGCGGTCACCTTCTTCGCGCACCCGCTGGTCCGGCGGCTGACCTTCACGGTGCTCGTCTCCGACGCCGCCGGGCCGGGTCTCTTCTCGGTCACCGGCACGCTGAAGGCCCTCGACGCCGGCCTCGGCCCGATCCGGGCGGCCCTGCTCGGCGTCACCACGGCCGTGGGCGGTGGCGTGCTGCGCGACATCACCGCCCGGGAGACCCCCGCGCTGCTCCGGGTCGACGCGGATCTGTACGCCGTCCCGGCCGTCCTCGGCGCGACCGTCATCGCCGCCGCCCACCACACGAGCCTGCCCCTGCCTGTGGTCGCCGCCGGCGCGGCCGGCCTGGTCTTCCTGTTCCGGCTGGTCGCCATGCTGCGCCACTGGACCGCCCCACAAGCCTGGACCCGCCCCCGGCATTCCGACCGCCGAGGCGTCGCCTGAGCGGTTTCGACGGGTACGCGCATCGAACTACAGCGCTGTACTTACCCCCGAAACCTTGCCGCTGACCTGCACCGATGTCAGCGTTGACCAGGTCGGGTAGCTCGAGCCGGCGGAAGCCATGCGGCCTAACTGAGTAGTCATCCGCACCCCCGGCCGGGCACCTGGCTCCCCGGTCCGCCCCTGCCGGGGTTCCGCCCCCGCCGAGCCGGGCACCCGCCTCCCCGCGTGCCTCCCGCGGAGCCGAGCCGGCACCCGGCGCGCCGCTCGCCCACCGCCGGCATTCGGCCGAGCACCCGGCTCCCCAGGCCCCGGCTCGCCCTCGATCTCGACGCCGACCGTTCCCTGCCCCCCGGCTCCCCGGTTCGCCCTCGCTCTCGACGTGACCGTTTCCTGCTCCCCGGCCACCGACTTCAACCGAGCACCCGGCTCCGCCGGCCGCCGATTTCCGGCGGGCCTTCCCGGCCCGCCCTCCGAATTCGACGCCGCGCCCTTCCCCCGACCATCGCCGATCCCCGATTCGGGCGAAGTCCGTCATGCCGGATTATGTGGCATCCGGCGCCCGGAGCGACGCGATGGTGACGGGAAAAGGGATAACGAGGTATCTAAATGTGTTCTAGGCTCGGCGGTCATGAAAGCTGTATCAAGCAACCTTTCATCACGACTCCTGGCGGCCGGCTCGGCCGCCGTCCTCGGGCTCGGCGGTGTGCTGGCGGTCGCGGCGGATCCCGCGTACGCCTCGGGGCATGCGACGCCCGGCGCACCCGGCCTGGGTGACCGTCTGTATCCGCTGCTGGGCAACGGCGGGTACGACGTCCGCAACTACGATCTGCGCCTGACCTACCCCAAGAAGGACCCGAAGCAGCAGGTCAAGGGCGACGTCACCATCACCGCGGTGGCGACGCAGAACCTGTCGCGCTTCGACCTCGACTTCGGCGGCGACGCGGTCGGCAAGGTGTCGGTCAACGGCAGGCCGGCGACGTTCAGCCGGGACGGCGACGAACTGATCGTCACGCCCGCCCGGTCGCTGGCGGCCCACCGGCACTTCACCGTCCGCGTCGAGGGCTTCACCGCCACCCCGATCGCGCCGGACGCCAACGCTCCGGTCGGCTTCGTGGTGACCCCGGACGGCACCGTGCTGGCCGGGCAGCCCGCCTCGTCGCACCTGCTGTTCCCCAGCAACGACCACCCGCGCGACAAGGCGACGTACACGATCACGCTGACCAACCCGGCCGGCTGGACGGGCACGGCCAACGGCGTACACGTCCGGACCCGGACCCACGGCGGCTACGTCTCCTCGACGTACCGCGAGTCGCACCCGATGGCCAGTGAGCTGGTGCAGGTCGCCGTCGGCGACTTCGTGGTGCGCAGCCGCCCGCCGGTCGACGGGATCCCGATCCGCGACGTCGTGCCGGCCCGCCTCGCCGACACCCTGCTGCCGAAGGTGGCCGACGAGCGCGCCGAGATGCAGTGGATGCAGAGCAAGGTCGGCCGGTACCCGTTCGAGAACTACGGGTCCCTGATCATCGACGGCGACCTGGGCTTCGCGCTGGAGACCCAGACCCTCTCGCTGTACGACACGTCGTTCACCGGCTACCCGGACTTCATCCTCAACCCGATCCTGACCCACGAGCTGGCCCACCAGTGGTTCGGCGACAGCGTCGCGCCCTGGGAGTGGAGCAACGTCTGGCAGAACGAGGGTCACGCCACCTGGTACGAGGTCAACTACGCGTACGAGTCCGGCACGCTCCAGCAGTACGCCGGCGTGGACACGCTGGAGGAGTACTTCAAGCAGGTCTACGCGCGCGGTGACACCTACCGCGCCCGGTACGGCCCGGTCGCGCACCCGCTGAAGGCCGACTCCATCTGGGACGTGTTCAACCCCAACGTGTACGACGGCGGGGCGCTCGTCCTGTACGCCCTGCAGCAGAAGATCGGCGCCGCCACGTTCCAGCGGCTGGAACGCGCCTGGGTGTCGCTGTACCGCGACCGCTCCGCCTCCACCGACGACTTCATCGCGCTGGCCTCCCGGGTGTCCGGCCAGAACCTGACGTCGTTCCTGCGGGCGTGGCTGTACGACGCCAAGACGCCGCCCATGCCGGGCCACCCGGACTGGACGGTCACCGCTCCCCCGACGACCACGGCCGCCCCGCTGGTCGCCCGCCACTGATCAGGACGGCCCCGCCGCCCACGCGGGCAGCGGGGCCTCTCAGTACCTGATCCAGTCCGCGTCCTCGATCCTGCGGACGGTTGCGGCCAGGGCCTGCGGGTCGGGCGCGGTCCCGCTGACCATCGCCACCGCGCCCGCCGTACCGGTCTCCCACCCGACGTACGCGCCGGGCCGGGCCAGCACCTTCACCTGCTGCACCCCGTCGATGCCGGTCAGCGGGCCGATGTCACCGATCTCCCGTACGGTCGTGGCGGTCACCGGCGGAATGATCAGGTACTGATAGACCAGGGGCCCGTCGGCGACCGGCGGCTTCACCTCGACCGGGCGGCCCAGCGCCACCTGGATCGCCAGGTCGGCCGGCGGCGTACACCCCGACCGCTCCGCGAGGTCGCCGACCCAGGCGCCGAGCCGCCCGTTGACCTCGATCACCCGAGGCCCGTCCGGGGTCAGTTTGATCTCGACGTGGGACAGCCCGCGGATCCCCAGCGCCGCGGTCGCCCGGCAGGCCAGCGCGCTCGCCGCCGCGACCGTCGCGGCGTCCTCCACCGGCCGTGGCCCGTACCCGGCCCGCTCCCGAAACGGCGTGGCCAGCGCGAACTTGCCGGTGACGAAGTGAACCCGCACATCGGTGCCGTCCGCGACGCAGTCGACCGCCAGATAGTCGCCCCACGGCCGGTCGGTGGGCCGCCCGCGCAGCAGCTCCTCGGCCACCACGACCCCTTCGTCGCTCAGCACCGCCGCGATGGCCGCGTGCCCGGCCGCCGGGTCGGTCACCAGGAACGTGTTGCGGCTGGACGCGCCCACCTGCGGCTTCACGATGCAGGGCAGGCCGACGGCGTCGAGGGCCGGGCCGATCCCGTCGACCGTCGTGATCGGACGGTGCGCCAGGGCGTCCACCCCCGCGGCCGCGAGCCGGGCGCGTTGCGCGGTCTTGTCGACCATCGCGGGGAGGTCCTCGGGCGAGTGGCAGCGCAGCCCGAGGAGGGCGGCCAGCCGTACGGTGCGGGGGATCTGACTCTCGCTGAAGGTGAGAATGCCGTCCGGACGTAGTTCGCGCAGGTCCGATTCCAGCGACGGACCCACCGGGACGACCCGGCCGAGCATCTCGAGCAGCGGACGCACCTCGTCGGTGTGCGCGGAGGGCGCCACGACGAAGACGGGCTCGCAGTCGTTCGCGGCGGCCCGCGCGGCGATCGTGGTGGGCGCGAGGCTGCCGATGTCGTAGACGACCAGTAGCACCGCGCGGCTCACCGGTCACCGCCGATCGACGCGAGCACGTCCGCCAGCAGGTCCCCCATCTGCGCCGCGGCGCTGTCCGGCAGCGCCGCCGGATCGGTGCGCACCAGCAGTTCCAGCTCGTCGGTGCGAGGCACCCGGTTCAGCTCCACCACCATCGGGAACCGCGTGCGGTCCGAGGTCCACCAGCCCGCCACGCCGGACAGCTCGGCCAGCACGTGGAAGTCGGTGTAGTTGAACAGCACCGAGAACGGCGGCCCGCCGGCCATCGCGTGGATCTCGGTGAGCGGGAAGTGCCGGTGCGGGGTGGCGGCCACCTCGTTGTCGAAGGCCTCCCGAGCGACCTGCGCGATCGTGCGCCCGCCGACGGTCAGGCCCATCGGCAGCGAGTTGAGGAACATGCCGACCAGCCGGTCCGCGTCCGGCACCTCCGGCCGGGCGCTGGTGACCACGCCGGTGACCACCGCCGGCCGGCCGGTGAGCCGGCCCAGCGCCACGGCGTGCGCGGCGAGAGCCACGCTCTTCATCGGCAAGGCGTGCGTACGGGCGCGGTCGCGCAGCCGCCGGGTCAGCGACGCGGGCAGCACCCGCACCACCTGCGGGTCGAACGCCGGACGCGCCACCGGTCGCGGCCGTCCGCCGGAACGGGCGACCGGTGGGAGGCCGGCCACCACCTTCTCCCAGTACGCCCGTGAGCCGTCCCGCTCCAGCGCGGCCCGTTCGGCCGCCACGAAGTCGCGATAGCTCGCCGCGACCGGCGGCTCACCGGCCGGCGCACCGTCGAGTTCGCCCCGGTACGCCCGCACCAGCTCGACCATCAACCGCGAGAAGCTCCACCCGTCGACCACCGCGTGGTGCGTGGACACGGCCAGCACCAGCTCGCCCGCGCCGAGCCGGAAGGCGTGGCACCGGATCAAGGGCGCGTCCGCGAGCCGGAACCCGTGCTGCCATTCGTCCGTCCACCAGTCGTGCACGAGCCGGCGGACATCGGCGCCGGCCGGTCGGTCCACGACCGACAGCGGTATCGACACCTCCGGGTGCACGACCTGCATCGGCTCCTCGCCGAGCAGGTCGAAGGAGGTGCGCAGGGCCTCGTGCCGCCGCGCGAGCGCGTCCAGCGCGCGGCGCAGGGCGGCCTCGTCGAGCCGCGTGCGCAGGTGGATCGCGGTGAGGTCGTGGTAGAGCGTCGGGTCCTCGGCGACCTCGCACTCGTAGACGATGCCCAGCTGGGCGGCCGAGCACGGGTACGTCAGCCGCCCGGCTAGGTCGTCGCCCGCCGCGGCGGCCGCCGGCCGGTCCGCACGCCGGTCCGCCAGCGCGGCGATGGTCGGGTTGGCGTAGAGCGCGCCCAGCTCCAGGTCCCAGCCCTGTTTCCGGGCCTCGGCGATCACCTGGAGCGCACGGATCGAGTCACCGCCGATGGTGAAGAAATGGTCGTCCACACCGACCTTCGGCACGCCGAGCACGCGTGACCAGATCGCCGCCATCACCGCCTCGGCCGCGACCCCGCGATCGGCGGCCGGCTCGTCCTGTGCGGGCAGCGGCATCGTCCGCAGCCGGGCCCGGTCGACCTTGCCGTGCGCGCCGGTGGGCAGCTCGGGCAGCCGCACCCACAGCGACGGCACCAGGTGGGCGGGCACCTGCCCGGCCAGCCCGGCCCGCAGATCCGCCGCGGCCGCCGGCCCGGTGACGAAGGCGACCAGGATGTTGTCGTCGCCGGCCGGCCGCGCGACGACCGCGCACGATCCGGCCCCGGGCAGCCCGGCCAGCGCGGCCTCGACCTCGCCCGGCTCGATCCGGAAGCCGCGCACCTTGACCTGGTCGTCCGCGCGGCCCAGGTAGTCCAGCTCGCCGTCGACCCAGCGGACCAGGTCGCCGGTGCGGTACATGCGGTCGCCGGGCGGCCCGTACGGGTTGGGCACGAACCGGTCTGCGGTCAGCGCGGCCCGGCCCAGGTAGCCGCGGGCCAGTCCGGCGCCGGCCAGGTACAGCTCGCCCGACTCGACCTGGTTCAGCGCCTCGTCCAGCACCAGGGTCTGGGTGTTGTCGATGGGCCGGCCGATCGGCACCACGTCCCCGGTCAGCACGGGCGGGCATGCCCAGGCCGTCACGTCGATGGAGGCCTCCGTCGGTCCGTACAGGTTGTGCAACTCCGCCGGCGTCCATGCGGCCACCCTCCGGACCAGCCCGGCGGGCAGGGCCTGCCCGCTGCAGATGATGCGGCGCAGGCTCGGGCACGGCCGCAGGCCCGGATCGGCGAGGAAGGCGGCCAGCATGGGCGGCACGAAGTGCAGCGTGGTGACCGCGTGCCGCTCGATGACCCCGGCCAGGTAGGCGGGGTCGCGGTGACCGCCCGGGCGGGCCAGGACCAGCGTCGCGCCGGCCGACAGCGGCCAGAAGAACTCCCACACCGACACGTCGAAGGTGAACGGCGTCTTCTGCAGCACCCGGTCGTCCGCGCCGAGCCGGTAGGTGTCCTGCATCCAGCGGATCCGGTTGGCCAGCCCGCCGTGCGGCACGGCCACCGCCTTGGGCCGGCCGGTCGAGCCGGAGGTGAAGATGACGTAGGCGAGATCAGCCGGGTGGATCGCGACCGGCAGCGCCGGCGGCGAGGGCGGGCCGACGATGGCCTCCCCGTCCGTCACGACCAGCTCGGCGCCGGCGTCGCTCAGCATCATCTCGATGCGGGCGGCCGGGTAGTCCGGATCGATCGGCAGGTACGCGGCGCCGGCCCGGGTCACGGCGAGCACGGCGACCACCATCTCGACCGACCGCTGCAGCCGGACGCCCACCACGGTGTCCGGCCCGGCGCCGGCCGCGCGCAGCCGGGCGGACAGACCGGCCACCCGCTCGCCCAGCTGCGCGTAGGTCAGCCGCTGGTCGCCGCAGACGATGGCGGTGCGGTCCGGGTGGCGGCGGATCGTCTCGTCGACGAGGTCAGGAAGGAGCACGAGGTCAGCCGGCACGGGACGTCTTCTCCTGCACCACGGCGCTCAGGCCGCGCACGGTCGGGTTGCCGAACACCTCGGCCATGCTCAGTTCGCAGCCGAGCCGCTGCGCGACCGCCGCCCGCACCCGCAGAAGCTGCAGGGAACCGCCGCCGACGTCGAAGAAGTGGTCGTCGAGGCCGACGTCGTCCACCCGCAGCACGGTCCGGAAAATGTCGGCGACCGCGCTCTGTCCGGGTGACACCGGCTCGGCGTACGTCACCGTCAGATCGGGTCGTCCGGTGCCGGGCGCGGGCAACGCGCGACGGTCCACCTTGCCGGTGGGGCCGACCGGGAACGCGTCGAGCACCACGAAGGCCGCCGGGATCATGTAGTCGGGCAGGGTCCGGGCCAGCTCGGCGCGCAACCGGTCGGTCTCGGCCGGGGTGCCGGGCTCGGTGATCAGGTAGGCGACCAGACGCTGGTCACCGGGCACGTCGGCGCGGAGCACGACCTGCGCGTCGCGCACGCCGTCCAGGGCGGACAGCGCGTTGCCGATCTCGCCGGGTTCGATCCGGAAGCCGTGCAGCTTCACCTGGTCGTCGGCGCGGCCCAGGTACTCCAGATCGCCGTCGTCGTTGAGGCGGGCCAGGTCGCCGGTGCGGTAGAGCAGCGACCCGTCGCCGTACGGGTGGGGAACGAAGACGTCCGCGGTGAGGTCCGGCCGGCCGAGGTAGCCGCGGGCCAGGCCCGGCCCGCCGACGTGCAGATGCCCCGCGACGCCGGGCGGCAGCGGCTGCATGCGGTCGTCGAGCACGTACGCCGACCCGCCCGGCCAGGCCACCCCGATCGGCACGGTGGGGGCCCCGGCCCGCACCCGCGTCGCGGCGGCCCACACGGTCGTCTCGGTCGGCCCGTACGCGTTGACCAGTCCCACCGGCGCCCAGCGCGCGGCCACCGCGGGCGAGCACTCCTCCCCCGTGGTCACCGCGAGCCGCACGCTCGGCAGGTCGGCCGGGTCGAGCAGCGCCAGCGCGGACGGCGGCATCACGATCACCGTGACCCGCTGCTCGCGCACCAGGTCCGCCAGCGCCGGGCCGGGCAGCAGGTCGGTGGCGGGCGCCAGCACGAGCGTCGCGCCGCTGGTCAGGGCCATCAGGATCTCGCCGGCCGACACGTCGAACGCGAAAGACGCGAACTGCAGCACCCGGTCGTCCGGTGCGATGCCGAAGACCTCGGCGAGCCCGCCGGCCAGGTGGGTCACGTTGCGGTGGCTGATCATGACGCCCTTGGGCCGGCCGGTCGATCCGCTGGTGAACATGACGTAGGCGAGGTCCCGCTCGTCGATCGCCACGGCGGGCCGGTGCGCGGGCTGCCCGCCGACGCCGGCCAGCGGCACACGGGCAATCCCCCGGTCCGGCAGGGCGCCGGCCTGCGCGTCGCCGGCCAGCAGCACGGACGGCCGCGCGTCCTCGAGGATCATGGCGAGCCGGGCGGGCGGGTGCCTCGGGTCGAGCGGCACGTACGCCGCGCCGGTCTTGAGCACCGCGAGGATGCCGGTCACCAGGTCGATCGAGCGGTCGCCGCAGATCCCGGCCAGGGTCCCGGCGCCCGCACCCAGGCCGATCAGGTGGTGGGCCAGCCGGTTCGCGCGCTCGTCCAGCTCCCGGTAGGTCACCGTCTCGGCGCCGTGCACCAGGGCGATCGCGTCCGGGGTCCGGCCGGTCTGCGCCTCGATCGCGGCCAGGACGGTCATCGGCGGGCCTCGCGCAGGCTCAGCGGCCGCATGTCGGTCCACACCGTCGCGATGTGCTCGAGGCACTGCGCCCGGTCGCCGGTGAAGCCGGTCGTCCGCCAGCCCGCCGGCGGACGGTCGGCGGCGGGCCACACCGAGTACTGCTCCTCGTGGTTCACGACGACCTGGAAATCCATCACAACCTCATCTCCCGTACGGTGCGGGCCGTCACCGAATCTCCTCGATCACGGCGAAGCTGTTGGTGCCGCCGATGCCCGCCGACATGACGCCGGCCAGCCGCGGGCCGTCCGGCCAGGGCCGCCCCTCGGGCACGATGGCGAGCCGGCCGCGCTCCAGGCCGTCCATCGGCTCGGCGGTGTTGGGCGTGGCGTACAGCTCGCCGTTCTCCACCGACAGCACCGTCTTGATGAGCGCGGCGACCCCGGCCGCGGCGTCGCAGTGCCCGAGCGTGGCCTTGACCGAGCCGATCGGCAGCGCCCCGCCGTCCGGCCCGAACGCCTCGGCCATCGCGGTGGTCTCGACGACGTCGTTGAGCGGGATGCCGACGCCGTGGCACTCCACGTAGGACAGCTCGGCCGGGTCGACCCGGGCACGATCGAGAGCCTGCCGGATGACGCGGACCTTGCCGGGGATGCCCGGGAACGTGTACCCGGCCTTGGCCCGGCCGTCGTTGTCGACGGCGATCGACCGGATGACCGCGTGGATGGGGTCGCCGTCGCGCAGCGCGTCGCCGAGCCGCCGCAGCAGCACCGCGCCGGCCCCGTCGCCCGGGACCGTTCCGTTGGCCCGGCGGTCGAACGGCCGGCAGTACCCGTCCGGCGACAGGATCTGCCGGGGCGCGTACGTGTACGAGCCGTCCACGTCGTGGTGGATCGACACGCCGGCGGCCAGGGCGTAGTCGCACGTGTCCTGCCGCAGCGCCTGCACCGCCAGATGGGCTGTCACCAGCGAGGTCGCGCAGGTGGCGTCGACCATCAGGCTCTCGCCCCACAGGTCGTGCAGGTAGGAGAAGTGGGTCGCGGCGAACGTCGGGTCCACCGGGTAGACCTCGTCGAAGGTGCCGCGCGGCACCGCCCTCGTGCGGGCCGCGCCGGCGAACAGCGAGGTGCGCTCGCCGATCTCGGAGATGCGCAGCCCGGCGTCCTCGACGGCCGCCCACAGCACCTCGTAGAGCGCGCCGTGCTGCGGGTCGCCGGCGAATCCGGTCACGTACGGGTCGTAGGCGTCGCGCCGCGACATCAGCCCCCACGCGGTGACCGTCCGGCGGCCGCCGTCCAGGTCCACCGGCTCGGCGCCGCGGGTGATGCCGTCGCGGCCGGACCGCAGCAGCGCGATGAGCGCGGCGACGTCGGCGGCCGGGCCGAACCGGGCGCCCATCCCGATGATCGCGATCGGTTCGTCGGTCATGCGTCCTCCTCGCGCGCGCCGGCCGGCACCCGGTCGAACGCGTACGCCGGTAGATGGATGCGGCGGCCTTGTCCGGCGGTGGTCAGCCGGACCGCCGCGCCGCGGCACCAGAGACGGGCGGCCTCGGCCGGCTCGCCCGGGGCGGCATCGTGCGGGACCTCGCCGGCCTGCACCGGGTCGGCCGGCGCGCGCAGCGCCGCGACCGCCTCGGCGACCGTGGTGACGACGGCCGCCCAGCGCAGCGCGAAGCGTTCCCGGCCGACGTCGAGGGTGCGGGCCACGTCGCCGACCCGGATGTCGGGGTAGTTCTCCAGGTGGTCGGCCAGGGCGCCGCGCATGTCGTGCAGCGCCCGGGCGGATCGGGCGGACACGGCGAGGATCACCGGGCCGGACCACGCCGCGCCGGCCGGGCGCGCGACGGCCTGGCGGGCGGCGGCCGCCGGGCGGATCCAGGGCCGTTCCTCGGGTGCCAGCCCGTCGGCGTACGCGGCCTGGGCCCGCACCGTCGTGTGCCGCAGCAGTTCCCCGATCGGCACCGTGACGCCGAGGTGCCGGCGCAGTGCGGCCTGCAGCTGCACCACCATCAGCGAGTGCCCGCCCGCGTCGAAGAAGTTCTGGTCGACGTCCACGTCGTCGCGGCCGAGCAGTTCCCGCCACGCCGCGTGCACCTCGGACACCGTCGTGCCGGCCGCCGGGGCGTCCACCGCCGGCGCGGCGGCCGGAGCGGGCAGCCGCTTGCGGTCGATCTTGCCGTTGGGGTTGAGCGGCAGCTGCGGCAGGAAGGTGAAGGAACTCGGCACCGCGAAGGCCGGCAGCGCCGCGCGCGCGTGCTCCCGGATCGCCTCCACGCCGCACGACCCGGCGAGGTAGGCGGCGATCGTCTTGTCCCCGCGGGCGTCGCGCCAGGTGGTCACGAACACCGAGTCCACCGCCGGGTGCGCCGCGAGGGCCGCCTCCACCTCGCCCAGCTCGACCCGCTGGCTGCGGATCTTGACCTGGTTGTCGCGACGGCCGACGAATTCCAGCTGCCCCCCGGGCGTCCACCGGACGCGGTCGCCGGTGCGGTACAGGCGGGCGCCGGGCCGGTCACCGAAGGGGTCGGGCACGAACCGGTCGGCGGTGGCCGCCGGGTCGCCGAGGTAGCCGTGCGCCACGCCCACACCGCCGAGCAGCAGCTCACCGGGCACGCCGCGCGGCGCCGGGTCGAGGGTGCCGTCCAGCACCACGTACGCCTGGGTGCCCGGCACCGGCGCCCCGATCGGCAGGGTGCGGGCCGCGTCGCCGATCGCGGTGATCGGGTGCCAGGTCGAGGTGAAGGAGTTCTCGGTGGGGCCGTAGCTGTGCAGCAGCACGCCGGGCGCGGCCCAGCGCAACGCGCGGCGCAGGTGCGGCACCGAGATCAGCTCGCCGCCGAAGTAGACCCGCCGCAGAGCCTGGAGCAGGTCCGGCGCATCCTCGACGATGCGGTTGAGCAGCGGGGTGGTGACCAGCAGCGTGGTGACCCGGTCCCGGCGCAGAGCGTCGCGCAGGTCTCGCGGGCTGAGCACCAGGTCCTTGTCCAGCACGACCAGCTCGGCACCGTGCGCGAGGGCGCCCCAGATCTCGTAGGTCGCGCCGTCGAAGTTGACCGGGGACAGGTGCGAGACGACGTCGGTGTGGTCCAGGCCCACGAACTCCGGCCGGCCGAGCAGGCGGGCCACGCCCCGGTGCGGGAGCACGACTCCGCGCGGCCGGCCGGTGGAGCCGGAGGTGAAGAGCACGTTGAAGACGTCGTCGCCGGTCAGTGCGATCGGCGGCGGATCGGCGGGCCGGTCGCGGGACGCGGCCAGCAGGTCCTGCACCCGGCCGTGCGCCGGGACCCGGCCCTGCTGGCCGGCGTCGGTCAGCACCAGCCGCGGGCGGGCGTCGTCCAGCACCATCCGCAGCTGCGCGTCCGGATAGCCGGGGTCCAGGGGCAGGTACGCCGCGCCGGCCAGCAGCACCGCGAGCCACGCGAGCGGCACCTCGACGCCGACCGGCTGCAGCAGCGCGACCAGGTCGCCGGGCCGGACACCGGCGCCGATCATCTCGTGGGCGAGCCGGGCGGCCTGCTCGGTGAGCTGCCGGTAGGTGAGGGTGCGGTCGCCGTGCCGGACCGCCACCGCGTCCGGACGCTGCAGCGCCTGGTCGAGCACCAGCCGCGGCACGAGCCGCTCGCCGGCGGGCGCGCCACGCGCGCAACGGGTGGCCTCGCGGTCCGCGGCCGCCAGCAGTTCCGAGCAGGTCCGGTCCGGCTTCGCGGCCACCTCGGCCAGCAGGGTCACCATCTGGTCGAGGAAGACGCCCGCGGTGGACCGCCGGTACAGCGCGGCGTCGAAGTCGACCCGTACCGACAGGCCGTCCGGGCCCTCCTCGGCGGCGAGCGCGAAGTCGAACTTGGCGTTCGCGATGTCGTGGTCCAGCACGGTGATGTCCACGCCGTCGCCGGTGCTGCCGCCGCCGACCGGCATGTGCAGGTAGATGCTGGTGTCGCGCGACCCGTCGGGACGCATGCCACGCAGCCGGCGGCCCGCGACCATCGAGTGGTCGAGCGACTCGAGGACCTGGTCGCGCAGGCCGGCCAGCACGTCGGTGAACCGCCGGTCCGGCCGCAGCGCGCTGACCACCGGGAGGGTGCGGGCGAGCAGCCCGGTCTCGTCGAGCAGGTGCGGCTGCATCCGCCCCGCGAACAGCATGCCGACCGTGCCCTCGGCCATTCCGCTCCACGCGTGCAGCAACAGCGTGTATCCGGCCAGGATCACCACGGCCGGGGAGGCGCCCTCGCGCCGCGCCAGCTCGCGGATCCCGGCGAGGGTGCCGGTGGGCAGGGTCCGGACCGCGGAGCCGGGGCTGCCGGGTTCGGTGCCCGGCCGGATCAGATCGGGCATCGGTTGCAGGGCCGGCGGTTCGGCGGCGAGCAGCTCGCGCCAGTACCGGTCGTCGTGCTCCGCCGGGCCGGACGGGACGGCGTGCCGGTTGCGCCGCTCCAGCGGCGACGGGCGTGCGTGCAGGCGGGCCCGGTACGCCGCGGCCAGGTGTTCGGTGATCACCTGCATCGACCAGCCGTCGGCCACGATGTGGTGCACCACCAGCACGAGCAGTGCACCGTCGGTGGCCCGCCACAGGTGCGCGCGGGCCAGCGGCGCGGTCGTCAGGTCGAGCGGGAGGGCGCCGACCGTGGCGGCCCAGGCGAGCGCCGCCGGCCGGTCGTAGCGGCCGGGATGCTCGGTGATCGCGAACGACAGCGGCGGCTCGGCGTGCACCTCCTGGACGACCTGCCCGTCCGCGGTGGTGGCGAAGGAGCTGCGCAGCCCGGGATGCCGGCCGAGCACGTCGGACAGGGCCGCGAGCAGCACGGCCGGGTCGGCGCCCGGGCGGAACTCCAGGTCGAGCGGGATGTTGTAGCGGCCGGTCTCCGGCTCGCGGGCGACGGCGAGCCAGACCTCCAGCTGTTCGTCGGAGGCGGCGACCCGGTCTTCGATCATCGCAGCGTCCGGATCAGCTCGGCGACGCTGCGCACCGAGTGGAAGTGGGCGGGCTGGAAGTCGGCGTCGCTGATCCGCACGCCGAACACCGCCTCGCAGCGGGCGCGCAGCTCGACGAACCCGAGGGAGTCCAGGCCCAGCACGTCCAGCAGGCCGTCGTCGGCGCCGATCCGGTCCGGCTCGACGTCCAGGTAGACGTCGTCCACCAGGATCTGACGGACGGTGTCCTCGACACTCATTTCGCTCGGCACGGTTCACTCGCCTCTCAGGTTGTCGACGGCGTGCCGCGCGAGCCCGGTCAGGGCCGGGACCGCGACGGCGTGGGTGGTGGCGAAGCTCAGGACCGGACGCAGCAGCGCGTCCAGTTCGGTGGGTGCGCCGCGTTCGGCGTCGCGTTGCAGCGAGGTGCGGGTGCGCGGGGGCACCGCGGCCAGCGCGCGCAACCGTTCGGCGGCGTCGATCGGCACCCCGGCGGCCGCGCCGACCGCGCAGATCTCACCGGCCGCGGGCGGCATCAGGGCGGCGAGCTCCGGCTGCCGGCGTGCCTTGCCGACCGGCCCGCCCGCCGCGGTGGTGGCCAGCGCGAGCGGCAGCAGCAGAGCCAGCTTGCGCCAGAGCACCTCCTGCGGGCTGCCGCCGAGGGCGCACTGCACGCCGCCGGCGGTCAGGTCCGCCGCGATCGCGCCGGCCGCCGCGGTCAGCCCGGCCGACGCGCCGAGCTCGACCTGGGCGAACAGCGAGGACTGGACGCCGTGGCCCGGGCCGGCCCGGTGCGCCTCGACCCGGATGCTGCCGGCGACCACCGGCCCGTCGTGGTGCCGCCCCAACTCGTCCAGGTGGCCGACGCCGTTGAGCAACGGCACCACCACCGCACCGGGCGCGGTGGCCAGGGCGGGCAGCGCGCCGGCGAGCTGGTGCGCCTTGCAGGCCAGCCACACCACCTCGGCGTCGCCGGGCGCGGTGGCGACGGCCGGGACCGGGTGCCGGCGCGTTTCCCGCCACGGGTTGTCGAGCCGGATCTCGCCGGCGTACCGGGCGAGGCTCACGGTCCGCATCACCAGGGTGACCGGCCGGCCCGCGTGGGCCAGCGCGGCGGCCACGACCATGCCGACCGCACCCGCCCCGACAATCGCATGCCTCATCCCGGCCGATGACCGGAAAATGGATGACATTGAACCGGGTCGACACCAGGGCCGATCCGTAAAAACGAAGTCAGTTGCAACCCACATCCCCGTTTGTCAATGCCGCGACCGTGGGACGCGGACCGCCCGAATGTAGGTTCAGGTTCGCTCCCCGGTCAGCCATTTGTGAGTTACCTCACAACGTTATGGCGGACTTGCCATTCTTTCTCGCCCTCTCCGCGAGATCGACCGGCGTGGAGACGTTCACACCGCGTCACCGACGTTGACAAGGCGTCCACGGGCTGGGATTGTCCGTTGTGGCAGTGATCCCACGAGCCAAGTGTCCACTTCGTACGTTATGTGAGCACCCGTGCGAGCACGGCTGCGAAGCGCGCTCCGCTCGGATACATTCGCCGGTGGAATACTCAACGGGGGTAAGTTGTCGGGGCACGATCATTCAGCGGAAGAGATCGGACCCGGCTCCGGAGATCGCATCATCGAATTTGCCGAAATGGTGCGCGCGCACGGCAAGAAATCATTGCCGCCGGAGCTGGTGGACGAGCTTCAAAGACATCGGTCGAAATTGCACGGGGACAGGAATTCCGTCGAATCCGTCTTCCTCGACTGCGTTCTCGACAAAGTCGACGGCCGGTACCACTACTCCACCTATCTGGCGTTGCCGCTGTTCGCGCGGGTGCTGGACGCCCCCGGCGGGACGGTCTCCGCGCTGTCGATGAGCCGCCTGCTGGTGGCCGACGCCGCCCGTTTCGAGATCAGGGCACTGCACCACCGCACCCCGCGGCCGCTGCGCATGGCGCCCCGGTCGCCGGTCGTCGCCAAACGCGTCCACCTCGCCCTGCGATACCTGCACGGCCACCGGCGGTCCTCCGGCGTCTCGCCGCAGGCGCTGGCCGCCCCGGCCGACGCCCTTCTCGACCAGCTACCGGGCACCGACAACCCGGTCCTGGCCCGGCTTCTGGCAACCACCGTGCTGCCGGTCGACACGCTGCACGACGAATACCTCTTCCTGCGCGTCCTGCAGGCCTACGAGCTGACCTTCGCCGGCCTGGCCGCGCGGGCCGGCAGCGTCACGGCGGCGCTGCGCGACGGGCGTGCCGCCGACGCGCGGGCCGCGCTGGACACCGCGGCCGCGTCGCTCGAGGGTTCCGGGCCGTTGTTCAGCATGCTGGCCACCATGAACACCGCGGCGTTCCGCGAGTTCCGGCAGTTCACCGAGGGGGCGAGCGCGATCCAGTCGGAACGCTACAAACGTTTCGAGCTGGCCTGCGGCAGCCCCGAGCCGGACCGGTTCGACTCGGCGGCGTTCCACAGCGTCCCGGCCGTTCGTGACAGTGTCCCGGTCACCGACACGATCACCGACGCCTATCTGGACGGTGTCGCGTCCGGCCGCCTCGACCCGTCCGCCGCGGCCGTGGTGTCGGCCGGGCTCGCTCGCCTGGAACGCGCCCACCAGCACTGGAAGTCCACCCACCACTCGCTGGCGGGCCGGGCGCTGGGCGACGCCGGCGGATCGGGGTACACGGCCGGTGTGCCGTACCTGAAGGCGGCCCTGAACAATCGTCTCTTCTGGAGACTGGGCGACCTGACGCATCGCGACGGCGACGCCCCCGCAGCACCCCGGCAACCGACGCAATGGGAGACATCCGTGCACACGCCCCATCGACACACCGCCATCGACGGCGACGCCGTCGCCCGCGGGGGGTCGATCAGATGAAGATCATCGACCAGGCACGGGCCCTGCCCCGCGTCACCAAGATCTTGCTCGCCACGAACGCGGTGAACTCGTTCGGCGGCGGCCTCGTCTTCGCCTTCCTCTGGATCTACCTGCAGGACGTGCGCGACCTGCCGGTGTGGGTGCCGGCCACCACCATGGCCATCCAGGCGCTCACCGCGATGGGCGGCGGCCTGCTGTGGGGCACCGTCCTGGACCGCTGGTCGTACCGCACGGTGGTCGGCGCGGTGATGACGCTCGCCGGCCTCGGCACCGCGCTGTATGCCGTGGTCACCGGCCCGGTCACCGCGGTCGTGGCCGCGATCGTCTACGGGTTCGGGCTCAGCGGCGTGGGCACCGCGTTGCGCACCATGTACGCGTCCTCGACCAGCCCCGAGCACCGCGGGGTCGCCTTCGAGCTCGACTTCGGCATCTTCAACGCGATGACCGGCGTCGGCGTGCTGGTCGGCGGGGCCGTGGTCAGCGCCGGCTTCCTCGACCGGGCCGACCGGTTCGCCCTGCTCTACCTGGCCGACGGCGTCACGTTCCTGATCACCGGCCTGGTCGCCGGGCTGCTGCTGCACGGCCGCAAGGAGCCGGCCGGGGCGGGCGACGCGGCCGGCAAGCCGAGCTACCTGACGCTGCTGCGCGACCGGCGGCTCTTCCTGCTCTACGCGATCATGGCAGCGCTCATGCTGGTGTCGTTCGGGCAGTTCCGCTCGGGTCTGCCGGCGTACCTGACCGGGACCGGCGCGGTCACCGCGGGCGGCCTGTCGTTCACCTTCGCGCTGGACATCGCGGTCATCATGGTGGTCCAGTTCCTGGTCATGCCGCGGCTGCGGCACGTGCCCCGCAGCACGCTGCTGGCCGCGAGCGGCGCCCTGCTGGCCGCCAGCTGGGTGGGCGTGCTGATCGCCGGTCAGTTCCGGCACACCGCGGCGCTGCTGATCGCGGCCCTGGCCATCGTGCTGATGGCGATCGCCGAGGTCTTCGTCTACCCGGTGGTCAGCACCCTGGTGAACAACCTGGCGCCGGACCATCTGCGCGGGCGGGCCAACGCGTTGCTGTCGCTCACCCTGTCCAGCAGCTCGGTCCTCGGCCCGATCCTGGCCGGCGCCCTGATCGGCTGGCACGGCGGCATCATCCTGGTGAGTGTGCTGATCGCGCTCAGCCTCCTCGCCATCGTGCTGGTGGCGCCGCTGCGCAGCCGCATGCCGGAGGGCAGCGACGCCGAGACCGGCGAGGACGAGGACGCGCCGCCGGCCAAGCCGGACGCGGACGACGTCGAGGCGACCGTCGGATGACCGCGCGGGTCGCCGTCACCGGCATGGCCTGGCACACCGCGCTGGGCCGGGCCGGGACCGCCTGGGAGGCACTGCTGGCCGGCCGGTCCGGCGTCCGGCCGGTGGACGCGCAGGTGCCACTGCGCAACACGCTGGCGGCGCCGCTGCCGGCCGGACCGGCCGAGACCCTCGGCCCCGGGGCGCTGGCCCGGCTCACCGCCGGGACGGTCCGCGAGGCGCTGGCCGACGCGGGCATCGAAGGCGCCGGGGACACCCTGCTGGTCGCCGGCACCAGCCTGGGCGACAGCACCTCGGGCACCGGCGCCGACCTGGGCGACTGGGCCGTGGCGGCGGCCGCCGAGCTGGGCCTGGGCCGCGAGCCGGTCACGGTGAGCACGGCCTGCTCGTCCGGCACCGACGCGATCGCAATCGGCGCCGCGGCGATCGCCGCCGGCGCGGTGGACCGCTGCGTGGCCGGCGGCGCCGACCTGATCACGCTGACCAAACGGCTGGGCCACTCCGGCCTGGGCACGATGTCGCCGACCACGGCCCGGCCGTTCGACGACCGGCACGACGGCATGCTGCTCGGCGAGGGCGCGGCCTTCGTCGTGCTGGAGAACGCCGAGGTGGCGCTGCGCCGCGCGGCCCCGGTGCGGGGGTGGGTCCGGGGCTGGGGCTCGGCCATGGACGCGGCCAAGGCGACCGCCTCGGACGGGACGTCGGACGCGGCGGTGCTGGCGATCCGGCGCGCGCTGGACCGGGCCGGGCTGACCGGCGCCCAGGTGGACATCGTCTGCACCCACGGCACCGCGACGCCGGTCAACGACGCGGTCGAGGCGGGCTGCTACCGCCGGGTCTTCGGGGACGACCTGGTGCCGTACGCGTTCGGTGTCAAGAGCGCGCTCGGGCACAGCCTCGGCGCGGCCGGGGCGATCGAGACGGTCGCGCTGTTGCGGGCGCTGGCCGACGGCCGGGTCCCGCCCACGGCCGGGACCGAGCAGGTGCTGCGGGACTTCCCGCTGGTGCTGGCCCGCAAGGCCGAGCCGTTCGACGGGCGGTACGGGATCAACCTCACCATCGGCTTCGGCGGCTTCAACACCTGCCTGGTCGTGGAACGCGGCGATGCCTGAGCGGCTCGCGGACGTCACCGTCCGCCGCGACGACCCGGCGACCGCGCCGCGCCGCATTCCGCGCCGGTACGCCGACCCGGCCTGCTGGCTGCTCGCCGAGGCGGTCGACCAGGCCCTGGACAGCGTGGCAGGCCTGCGCGAGCGGGTCCTGCACGACCGGGAGACCGTCGGCGTGGTCACGGTCAGCCCGGTCGGCACCCGGCACACGCTGCGGATCGTCGCCGAGGAGACCGGCCGGGCCGCGGTGTCGCCGACCCGGTTCGCGGCGGCCAGCCCGGGCACGCTGACCGGGATCGTCTGTGCCTGGCTCGGCCTGTCCGGGCCCGGCGCCATGGTCACCGCCGCGCCGCCGGCCGGGCTCCCGCTCGCCGAGGTGGTCGCCGCCGACTGGCTGGACGGTCCGGCGCGGCACGTCCTGCTGCTGACCTACACCGTGGCCGGCACCCACGAGGCCGGCTGCCGGGTGCTCGGGCGGGCCGCGTGACCGGCGAGCTGACCGCCGCGCGGGTGACCGGCCTGCTGGACCGCACCGGCGAGCGGTCCCGTCTGCCGGAGATGGTCGACGGGTTCCGGCGGCTGGCGCTGGGCGAGGGCGCGGTCGTGCTGATCGCGCTGCCGAACGGCGTGGCGCTGCTGGACGCGCTCTTCGCCGCCCTGCTCACCGGGCACGTGCCCGCGCTGCTCTCGCCGTCCGCGCCGGGCGAACGGGTGGCCGCGACCGCGGTGGCCCTCGGCGCCGCGGCGGTGGTGCGACGGCGGGTCGCCGGCGAGGAGGCCTACCGTGAGGTCGTCCCGGCGGCGGGGGTGACGCTGGCGGCGTACCGGGGAAGGCCGCCGGTGCGGCACCGGCCCGGCCGGATGATCCTGATGACCTCGGGCACCTCCGGGGCCGGGACCGGCTGCCTGCACGACGTGCCGGCGCTGCTGCGCAACGCCGCGCGGCACGCGGCCGCCATCGGTCAGACCGGCCGCGACACGGTGCTGGTCAGCCTGCCGATGTACTACTCGTACGCGCTGGTCGCGCAGGTGTTCGGCAGCCTGCTGACCGGGTCGCGGCTGGTCATCGGCGCGCCGCCGTTCACCGCGCCGCACTATCGCGAGACGATCGACCGGCACCGCGTGACGGTCTCCGCGCTCACCCCGCTGCTGGTGCGGGCGCTGGTCGCCGGCTCGCCGCACCTGCCGCAATCGTTGCGCTGCCTCGGCATCGGCGGCGACGCGCTGGACCCGGTGCTGATCCGGCGGCTCGTCGAGGCCAACCCCGGCGCGGAGATCTACCTGACGTACGGGCTGACCGAGGCCGGGCCGCGGGTGAGCACCCTGGCCGCGCACGACGAGCCCGCGCACCGCTACACCAGCGCCGGCCGCCCGCTGGACGGGGTCACGCTGTCGCTGCGCCCGGTGCCCGGCGGCGCGGGCTCGGAACTGCTGGTCGCCTCGGACACGGTCTGCCTGGACGTGGTCGGCACCGGCGCCGAGGCCCGGCGCGGCCGCCTGCTCGCCCCCGGCACGGTGGCCACCGGCGACCTCGCCGAGATCGACGCCGCCGGTTACCTGACCGTCCGCGGCCGGATCTCCGACTTCGTGCTGGTGCGCGGCGAGAAGGTGAGCCTCGCGACGGTCCGGCGGGCGGCCGAGTCGCTGCCGTCGGTGGTGCGGGCGGTGGTCGCCGCGGACGCGGTGGACGGCCTGCGCCTCGACCTGTACCTCGCCGACCGGCACACGCTGAGCCCGCACGACATCCATCGCAGCCTCGGCCGCACGCTGCTGCCCGCGGAACGTCCGGGCCGGCTCGTGCTGCATCCGGCCGGCCAGATGAGCGCGCACAAATGACCGGCCCGCTCCCGCTGCTCTGCCTGCCCCACGCCGGGGGCAGCCGGATGGCGTTCACCCGGTGGAGCCGCGCGATGCGGCCCGAGGGGTTCACCGTCGTCCCGATCCGGCCGGACGGCGCCGGCTCGCTCACCGAGGCCGCCCGTTCCCTTCTCGGGCGGATCCCGCCGGACGGCCCCTTCGCACTGCTGGGGCACAGCATGGGCGGGCTGGTCGCGTACGAGATGGCCCGGCTTGCCTGCGCGTGGGGCCGGCCGCCGGAGTTCGTGGTGCTCTCCGGCTGCCGGCCCCCGCACCTGCCGTCCGGTCTGTTCACCGCGCGGATGGCCGGCCTGCCCGCCGGCGAACTGCTGGACCGGCTGGCCGGGCTCGGCGCCGTGCCCGCCGGGATCGGGCGCTCACCGATGGCCGAGGGGTTCGCCGAACGCCTCCGCCGCGATCTCGCCCTGGTCGCGACCGGCCTGCCGCACCGCACCCGGCTGCCCGTCGACCTGCTGCTCTGGCACGGCCGGACGGACGCCGTCGCGCCCGCCGCAGCGGTCGGCGCATGGGCCGGCTACACCGATCGCACGACCACCGTGACGCCGTTCCCCGGCGGCCACTTCTTCCTGTACGAACAGCCGGACCTGTGTGGTGCGGCGCTGACCGAGCGGCTCGCGCGCTGGCGGGCGGCCGGTGAAAGGACTGAACGACATGTCTGATGCCCAGTACAGCTCCTTGGTGCCGTACGGCTGGGACGACGAGGAGCAGGCACGGTACGAGGCGTCGTCCGGCCCCGGGACCATCCCGGGCCGTGTGGTGCGGGTCGACCGCGGCCGCTGCGAGGTGGTGCTCGCCGGCGACGGCGACGTGCGGCTCGCGTCGATCGAGATCCCGGCCACCGCCGCCGAGCAGCCCTGCACCGGCGACTGGGTGGCGGTGTCCACGAACGACACCCTCACGGCCGTGCTGCCGCGCCGCACCGCCATCGTGCGCGCCTCGGCCTCCCGCCGCTCGGACGGGCAGGTGCTGGCCGCGAACATCGACACGGTCCTTATCGCGGTCTCCATGACGGTCGAGCCCGACCTGGCCCGCATCGAACGGTTCCTGTCCATCGCCTGGGAGAGCGGCGCGCAGCCCCTGCTGGTGCTCACCAAGTCCGACGCCGCCGGGGTGGACGCGGCCGAGATGATGGACGCGGTCGCCGCGGTCGCGCCCGGTGTGGACGTGCTGGCGGTCAGCGCCGTCACCGGCGACGGCGTCGACGTGCTGACCGCGTGCCTCGGTTTCACGACCGCCCTGCTCGGCCAGTCCGGCGCCGGCAAGTCCACACTGGTCAACGCTCTGCTCGGCGAGCAGCAGCAAGCCGTACGGGAGACCCGGCAGGACGGTAAGGGACGGCACACCACGACCACCCGGGAACTGATCCTCATCCCCGGCGCCGGGGTGCTGATCGACACGCCGGGCCTGCGCGGCGTCGGCATGCACGACGCGGCCGAGGGCGTGAAGCAGACCTTCGCCGACATCGAGGACCTGGCCGCGGGATGCCGGTTCGGCGACTGCGGGCACGCCGGCGAACCGGGTTGCGCCGTCCAGGCCGCGATCGCCGGCGGCACGCTCAGCGAGCGGCGGCTGAGCAGCTACCGCAAGCTGCTGCGGGAGAACGCCTGGGAGGCGTCGCGCAACGACCCGCGGCTGCGCGCCGAGCATGACAAGTACTGGAAGCAGATGGCGCACGAGGGCAACGCGGCGGCCGCGCTGAAGGGACGCCGGTGAACGGCTCCCGGGACGGCCGGCCCGGTCCGGCGCGCCGCGTGCTCAACCCGGCGCAGCCGGACCCGCTGCTGCACTACGAGTACGACCGCGGCAGCAACTACGAGGAGGACACCCGGCTGACCATCGCTTTGTCGGCCCTCGTGCCGGAGGCGGCCCTGCACTCGCCGGACCACCGGTTCTTCCAGGTCACCCACCTGATCACCGAGTACGCGTGGGTGGCCATCCACCACGATCTGACCGCAGTGGCCGGCGCGCTGGCCGCCGGCGACCTGACCCGGGCGCGGCGGCAGCTGACCCGGGCCTGCGGCACGGCGGCCATCCCGGTCGTCGCGGTCCGCAACCTGATGACGAGCCTGCCGCAGACCGGGCTGCTGCGGATGCGTCAGCTGTTCCCGCCCAACACCACCGGGCTGGACTCGCCCGGCGGCCGCAACCTGCGCCGGGCCTGCCGCGCGGTATGGACCGCGTTCGAGACCCACCTGAACGAGGCCGGGCACACCCTGCCCGCGCTGGTCGAGGCCGCGGCGACCGACGCGGCCTCGCCGGGGACCGCGCCGGCCGCCGACGTCATGCTCGCGATGCAGCGGCTGGACGCGGCGGTCATGGAGTGGAAGCAGGTCCACCTGTCGATGGTGTGGATGCTGATCGGCGGCCAGCCGTTCGCCGCCGACGACGACATCGCCCAAGAGGGGCCCAGCAGCCTGCGCGGCCGGCCGATCGGCGACCTGGAACGGATGGCGATGCGGCCGATGTTCCCGCGCCTCTGGCAGCTCAGCACCGAGACCTTCCATCGCACCGTCAACCCGGAGGAATTTCATGACTGACGTGGCCACGACTGCGCTGCCGGCGGACTGGCAGGGCACCGCGCCGTCCCCGCTCGGCGTCGACGAGGCGTTCAACGGGTACGTCGCCGCGCAGGTCGTCTTCGCGTTCGACCGGCTCGGCCTGCTGGACCGGCTGGCCGGCGAGGAGGCGCTGGAGGTCGCGGCGCTGGACGGCGACCAGGGCGTGCTGGCGGCCCTGGTGCGCGCCGCCGAGGCGTACGGGTATCTGACCGCGACCGGCGGATGGATCCGGCTCACCCCGGCCGGTCGCGAGATGGCTGCCATGCGCGGGTACTTCACCTGGAGCGTCGGCGGTTACCGGGACGTCTTCGCGGGCGCCGCCGAGCTGGCCGCCGGCCGCAGCCGGTTCGGCCACGAAATCACGCGCGACGAGGCGATGGTGGCGCTCGGCTCCGGGCAGAACGACCGGTCGTTCATGGCGCCCACCCTCGACGACGTGCTCGCCGGCATCGATTTCGGCACCATCGCCGACCTCGGCAGCGGGGTGTGCGCCCGGGTCAGCCGGGTGGTGGCCGGCCGGCCCGGCACGCGCGGGGTGGGGCTGGACATCAGCGCCCCGGCCACCGAGCTGGCCGAGCGGACGATCGGCGACGCGGGACTGACCGGCCGGGTGCGGGCGGTGCGCGCCGACGTGCTCGACGTCCTCGACCGGGGCACGTCGGCGGAGCTGGCCGAGGTGGACACGGTGATGAGCTTCTTCCTCATGCACGACCTGCTCGCCGACCCGGGCCGCCGTCCCTCGGTGCTGCCCCGGCTGCGTGAGGCGTTCCCGGCGGCGACGACCTTCGTACTGGCCGACACCATGGTGCGTCCGGTGACCGCGCAGACCCGTACGGTCCCGGTCTTCTCGGTGGGTTATGAGCTCGCGCACGCGCTGATGGGGATCCCGCTGCACAGCCGGGAGACCTACGAGGGGTTGTTCGCCGCGGCAGGGCTGCGGACCGCGCGGGTGCTGCCGTTCGGCACCCCGCACTCCTGGCTGTACGTGCTGCACACCGACTGAGTTTCGCCGCTTCCCTGGAGGATTCGATGACACCGCAGTTCGTCCGGGAGGGCCTGCCCCTCTTCCAGCCGGTGCCCGGGCACCACAGTCCCGCGCCGTTCTATCTCACCGAGGACATGTTCGGCGGGCTGCCGGTCCAGATCGCCGGCGGCCACATCACCCACCTGGTCGGCAAGCCGGTGGCCGACCCGCACCACCACGACGTGCCGGAGATCTACTTCCTGGTGTCGCCGAATCCCGGCGGCGCCCGGATCGAGGTGACCATCGACGGGGAGCGCACCGAGCTGGTCTCGCCCGGTCTGGCCTACATCCCGGCGGGCGCGGAGCACATGTTCCTGACCTTGGAGGCGGAACCGGGCAGCTACTGCTTCGGCGTGTTCGTGCAGGACCGCCGGTGAAGGTGGCGCGTCTGCATCTGAGCGAGAGCCCGTACGGTCCGGCGCCCACGGCTCTGGCGGCGGCGCACACGGCCCTCGACGCCACCAGCGTGTACCCGGACCCGGCGCGCGACGAGCTGACCGGGGTGCTGGCCGCGCGGTACGGCCGGTCGGCGCGGCACATCGCGGTGGCGAACGGCAGCGACGAGCTCGTGCTGCTGTCCACGCTGACGCTGGGCGCGCTCGACCGGCCGGGCCTGACCACGTCGGGAACCTTTCCCGGCTACCGGATCTGCCTGGAGAGCACCCGCCGGGGCTGCATCACGGTTCCGCCGGGCTCGGCCGACGCCTTCGCCGCCGCCCTGCCCGGCGCCGGTGTCGCTTATCTCTGCAACCCCCACAACCCGTCCGGGTACGCGATGACGCCCGGGGAACTGTCCGGCATGGTGACCGCCGCCCGCCGGCACGACGTGCCGCTGGTGGTCGACGAGGCGTACCTGGAGTTCGCCCCGCCGGAGGTGCTGTCGGTGCTCGACGTGGCCGGGGACGCGCCGGTGGTGGCGCTGCGGACGTTCTCGAAGGCGTACGGCCTGGCCGGTCTGCGGATCGGCTACGCCGTCGGCCGGACCGACCTGATCGCGGCGATCCGCGGCGCGCAGGCCACGATGCCGTTCAGCGTCAACCGGATCGGGCAGGCCGCCGCCGTGGCCGCCTGCCACGACGGCGACCACGTGGAGAACGTCCGCAAGCGCAACGCCGAGCGCCGGGACTGGTTCCTCGCCGAGGCGGCCCGCCGCGGCCGTTCCTGCCTGCCGTCGGTGACCAACTTCGTGGCCGTCGCGGTGCGCGACAGCGCCGCCGCCGAGGCGTTGCTGGCCGAGGAGCACGGCATCCTGGTGCGCGACGCCGGCCGGTTCGGCTTCGCCGGGCACCTGCGGGTGTCGCTCGGCGAGGTGGACGACCTGATCCGGTTCTTCGACGCGCTGGACCTGATCGAGCCGGCCGGTTCCGCCGCCTGACCGGCCGGTTCCCCCGCTACGACGCCGGTGTCCGCCGGGGAGCCGGCACCCAGGCGAGCACGACGACCAGCAGGACCATGGCGGCCAGGCCGGCGTGCAGACCCCAGGCGAAGTCGCGCTCGTTGCCGTCGATGTGCAGCGGGATCAGCCGGTCGCGCTCGATGTCGCCGATGCCTGGGCCGCCGCCGGTCGAGGCGACCCACCCGAGCGGGCCGGTGGGTTCCGCCGGGACGCGCTGCCAGGCCCAGACGGTGACCGCCACGGCGCCGGCGGCGAGAGCGGGCGCGGCCCACCGGTTGCGGACGAAAAACCAGAGGACGGTGGCGGCGAGAGCGAGCAGAATCGCGACGGTCCAGCCGGTCGACGCGGTCCACGCGGTGGCGTAGTTGGTCGCGTACGAGTCGACGCCGTCGCGCGATTGCGCCCAGCGGCTGTGGAACCAGGGGAGAAAGCTCGTTGCGAGCACCAGCAGACCGGCGGCGGCAACCCCTCGCGTACGACGCACCCCGGCACCCTACCGATTTCCGGCTGCTGTGGCTGGGCGAGACGGTCAGCGGTCTGGGCAACGGCGTCACCGTGCTCGTCCTGCCGCTGATCGCCCTCTACCAGCTCCACGCGCGCCCGTCGCAGATCGGCCTGCTCGGCGCCGCGGTCTGGCTGCCGTGGCTGATCGTGGGCCGGCCGGCCGGCGCCTGGGTGGACCGTCTCCCCCGCCGCCCGATCATGCTGGTCTGCCACGGCTTCTGCGCGGTCCTGTTCGCGAGCGTGCCGGCCGCATGGTGGCTGGGCCTGCTGACGTTCGGCCACCTGCTGGTGGTGGCGCTGGGCGCGGGCACGGCGTCGGTCTTCGTCATGACCGCCGCGCAGGCCTACCTGCCGACCGTCCTGGCGCCCGCGGATCTGCTGACCGGCAACGCGCGGCTGCACGGCTCGGAGTCGGCCACCCGGGTCGCCGGTCCCGGCCTCGGCGGGGTGCTGGTGCAGCTTCTCGGCGCGGTGCCGGCTCTGCTGTTCGACGCGCTCTCGTTCCTGGTCGCGCTGGTGTGCCTGCTGCGGATCAGGGCCCGCGAGCCGCGCCGGGAGCCGGGGCCTCGCGGCGCGGGAACCACCGGCTTCGTGCTGCGCGATCCCTACCTGCGGCCCATCGTCACGTACGGCGTACTGATGAACCTGGGTCTGACCGGCTACCAGACCATTCAGATCGTCTTCCTGGCCGGCACCTTGGGCACCGGGGCCTCGGTGACCGGCATGCTCATCGCGATCGCCGGTCTCGGCGGCGTGGCCGGGGCGGCGCTGGCCGGGCCGATCGGCCGCCGGTTCGGCACCGCCCGCGGCATCCTGCTCACCCAGCTGATCACCGGCCCGTTCGCCCTGCTCGGCCCGCTCGCCGGCCGCGGAGCGGGGCTGGCGTGGTACGCGATCGGCACGTTCGTCATGATCGGCGGCGTGGTGGTGTCGAACGTGGTGCTGAGCAGCTTCCGGCAGGCCTACACGCCCCCGCACCTGCTCGGCCGGGTGCTCGCGACCAGCATGGTCCTCGTGCACAGCTCGATCCCGCTCGGCGCGCTGCTCGCGGGTTACCTCGGCGACGTGGCCGGGCCCCGCACCACGATGTGGGTGATGGCGGCCCTGATCGCGCCGTGCGGGCTGGTGCTCCCGCTCAGCCCGATGCGAGGCCGGCGTGACCTGCCCGCCTGAGCCGGCCCGGTCAGCCGATCAGCGTGGTCTTGGGCCGCAGGACGCAGAACTCGTTGCCCTCGGGATCGGCCAGCACCGTCCAGGACTCGTCGCCGGTCTGGCCGATGTGGACCCGGGTGGCGCCGAGCCCCAGCAGTCTCTCGACCTCGGCGTCGCGCCCGTCCGGGCCGGGCTGCAGGTCCAGGTGCACCCGGTTCTTGACCGTCTTGGGGCCGGTCACCGGCATCAGGCAGATGCCGACCGGCGCGTCGGCCGAGGTGCCGATGACGATCTCGCGTTCCCGTTCGGAGAGGATGGTCCAGCCCAGGACCTGACACCAGAAGCGGGCCTGGGCCGGCAGGTCGTGCGAGTCGATCACGATGTGGTGCAGGGATGCCGTCATCCGAGAACTATGCCGGTGCCCGCGCCGGAAAGCACGGGCCGCGGGGATCAGGCCGGTTTGCGGGCCACCAGCACCAGGGTGACGCCGGGCAGCTGACCGACCGGCAGGTAACGCTCGGCGGCCACGATCGTGCGCAGGCCGGCGTTGACGATCGGGGCCGGACGGTCGAGGTCGCTGCCGTTCGAGCGCTTGCGGCGCCACGCCGCCACCGGGCGCAGCAGCACGTTCCAGCTCCACACGCTGGACACCTCGAGGCCGGAGCCGTTCACCAGCTCGAGCAGCGACTCCCGGCTGTACCGGCGGACGTGCCCGACGGCCTCGTCGTGCGCGCTCCACAGCGACATCGAGGCGGGCACGGTGATCAGCGCGGTGGCGCCCGGGCGCAGCACCCGGTGGATCTCGGCGATCGCCTGGTCGTCGGCGGGCACGTGTTCCAGCACGTCGAGCGCGCAGACCAGGCCGATGCTGCCGGTCCGCACCGGGAGGTGGCAGATGTCCGAGTTGAGCACGCGGACGCCGCGCTGCGACGCCAGCGTGACGGCGGTGGTGGACAGATCGGCCGCGGTGACCGACCATCCGTGCTGCGCCAGCACGGCCGAGTTGCCCCCGGCCGCGGACCCGATGTCCAGCGCCTGGTCGCCCGGCCGGGGCCGACCGAGCCGTTTGAGCTGCTTGGCCACCACCGCACGCCGCTCGGCGTACCACCAGTGGCGGTGCTCGAGCTCGGCGAGTTTGGTCACCTCTTCGTGCTGCACGCTGTCCCTCTCCTGTCCGCTTCGGCCCGCTCACCGGCGAACCCAGAACGCTGCCACGCCGGTGCGGGAGCCGTCAGACCCCAGAGGATAGGGTGCGGTGTGGCGTGAAGGCGCCCCGTCAAGATGAACAAAAGATGCACGGCGGGGACCATCGTACTGGAGAAAGGGTGGGTCTTGCCCACACGCATCACCGTGGCCCGGGCCGAGCCGGGCCGCCTCGCACACTTCCCCGACATCGTGAAGCTGACCGATGGACGGTTGCTGGCCACCTACCGTGAGGGCGAGGGTCATGTGCGGTCCGACGGCCGGATCCTCGTGGTGGAGAGCGCGGACGGCGGCGAGACGTGGGCGCAGCCGCGCGTCGCGGTCGACGGCCCGTGGGACGACCGCGACCCGAAGCTGGTCCGGCTGGCCGACGGCACGGTGGTGCTCAGCTACTTCGTCATCGACTGGAGCACGCAGCCTCGCCACACGGTCCACGGCACGCACGTGCGGCGCAGCACCGACGGCGGCCGCACCTGGAGCGAGCCGGCCGTGGTGGGCACCGCGATGTCCGGCGACGGCCTGACGGCCTGGGCCTGCTCGCACGGCGCGGCGGCCGAGCTGGACGGCGGCGACCTTCTGCTTCCCCTGTACGGCAAACGTCCCGGCGACACCTGGCAGCGTGCCACGGTGGTGCGCAGCCGCGACGGCGGCCGCACCTGGCCGGCCGGCGGCGAGGTGCTGCTGGCCGCCGCCGAGGGCGTGCACTTCCAGGAGCCCACGCTCACCGTGATCGACGGCCAGGTGGTGGCCCTGATCCGCACCACGGTCGGCCACGCGTACCTGTCCCGCTCGACCGACGGCGGACGCTCGTGGACCACCCCGGAGCCGACCGACATGCCGGCCTCGTCGCACCACGCGCTGCCGCTGAGCACCGGCGAGGTCCTCATCACCTACGGTGACCTGTCCGAGCGCTTCTCACCGCACCGCGAGACCGTGGGCCGCCTGGTGACCCGCCCGTGGGAAACCTGGGACGGCTACGCCGACGTGCAGCTCTACGACTCGGGCCACCCCGACCAGGCGAACCCGTCCAGCGTCGAGGTCGCCCCCGGCCGTTTCCTGACCCTGGGCTTCGACGTCCGGGCCGCCACCGTCGTCGGTGTCTTCAGCTCGCGGGCCGACTACGCCCGCTGAGGACGCGGAGGTCCCCTCACCCTCCCTCGCCGTCGCGGATCCGCACGTGGTTGTGTGCCGTGCGGTCGCCGGCCCCGGTCGCGGCGTTCGTCCGGTTGATCCGCCGGATCAGCGACTCCAGCTCACCCAGCACCGCCTCGGCCTCGGCGAGCCGCATCCGCCCGCGGCGCAAGCCCTTCAGCAAGCTTCATGCCGACGCGTATGGTCACCGGCCACTACGGCCGCCGTCGAGTTTCCGGTGCGGCGAACACCAGGTCCACATGGGCGTCCAGCGCCGCCAGCGCCTGCGCCGGCGAGTACTGGCCGCCCAGCAGGTAGACGCCCAGACCCTCCATCAAGGCCAGCAGGGCGGCCGCGGCCGGCTCGGCCGGGGTGACCGGCAGCAGGCCGGCGATGAACGCCACCAGCTGGGCCGTGTCCTCGCGCAACGACGCCGAGGCGGCGGGCCGCACCGCCGTGTACGCGAGGAAGGCCAGCGCCACCCGGCCGTCCTCGCGCGAGGCGTCGTCCAGCGGGAGCAGCGCGGCGATGAGCGCGCGCACCAGCGCGCGCGGCGCCGGGTCCGGTCCCAGGCCGGCCACGGCCGCCTCCACCCGGGCCTGGCTGCGGTCCTTCACCACCGACAACGCGAACGCCATCATCTCGTCCTTGGTGCGGAAGTAGTGCTGCACCATCCCGGCGGACACCCCGGCCGCGGCGGCCACGTGCCGCAGGCTGACCGCCTCCAGGCCCTGCTCGGCGGCGACCCGCATCAGCGCGTCGGCGATCAGCCGGCGGCGCGACTCGTGGTCGACCTTCTTGGGCATGGCGACGATGGTGTCACAGGGTGATCGTGACCGTTCCGGACGCGCCGTCGACCGTGACGATCTGGCCGGTGGCGATCCGCGTGGTGGCGCCGGGCACGCTGATCACGGCCGGGATGCCGTACTCGCGGGCCACCGTCGGGCCGTGCGCCATGATCGCGCCGGTCTCGGTGACCAGGGCGGCCGCGGTCAGGAAGAGCGGCGTCCAGCCGGGGTCGGTGGTCGCGGCGACCAGGATCTCGCCGGGTTCGACGCGGGCGGCGGCCGGGTCGTCGATCACCCGGGCCGGGCCGGTCACCCGTCCGGCGGCGGCGCCGACTCCTCTCAGGACCCCGTCCGGGCCGCCCGCCGCGGGGAGGGTCGCCTCCACGTCCGTACCGTCGGAGAGCAACGCCACCGGGACCGCCTTGCGCCGCATCTCCCGCCGGTGCACCGCCCGCCGCCCGGCGATCAGCGCCCGCTGATCGGCGCCGGCCAGGGCCGCCTCGACCTCGTCGGGCGTCAGGAACATGATGTCGTCCGCCGTCTCGAACAGCGACGAGCCGATCAGGAGCAACTGCTTGCGTACGGCGTCCAGCCGGTACAGCCCGGCGAACTTCCCGGCCTCGCGCAGTCCGGCCAGCCGCCGCGCCCGCCGCAGCAGGAAGATCGCGAGCCGTCCCCGCACCGGCCGCCGCCACCGCACCCGGCGGGCCAGCTCGTCGAGGACCCGTCCGGCGTCCTCGGCCGCGCGGGCGAACCGCCGGTCGGGCGCCTGCGCGGGGTCGTCGACGCGCAGGTAGTTGGCGATGGCGGCGAAGACCGGCGCCGGGTCCTCCGACCACCGCGGCACCCCGACGTCCGCCTCGGCGGTGCCACGATGCCCGTACCGGGAGAGGAAGGCGTCGAGACCGATGTCCGGGAGCGACCCGGCGAGATGGCGTCGCGCCAGCTCGCCCGCCGGGGTGCCGAGCAGCAGATCCCGGTGCGCCGAGGCCGCCGACGCGAGCCGCCACAGCGCCAGGTCCATCTCGATCGTCACGTTGTGCGGGACGCCGCGCAGCACCGCGTGGACCTCGTCGTCCGTCGCGATCCCGCGCAGCAGGCGCGCGGGCAGCGCGGACGCGAGCAGGCCGGCCACGATCGGCCAGGTCAGGTCGTCGGCCGCGTCGCTCGGGCCGTCGTCGCGCACGAACCGCAGCCGGTCGTGCAGCCGGTCGGCGCCGCCCTGCCAGAACTCGATCCGCTCCGGCACCACCCGGTAGCCGCCCCAGACCGGCGGGCGCGGCACCGGGCCGTCGCCGGTCTCCTCGTCGAGCAGCCGCACCCGCTGCTCCAGCTCCTCGCGGGAGTCGACGAGCGTGGACTGCACCG
>NZ_CAKUCL010000043.1 GCF_934643405.1 uncultured Actinoplanes sp.
TCCAGCAGGTCGGCCGGGATGTCCTGGTAGACCGCGAGCTGGCCGGCGTTGACGATGCCCATGTCCAGCCCGGCCTTCACCGCGTGGAACAGGAACGCCGAGTGCATGGCCTCGCGGACGATGTCGTTGCCGCGGAACGAGAACGACAGGTTGGAGATGCCGCCGCTGGTGCGGGCGCCCGGGCAGCGCTCCTTGATCAGCGGCAGCGCCTCGATGAACGCCTTCGCGTACCCGTTGTGCTCGGCGATGCCGGTCGCGACGGCGAGCACGTTCGGGTCGAAGATGATGTCGGTGGGGTCGAAGCCGGCCTTGCCGACCAGCAGGTCGTACGCCCGGCCGCAGATCTCGACCTTGCGGTCGCGGGTGTCCGCCTGGCCCTGCTCGTCGAACGCCATCACGACCACGCCGGCGCCGAAGTCGCGGATGCGGCGGGCGTGCTCGAGGAAGGGCTCCTCGCCCTCCTTCAGGCTGATCGAGTTGACCACGCCCTTGCCCTGCACGCACTTCAGCCCGGCCTCGAGGACGCTCCACTTCGAGCTGTCCACCATGATCGGGATGCGGGCGACCTCGGGCTCGGTGGCGATGAGGTTGAGGAACGTGGTCATCGCCGACTCGCTGTCGAGCAGGTCGGCGTCCATGTTCACGTCGAGCAGGTTGGCGCCGCCGCGCACCTGGTCGAGCGCGACGTCCACGGCGCCCTGGAAGTTGCCGGCCTCGATCAGCCGGCGGAACTTGGCCGAGCCGGTGACGTTGGTGCGCTCACCGATCATGACGAAGCCGGTGTCCGGGCCGATCTCGAACGGCTCCAGTCCGCTGAACCGGGTGGTCGGGGCCGGCGCGTTGATCTTGCGGGGCGCCTTGTCGCGGACCGCCTGGGCGATCCGGGCGATGTGTGCCGGCGTGGTGCCGCAACAGCCACCCGCGATGTTGACCAGCCCGGCCGTGGCAAACTCGCCGATCAGTTCGCCGGTCTCCGGCGGCGTCTGGTCGTACCCGCCGAACGCGTTCGGCAGGCCGGCGTTCGGGTGCGAGGCGACGTACGTGTTCGACAGGCGCGCCAGCTCGGCCACGTGCGGACGCATCTCGGCCGCGCCCAGCGAGCAGTTCACGCCCACGACCAGTGGCTCCGCCCGCTCGATCGACCGCCAGAACGCCTCCACGGTCTGGCCGGAGAGGGTGCGCCCGGAGATGTCGAGGAACAGGGAGATCCAGAGCGGCAGGTCGGGCGCCACCTCGCGCGCGGCCGCCACCGCCGCCTTCGCGTTCAGCGTGTCGAAGATCGTCTCGATCAGCAGCAGGTCGACGCCGCCCTCGGCCAGCGCCGCGATCTGCTCCTCGTACGCCGCCTTGACCTGGTCGAACGTGACCGCGCGGTAGGCCGGGTCGTCGACCTTCGGCGACAGCGACAGCGTCACGTTCAGCGGGCCGACGCTTCCCGCGACGAACTTGCCGCCGGCCTCGTCGGCCGCCTGGCGGGCCAGTCGCACGCCGCGCAGGTTCATGTCCCGCACGTACGCCTCGAGGCCGTAGTCGGCCTGCGCGATGCTGGTCGCGGTGAACGTGTTGGTGGTGGTGATGTCCGCGCCGGCCGCCAGGTACTGCCGGTGGACGTCGAGGATGAGGTCGGGCCGGGTGAGGTTCAGCAGGTCGGGGTCGCCCGTCACATCCTGCTGGTGGTCCGCGGGGATCAGGTCGCCGCGATAGTCCCCGGGCTGCAGCTTCGCGCCCTGCAGCATGGTGCCCCAGGCGCCGTCCAGAACCAGGACACGCTCGCCGAGGAGGCGCTTGAGTTCCGCCGTGCGGGCTTCTCTTTCCATACCGACCACCTCCGGATCAACGGAGGCGCCCTTGGTCGGTGACTACCGAGCGAGCGTGGCGGGTTTCCCCGTTGCAGCGCCTCTCGCTTCGGACAAACAAAGGTACCCGACTTTCATTTCCCGTCGGCGTACGCACCAACTGTTGAGACGCCCAGCGGGAATCGCACCTCGGTGTCGCCGAACAGCAGGCGACCGGCGCGTTCGGCACTGGCGTGGACCGCCGCGACCACCTGATCAGCCTCTTCGGCCGGGCAGTGGACGACCACCTCGTCGTGGACGAAAAGCACCATTTCCGCCTTGGTTCCCTCCAGAGCGGTACGCAGTGTGGCGAGCAACACCAGCGCCCACTCGGCGGCGGTGGCCTGGATGACGAAGTTGCGGGTGAAGCGCCCGCGGGCCCGCCCGGACGCGCCGCCCTGCGGGAGCTCGGCGGAACCGGACTCCTCCGGCGGGTCGAGACCGGCGTCGCGCCAGGCCGTGGACGCGGGCGGGCAGGTGCGGCCCAGCCAGGAACGGACCAGCCCGCCGGCCTCGCCGGTGCGGGCCGCGGCCTCCACGTACTCGAAGGCGGTCGGGTAGCGCCGGCGCAGCACGGCCAGGGCCGGGATCGCGGCGCCGCCGGTCTGCCCGTACATGGCGCCGAGCAGCGCGACCTTGGCTTTGGCCCGGTCGCCGTCGAACGAGTCGGCGGCCAGCGCCGCGTACAGGTCGCCGGCCGCACCGGCCGCGGCCAGCCGCGCGTCGCCCGAGACGGCGGCCAGCATGCGCGGCTCCAGCTGGCCGGCGTCGGCGACCACGAACGTCCACCCCGGGTCGGCGACCACCGCGCGCCGCACCACCTTGGGCACCTGCAGCGCGCCGCCGCCGCGGGTCGCCCAGCGGCCGGACACGACGCCGCCGGGCACGTACTCCGGGCGGAAACGGCCCTCGCTGACCCACGCGTCCAGCCAGGCCCAGCCGTGCGCGGTCCAGATCCGGTACAGCTCCTTGAACTCCAGCAGGGGGCGCACCGCGGGGTGGTCGACCTTGCGCAGCACCCAGGCGCGGGTGTTCGGCACGTCCACCCCGGCACGCGCGAACGCCTTGACCACCTCGGCCGGCGAATCGGGATGCAGCCCGCGCGTCCCGAACGCCGCGTTGATCTCCGCGGTCAGCTCGGCGAGCCGTTTCGGCGGCCCCACCGCCTGCGGCGGGCCCAGCAGCTCGCGGAGCAACCGGTCGTGGATGTCGGCGCGCCAGGGCAGCCCGGTGTGCCCCATCTCGGCCCCGACCAGCGCACCGGCCGACTCGGCCGCGACGAGCAGCCGGAAACGGCCCGGATGCTCCGTCCGGCCGATGCGCCGCAGCTGATCGGCGTACACCTCGGAGACGGCCGTCAGCACATCGAAGCCGGCGGCGACCGGCGGACCGGAAGCGGCGTCGAAGAGGGCCGCCTGGGCCAAGCCCGGCGGTTCCGGGATGCGCGGCGGAGGGTCGGGCGGGACGGCGAGCCCGTGCAGCCGGGCCCGCGCCGCCGGCAGCGACCGGGGCGCACCCCAGCGGCCCTCGTGGCCGAGCAGCAGCGCCTCGGTCAGCTCCAGATCGTGACAGCGCGCCACCCGCACCCCGGCCCGCAGCAGCGCGGGGTAGACCTCCGCGGTCGAGGCCCACACCCAGCGAGGCTGATCGGCGGTCTCCCGCTCGGCGACGGCCACGGCGAGGTCGGGAACGTGACGGGGCTGCCCGCCAGGAAGATCGGCCAGACGACCGCCTCGGCCATCCGGATCGGGCACCACCGCTACCAGCACGAGCCCATTCTGCCGCCGGGGTACGACAGTTTCCCCGCACCGGCCGGCCGGTGCGGAGGGCGAGCCCGGTCGGGCTAGGTCTTGATCGCCGACCGGTACCCGTCGGCGTCCAGCAGCACGTCCGCCTCGCCGGGATCCGACATCCTGACCCGGACCAGCCAGCCCCGCCCATACGGATCGTTGTTGATCGTCGGGGCGTCGTCGCTCAGCGCGTCGTTGACGTCGACGATCTCCCCCGACAGCGGCGCCGCCAGCTCCGAGACCGCCTTCACGGACTCGATCTCCGCGTAGGGCTGGTCCTTCGTCACCTGCCCGCCGACGGGCGGGGGATCGAAGAAGACGATCTCCTGGAGGTTGTCCTGCGCGAACCAGGTGATGCCCAGCGTGGCGGTCTCCCCCTCGATGCGGGCCCAGCCGTGCTCGGGGTGGTAGCGCAGGTCGGGCGGGTAGCTCTCGTCGGCCGTGGCCTGTCCTCTCCGATCGTGTCGTCACCCGGCCCGCAGGCTCGGTTCCAGGTCCTCGTCGTGGAAGAAGCCGGAGTGGCCGCCCGCCTCCCATGCCTGACGGAACCCCGGCGCCGCGAGGTCCCAGTCCGGCCGGATCTCCTGGCTGACCGCGCGCAGGTCGCGCCGCAGCTCCTCGATCGACGGCCGGCCCCAGTACCAGTAGCCGTTGTAGACGCTGTGGATGACCAGCCCGGGCTTGAGCACCAGAGTGTGGGGGATCATCGGGTCGTGGAAGGAGTCGGTGTACTCCTGGATGTCGAGATCCTTCTGGATCTTGCGGCCGGCGTCCGACAGGAAGGTCCAGCCCGCGCCGACGGAGGCCCGGAACTCCCGGGTGACGGCGATGTTGTCGGTCGAGATCGTGACGATCCGGGTGTAGGCGACGTTGACCTCGGGGTAGAACTCGACGAGCTTGCGGTGCTGCTGCTGGTCCTTGGGGCAGTAGGACCCCCTGGCCAGCACCAGGATCATCGGGTCGTTGCCCTGCAGTTCGCTCAGGCGGCGCCGCTTCTTCGTCTGATCGGTGAGCTCGTAGTCCGGGAATGTCCCGCCGGGGACGATGTCGGCACGCACGGCCGGCTCCTCTCTGGTGCCCGTTGGTTCGATCCGAGATTCGCACTCGAACAGCGCCGTGGACCCCGTGTCGGACCCTGGTTCCGGACCCTGGACCGGACCAGGGCGCCGAGCCGCCGGGGCTTCGTGACGTTTGCGGGGGCACACCAGGGATTCACCCTGGTGCGATACCCGGGCTCGTCGTGTGACGGTCTGCTGCGGCAGGAGACATCGCTGTTCGGCGGATCAAAGGAGTTTGAAGCATGGATACCAAGTTGGAGGTCGTCGTCCTGCCCGTCTCGGACGTCGACCGGGCCAAGGAGTTCTATGCGGCGCTGGGCTGGCGGGAGGACGCCGATTTCGCGGCCGGCGAGAGCTTCCGCGTCGTGCAGATGACGCCGCCCGGATCCCCCGCCTCGGTCATCTTCGGCAGCGGCGTCACCGACGCGGCGCCCGGGTCGGCGCAGGATCTCGTGCTCGCCGTCGAGGACGTCGACGAGGTCCGCACCGAGCTGGCCAAGCGCGGCGCCGACGTGGGCGAGGTCTGGCACGACGCGGACGGCGTCTTCTACCGCGGCGGCGGCCGCAACCGGGTTTCCGGACCGGACCCGCAGCGCCGCAGCTACTGCTCCTTCGCGTCGTTCAACGACCCGGACGGCAACGGGTGGGTGCTGCAGGAGGTGACGACCCGACTGCCGGGCCGGCTGTGGTCGGACTTCGGGACCGACACCGCGGCCCTGGCCGAGCTGCTGCACGAGGCCGAGGAGCAGCACGGCCGCTACGAGCCGACCGCGCCGAAGCACGACTGGTGGGACTGGTACGCGCCGTTCATCGTGGCCCGCCGGCAGGGCCGCAGCCAGGAAGAGGCGTACGAGGACGCCTCCTCCGCCCTGGCGGCGTCGCAGGAGTGAGGACCTCCGGCCGTCCCGCACCTCGCGCGATGCGGTCGGGGCGGGACGGCCGGCCTCGGCGGCGCCGGGTGCTCAACCGGCCGGCGGCGTGGTCACGAAGCCCTGAGCGACCTCTCGGCGTTGGCCGTCCAACTTCCACACCAGGGCGTCGCGGCCCTCCTGCAGATACCGCTGCAGCGCAGCCTTGGCGTTCATCCGGTCACGCTAACAACGACCGGTCAGCGCTTCTGCGCCCAGGCGTCCAGCTGGAAGCGGTGCAACAGCTGCGGGGCGAACATGCCGGCGATCGAGATCAAGGCGATCACGGTGAACGCCGTACGCAGGATGACGGTCTCGGTCTTGCCGCCCACCTTCACGGCTATGCCGTTCGGGACGCCGACCATCCGCCACAGCCTCCGGCCGGTGGGGATGGGCCACAGGATGGGCACGCCGGCCGAGGTGATGATGTCGCCCATCAGGTGCACGAAACAGCCCACGCCGACGGCCAGCCCGAGCATCGGGTAGCCACGGTCGCCGGGCAGGTTCGCCGCGGTGAACCAGGCGATGCCGCCGGAGCACAGCGTCACGATCACCCAGCCGGCGCGTTCGGCCCACTCGTCGAACAGGCCGCGCAGCGCGAGGCCGGCCATGAAGAAGACGATGCCGACGACCGCCCACTTGCCGTAGTGCGCCGCCAGCGCGGTCGTGCCCCAGCCGACCAGGCCGGCGAACGGGAGGGTGTGGGTGAAGGTGCGGTGGCCGTTGTTGCGGCGCGGATCCTTGCTGAGCCGGGTCGCGGTGTAGACGCCGAGGGACACCTTCTCGATCACCTCGGCGGCGAACAGTGAGATCACCCCGAAGGTCCGGGCCACGGTGGCCCCGCCCCGGTTGCGGGTCACCTTGCCGGACAGGTCGAGGTCGGGCAGCAACGCGCCGCCCGCGCAGACCAGGGTGCCGACGGTGATCGCCAGCGGTGACTGTTCGTATGCGGCGAACTGGTTCAACGCCCAGCTCCCGGCGAGCCAGGCGGCCGCCCCCGACAGGGCGTGCGACGGACCCATCATGGTTGTTGCCCCTCCCCGCGCCCCCGTTCTGCCGTGACCGGGGACAAACCCGGTCACTGTGGCAGAGCGGGGAGGATTGATCAACAACCGCAGTGTCCGAAGGGGAGGGTTCAGCGCGGGGCGTTCCAGGGGGCGACCCGGTGCGCGTAGCTGTAGCGCGGTTCCCAGTGCCGCCAGCGCGCGTGCCGGACCAGCCCGATGAACAGGAAGACGAGCGGGATGGCCGGCCAGAAGAAGTGCGCTCCGGACAGGATCCAGAAGCCGGTCAGGATGAACGCGATGGAGATCACGAAAGCGGCGTGCCGGCGCAGTCCCCGGCGTGTCGCCATCCGCGCCGCCGGGGTCTCGGCGAGGGCGCGCCGGCCCCCGTCGGGCAGATCAGCGGTCAGCGGCCCGAGCTCGTCGCGGTACTTGGCGGCGTACGCGGCGGCGAGACGCTCCTCGCCCTCCTGCAGGGTCAGCCGCCCCTCGGTCATCGCGGCGCGCAGGATCTCGGCGATCTGCTCGCGTTCGGAGTCGGAGGTCCGCAGCCGGTTCGGGCCGGACCAGGTCTCGTCACTCATCGTTCCTCCTCGGTGGGCGTCTGGATCCAGCATCGGCCGGTCGGCGGCCCGTCACGTCGGCCCGGCGGAGCATCTTCGGGGCGGTGCCCGGCCCGCAAACCCCCGTTTTCGTACGCCGCGGGAAGCACCACACCCGCACCACGTACGACCCGGGGAGTAGTTCCGCGCGCCGATGCCGCGGCCGGGCCGGGTGCCGTACGTTCGCTGCATGGACGAGACGCAGCGGTGGGGACCGCCGTGGCGGGAGGATCGCCGCACCGGGCGGTTCACCGCGGGGTACCAGCCCGGCGGCAACGCGCATCGTCCGTACGTCGGCGCGGCGATCTTCACCGGCTTCGTGCAGGTCGTCGGCGCGAACAACCTGGCCGACGCCGGCGGCGTGCACATCCCGATGACCTTCTGGGTGTACTCGCTGCTGCTCGCCGGCCCGATCTTGCTGCCCTTGCGCCGCCGCTTCCCGCTCACCGTGCTGCTGATCGCGGCCGCCGCCTCGCTGGGCTTCGCCACCGTCGCGCAGCCCTCCTGGACGTACGCCGCCGCGCCCGCCGTGGCCCTGTTCGCCCTGGCCAAGAGGGGCCGCCCGGTCGCCGCGATCGTGTCCGCCGCCGCGGCGTACGCCGTCTACGTCCTGATCTGCGGGGTGTTCGCCGACCGGCTCGGCCTCGCGCCGGGCGCGCACGCCGACCTGCGGTCGCTGGTGCTGCTCGCGGCCGGGCTGGTCGTGCTGATCTTCCTGGGCGGCGCCGCCAAGGCGCGCAGCGAGCACTTCGCCGAGATGATGAAGGTGCGCGCCGAGCGGCAGCGCGCGCAGGAGGAGCAGGAGCGCCGGCAGGCCTCGGAGGAGCGGCTGCGCATCGCCCGCGAGCTGCACGACGTGCTCGGCCACCACCTGTCGCTGATCAACGTGCAGGCCGGCGTCGGGCTGCACCTGATGGACAACCGGCCGGAACAGGCCCGCGAGGCGCTCACCGCGATCAAGACGGCCAGCGCGGAGGCGTTGCGCGAGGTGCGCGCGGTGCTCGGGGTGCTGCGCACCGACGACGAGGCGGCGCCGCGCCAGCCCGCGCTCGGCCTGGCGATGCTGGACGGGCTGACCGAGGACGCGGGGCTGCCGGTCAGCACGAAGGTCACCGGTGACGAGCGGGAACTGCCCGCCGAGGTGGACCGCGCGGCGTACCGGATCGTGCAGGAGGCGCTCACCAATGTGCGGCGGCACGCCGGGCCGGGCGCGACCGCCTCGATCGCGGTGGACTACCTGCCAACCGCGTTGCACCTCGCGATCCGTAACGACGGCCCGGCCGCGCAGGGTGACCGCACGCCGGACGGCGGGAGCGGCATCGCCGGCATGCGGGCGCGGGCGGAGAGTCTCGGGGGCACGCTGGAGGCGGGCCCGGTGGACGGCGGATTCCTGGTGTCGGTGCTGCTGCCGGTGCCGGCGGAGGAGGACGGATGATCTCGGTGCTGCTGGCGGACGACCAGGCTCTGGTACGGGCGGGGTTCCGCGCGTTGCTCAACGCCGAACCGGACATCCGGGTCGTCGGCGAGGCCGCGGACGGTCTCGAGGCGGTCCGGCTGGCCCAGCAGACCAGGCCCGACGTGGTGCTGATGGACATCCGGATGCCCGGGGTGGACGGGCTCGAGGCAACCCGCCGCATCGTGGCCGACCCGGACCTGGCCCTGACCAAGGTCGTCATCCTGACCACGTTCGAGCTCGACGAGTACGTCTTCGAGGCGCTGCGCACCGGCGCGTCGGGGTTCCTGGTCAAGGACACCGAGCCGGTGGAGCTGCTGCGCGGCGTGCGCGCGGTGGCCGCGGGCGACGCGCTGCTGTCGCCGAGCGTGACCCGGCGGGTGATCGGGCAGTTCGCCGGATCGGCGGTCCAGGGCCGCAAGGCCGAGCCGCCGGCCCAGCTCGACCAGCTGACCGACCGCGAGCGCGAGGTGCTCGTGCTGGTCGCCGAGGGCCTGTCCAACGATGAGATCGCGGCTCGCCTGGTGATCAGCCCGGCCACCGCGAAGACCCACGTGAGCCGCACGATGATCAAATTGGGTGCGCGGGACCGGGCCCAGCTGGTGGTGCACGCGTACGAGGCCGGGCTGATCCGTCCCGGCTGGCTCAGCTGACGGACCGGTCGCGGCGGCAATTGCCCGTTCTCGGGCGTCGATCCGCCCGGCATCATTTCGGCGATCCACAGCCGACTGCGATCGCCGTCGCCCGGCGGTTGGGATGGGCCTCCCCGGGCTTGATTCCCGGGGACGCGAGGTGCAGCTCTCCGTTCCTTATCAATGCATTCCCATATCTCTGCGCGGCCGGTCAAATGGCGCAGGCGCCGGTTGCGGTATTCGTCACGCCCGCCGTGTTGGACCAAATGGCTTTTGCGTCCTGATTTTTCCCGCTGCGCCAATGGTGTCGATGGTCACGTCGAATGTCATCCGGCATGTATCAAGATCGACTTGACCAGGAAGTACCCCGTTTCTCGCCCCGTCAAGCGCCGGCCCGCCCGAAAAAAGCCGTGAACAACCTCGCTTTCCCGTCCGTTGATCACGATTAGCTGATCACGGGAGGAATCTGTGCACGACAACGACGCGTACGACCGCCGCACCCCGGTGCGAGCCAAGCGACGCACCATTCTCGGAATGGCTGGCGTCGCCGCGGCCGGCGCGAGCATTTACGGAGCCGGAAGTCTGGTAGGAAAGGGTTCCGTAGCGGAAGCCGCCACCGCCACGACCGGCTTCACCCTCAGCGGCGGTGTGAGCGGCTTTCCTAACGGTGGCGTGACGACACCCACGGTGACGAGTCTGCAGCCGTTCCGGGATCCGTTGCGCATCCCGCCGACCCTGACCCCGTCCAGCACCGACGTCAACGACGTCAGACTGCTCCCCGCGCAGGTACGCCTGCACTCGCAGCTGCCGCCGACGCCAATGTGGACATTCGAGGGTTACTTCCCCGGCCCCACCATCGAGGTGCGCAGCCAGCAGCGGCTCCGGTTCGCCTGGAACAACCAGCTCACCGGCACCAGCCCGGTCAAGGCGGTGTGGGCGGACATGGCGCCGAACCACGATCCGCTGGACTACCCCGGATCCGCCGGGACGATCGGGCGCCCGGAGATCGACGGCCTGACGCCGTGGACGACGATCCACCTGCACGGGGGACACCAGTTCGCGATCCACGACGGCATGGCCGACGGCGCGATCACGCCCGGGGCCGCGCAACTCGCCGAGTACCTCAACGACAGTCCCGCCACGCAGCTCTTCTACCACGATCACGCGATGCCGATCACCGGTATCAACGTCTTCGCCGGGCTCATCGGCAACTACATCATCCGTGACGCGCGGGAGGACTCGCTCGCCATTCCGCGGGGCAAGTACGAGATTCCGCTGATGCTCTCGGACGTCAACTTCGACACCGACTCCTCCGGGCGGCTCACCGGACGGCTTCTGAACAAGCGGCTGCTGCTGGGTCCCTACAGCAAGGACGCGCTGCCGGTCGCCGCGCACTTCGTCGGCCCCTACACCATGGTCAACGGCGTCGTGTGGCCGTACCTCGACATCGAGGCCCACGCCTACCGGTTCCGTCTGGTCAACGGCGCGGTGGGCCGCGACTTCGCCCTTTCCCTGATCGACGAGGCCACCGGCAAGCCGGTGCCCAACGTCATGAAGGTGATCGGCACCGACCTGGGGCTGCTCGACACCCCCCGTCCGGTCGACGGCCCGCTTCACCTGAGTCCGGCCGAGCGCGTCGACCTGGTCATCAACTTCACCGCGCTGTCCGGCAAGCGGCTGCGTCTGGTCAACACCTACCCGGGCAAGGCGCCGGGCGAACCGGCGCCCATCGCGCCTCCGGGAGCGGAGATGCCGTACCCCGACATCATGCAGTTCCGGGTGGGGACGACGTGGGGATTGCCGTCCACTTTGCCGACGGTGCTCAGTGACTTCAAGCGCCTCACCGAGGCCGCGCTGCCCACGAATATCACCGAGCGTTTCGTGGCGCTGGCGTTCGACTCCTCGGGCATGCCGATCCTGATGGAACTGCAGGAGGTGGCGGCCGACACGCCCGGTGGCGCGGGGATCGTGCAGATCGCGTTGCCGACGGGCACGCGCGTGTTCCGCAAGGTCGCCAACTACTTCGAGGACGCCTCGAACTTCTCCACCACCTCCGGCAACTGGGAGAAATGGACGTTCATCAACGTCGATCCGCTCGGCCGGGTCATCACTCACCCGATGCACATCCACCTGTTCGACTTCCAGTTGCTGGAGCGCCGGGAGATCGATGGCAGCGCCTTCGACCTCAGCCTTGGTGGCACCACCAAGCCGATCACCGTCAAGGACGTCATCCCGATCGGGCCCGGGGAGTACGGCTGGAAGGACACGGTTTCGCTACCGGTCAACACCATGGTGACGATCGCGGGCCAATACGGCCGGCAGAGCGGCCGCTTCATGTACCACTGCCACATCCTCGACCACGAGGACGGCGGCATGATGCGACCGCTGGTGATCATGCCGCCCGCGGTGGCGGCCGTGCAGCGCCTCACCATGGCGTCGATGGGCAAGCCGAAGGCCGTCGCCAGGATCACCACGATGCCCGAGTCCCTGCAGCTGGGCGGCATGGACATGAGCGGCATGGACATGAGCGGCATGGACATGAGCGCGCACAAGGGCAAGTGACGGCGTTCGTCAGCCGCGGCCCGCGCCGCTGACTCCACCCCACGAACCGAGGACCGTACCCGCCCGCCGGGTACGGTCCTCGGCCGCCTCGGCCGCCTCGGCCGCCTCGGCCGCCTCGGCCGCCTCGGCCGCCTCGGCCGCCTCGGCCCTGCGGGCACGAGGCGGAGCTGCGGTAGCGACGACATCATCGTATGTCGTCGGGCAGAGTCGTCCGTGTCGTCGACGTCCGGCCGATCAACGGGTAATTGGGGGTGGAACGTGGCGTAGCGCAGCGGTTACGCCTGGCGCAGGCCGACTCCGTGAGCAGCCGTGGCGCGCGTGGGGGCCCTGTCTGGCCGAGCGCACATGGGGAACGGGCCGGGAGGACTAGCGCGAGCACGGCCCGGCCTGGGACTACTTCCGGCACGATCACGCCCGCTCCCGGGCGTACTGGTACGGCATGGGCGGCATCTGCGACGACCGGCAGACGTTCGAACAGCCGGTCCGGGTCAACGGTCAGCGGACCCGCGAGGAGAGCGAGTACGAGCTGATCGAAGCCGGTGTCTTCGACGACGACCGATTCTGGCAGGTGATGGTCGGCTACGCGAAGGCCGGCCCGAAGGACATGTGCGTGGCGATCACCGTGTCGCCGAGGTTCTCTCGGACGACGAGGTCGCGGCCCGCCCGGGGATCAGCCCGGCGACCGCAAAGACCCACGTCAGCCACACGATGATCAAGCTGGGCGCGCGGGATCGGGCGCAGCTCGTGGTCATGGCGTACGAGGCGGGCCTGATCCGCCCGGGTTGGCGCAACTGAGCACCGCAGTGTGGGATTCCCCACCGGTCGGCCGGTGCGGCGCCGGAGCATCAGGGTGTGAGGATTCCCGGCCGCCAGAGCGGCTCGACATCCCATAGTTGTCGAAAAGCGCGGTGCCTCGGCGTCATCATCCCGAGGGCCGCGCAGGGCGGCCTCTGCGGAAGGGAAGACGATTCATGCAGTACGCACTGTTGATCTACGGTGACGAGAAGGCGTGGGAGAACCGCGACGAGCGGGAGCGCGCCGAGAACATGGAGCGGCACGGCAAGTACATGGCGCTGCTGCAGTCGCGCAAGGCGTACCTCGGCGGCGAGGAGCTGACCCGATCGACGGCCGCGACGACGGTCCGCAATCAGGGCGAGAGCGTCGGCGTGACCGACGGGCCGTACGCGGAGACCGCCGAGCAGCTCGGCGGCTTCTACGTGATCGAGGCCGCCAACCTGGACGAGGCGATCGAGCTGGCGAAGGCGCTGCCCGAGCCGATCGTCGAGGTGCGCCCGGTGGTCCCGCACCCGTCAATGTGACCGTCAACATGTACGCGTCAACATGTGCCGGTTGACGCGAGTGGCTCAACCTGTGCACGTCGATGTGGGATGAGGGTGACGCTGTGGGTGGGGAGCGAGCCGTCGAGCGGGCGTACCGGGAGGAGTGGCCGCGCCTGCTCGCGCTGCTCGTGACGCGGCTGCGGCGCTTCGATCTCGCCGAGGACAGCCTGCAGGACGCCTTCGCGGCCGCTGCCCGGGTCTGGCCGGTGGACGGGGTGCCGGCCCGACCCGCGGCCTGGCTGTTCGCATCGGCTTATCGGCGCGCGCTGGACCGCGTGCGCAAGGAGGAAGCTGACGCCCGACGGCTACCGCTGTTGCTCACCGGGGTGTCGGAGGTCGTCGAGGACGACGATGAGGACGAGATTCCCGACGAGCGGCTGCGGCTGCTGTTCGCCGGCTGCCACCCGGCGCTGAAGCCTGAGGCTCGGGCCGCGCTGATGCTGCGGTTCGTCGCCGGGCTGACCACCGCGGAGATCGCGCGGCTGTTCGTGGTGTCCGAGCCGACGATGGCCGCGCGGCTCACCCGGGCCAAGGCCAAGATGGCCGTGGCCGGCATCCCGCTGCGCCGGCCGTCCGCCGAGGATCTGCCGGGACGGCTCGACGTGGTGCTCAAGGTGATCTATTTGTTGTTCACCGAGGGGTACCGTGCCACGGCCGGGCCGGACCTGGTGCGACCCCGGCTGGCGGCGGAGGCGATCCGGCTCGGCTATCTCGCCGGGGAACTGATGCCGGAGGAGCCGCGGATCGCCGCGCTGCTCGCGCTGATGGTCCTGCAGCACGCCCGCCGCGACGCGCGAGTCGGCGCGGGCGGTGAGCTGGTGCTGCTGGCCGACCAGGACCGCGGGCGCTGGCATGCCGACGAGATCGCCCGCGGGCTGACGCTGCTCGACGTGCTGGAGGCGGCGCCGATGCCGGGGGAGTACCACCTCCAGGCGTTGATCGCCGCCGAGCACGCCAAGCCACCGCCGGCCGACTGGACCCGAATCGCCCGGCTCTACGCTGAGCTGGAGCGGCGCACCGGGTCCCCGGTGGTCCGCCTCAACCGGGCCGTGGCGGTCGCCGAGTCGGGTTCGCCGGAAGCGGCGCTGACCCTGCTCGACGGCCTGGACGCGCAGCTCGCCGGGAACCATCTGCTGCCCGCCGCGCGCGCCGAGCTGCTGTCCCGGCTCGGCCGCACCGGCGAGGCCGTCGCGGCTTTCGATCGGGCCCTTTCCCTGGCCCGCACCGAACCGGAGCGCATGCATTTGCGTCGACGTCTCGATTCGCTGAAAAAACGCTGAAGATCGTTTAGTTGGAGTCACCTAATCGTGTTTGTGTCTGACGCCGGAAATTGCGGTGGACCTTCCTAAGATCAGTGCGCGCCAGGAATCAATTCTGGTTCAGAGAAAGGTGTCAGTCATGAATGAGACCGTGCGCATGATCGCGCTGACCGGGGCCGCCGTGGCGGCCGGTCTGTCCTTCGGTGTCGGACCGGCGTCGGCCGCCCCGGCGGCGCCGGCGCCCATGGCCGCCGCGTCGGTGCAGGTGGACCACCGTGGACCGGAGGTCCGCAGCAAGGTCGTCGGCTACTACCGCACGCCGGGTGAGTGCGTGAAGGCCGGCCGCATCGGCGAGTTCCGCAAGAAGTGGGACGGCTTCAGCTGTGACAAGGTTCGTCGCGGCTTCCACCGCAACCACTTCGCGCTGACCGCCACCTGGAAGCGCAGCATGTGGCACGCGCCGCAGAACCACGGTCCGGTGCGCGCTCCTCACCACCGCGGTCCGCGCCGCTGATTTATCGCACCATCCAACTGAGGACCGTACCCGTTTTCGGGTATGGCCCTCGGTTTGTATTTCCCGGCGAATTGTCGATGAAAGGCGGAACAATCTGTCCGAACGGCTGAGTGGCGCGCAATTGTCGACCGCCGTCGATCGGAACTGAAAGATTCCGGCCGTGCCGTTCCCGGGTCCGGCAGCGCCCGGCGGTGGCAGTTGTCACCGCGGCGTCGTGAACCCCCGGCGCTGACGGGCCAGTGCAAACGCCATTTCACCCGATCCGCGGCGGCCGACCTGGGCGGACAGCCGGGTGAACACCTTCGCTCGATGAGCCCTTTGGTCATGGTCAACCTTGGAGGCCTGGTGCTGGACAGCGACGCGTACGACCCCCGCACTCCACGGCGGACCAAGAGACGAACCATCCTCGGCATGGCCGGAGCCGCCGTGGCGGGCGCGGGGATCTACGGGGCGGCAGACCGCTGGCCGGCAGGTCGCAAGCGGACGCTGCCCTTGCCACGACGGCCGGCCGCTGGTGCCATGGTTATCGCCTCGATGGCCTTCGGCTCACTGGCCCACGCCGAGAAGGCCGATCGGTCCCGTCGCGCCTGGTCGAGGACTTCGCCGCGGCGTTCTTCGGCGACGATCTGCTGGTGGAGTACCCGACCGGCGGGCGACGCAAGGTGCCGCCTGTTTCGGCGGTTGATCGCGCTGTTCGTGCCGGACTCGCGGGGCCGGCGTCCGATCTTCGGCGCCAACGAGATCCTGCAGACCCACCCGGACTGGAAAGACCTGATCGTCTTCCCGGAGTACTTCCACGGCGACAACGGCGCGGGCCTCGGCGCCTGGCATCAGACCGGGTGGTCCGCGCTGGTCGTGGACCTGATCCTCACGCTGCCCTCTCGCCCGGGCAGATCGGGCAGGTCCGGGTGACCCCGTGGTGCCCGCAGTACTCGTTGGTCTTCTTGAAGCTCACGAGACCGGCCAGGAAGCCGATCAGGAGGGCGGCGAGGACGGCGATGGCGATGATCATCGGTCTCTCCCTTCGTGACGTGTCCTCCACACGCCACAATCGGCCTGCGGGTTCATAGGATCAGAGCATGGAGTTCGGCGTCGGATACTTCCCCACCCATGACGGCATCCGGCCCGGCGAGATCGCTCGCCGGGCCGAGGAACGCGGCTTCTCGGCGCTGTACTTCGCCGAGCACACGCACATCCCGGCGAGCCGCGAGACGCCGTGGCCCAGCGGTGATCAGCTGCCGCAGAAGTACTGGCACACCTACGACCTGTTCGTGGCCCTGACCGCGGCGGCCGAGGCGACCAGCCGGATCCGGATCGGCAGCGGCGTCTGCCTGCTCGTCGAGCGCGACCCGATCACGACGGCGAAGGAGGTCGCCAGCGTCGACCACCTCAGCGGCGGCCGGTTCGAGTTCGGCATCGGCTCCGGCTGGAACCGCGAGGAGATGCGGAATCACGGCACCGATCCCCGCGTACGGCTGAAGGTGCTCGGCGAACGCATCCACGCGATGCGCGAGATCTGGGCCAACGACGAGGCGAGCTTCCACGGCAAGTACGTCGACTTCGACCGGATCTGGTCGTGGCCCAAGCCGGCCCAGAAGCCGTGGCCGCCGATCCTGGTGGGCGGCGGCGGTCCCACGGTGCTGGACCGGGTGCTCGAGTACGGCGACGGCTGGTTCCCGCAGTGGCGCGACCCCGGCGTGTTCGAGCGGATCGCCGAGCTGCGCGCCCGCGCCGACCGGTACCTGCAGATCCAGATGCTCAGCGTGCCGCCGGACCCGCGGGCGCTGGAACGCTGCGAGCAGGCCGGCATCGATCGCGTGTCGGTGTGGCTGCCGTCCGGGCCGTGGAGCGTCGTGGAGCCGGCCCTGGAGAAGTGGGAGAGGGCGATCGGCGAACTGGTCGGTCGATGACCCCCGCGCAGCGGTTCGCGTCGGCCCGGGTGGCTCATCTGGCGACGGTGGACGCCGCGTTGCAGCCGCATCTCGTGCCGATGGTCTTCGCGCTGGCCGGTGACGTCATCCACTCGGCGGTGGACGGCAAGCCGAAGCGGTCACGGGCGCTGCGGCGGCTGGCGAACATCGCGGCGAACCCGCGGGTCAGCGTGCTGGCCGACCACTACGAGGACGACTGGTCCCGGCTGTGGTGGGTGCGCGCCGACGGTGTGGCCCGGGTGCTCGACGAGTGCCCGGAGGGGCTGGCGGCGCTGGTGGCGCGGTACCCGCAATACCGCGTCACCCCGCCGGCGGGCCCGTTCGTGGAGATCACCGTCCGGCGCTGGTCGGCCTGGCAAGCCACTCCCGGTACGTCGTAGCGGCGATCATCGCGCCGGGCGGGGCGATCAGCGCGTCGCCCGGCACGGCCGCGTACAGGCCGGCGGTGGGGTCGGTCTCGACGCTCCGGTGGTCGCCGCGGGCGGCCAGCGTGATCCGGCCCAGCTCGTCCAGCGCGAACACCTCGGGCCCGGCGATGTTGAGGATCTCCTCCAGCGGCTCGCCCGTGCTGACCTGCGTCACCACCCGGGCCACGTCGTCGGCGGCGATCGGCTGCACCGGCGTGGCCGGCAGGCGGACCGTGTGCTCGTCGCTGGTCCACGACATCACCGGCTCGACGAACTCGAAGAACTGCGTCGCCCGGACGATCGAGTACGGCACCGGGCCGTCGGTGAGCAGCTTTTCCTGCACCACCTTGGCGCGGTAGTAGGCCACGTCCGGCACCCGGTCGACGCCCACGATGGACAGGACGACCACGTGCGCGACGCCCGCGTCCTCCGCGGCGACCAGCAGGTTCTCCATGGTCGCCCGGAAGAACACGCTCGCGGCCGCGTCGAACGTCCGCGGCCTGGTCAGGTTCACCACCACCTCGGCGCCCTCCAGCGCCTCGGGCAGACGCGCCTCGGTGAGCAGGTTCAGCCCGGTGGACAGCGAGTGCGGCACCGCGTCGTGCCCGGCGCCGGTCAGCATCCGCACCACCCGCGACCCGATCAGCCCGGTCCCGCCGAGCACGGCGATCCTCATGGTCGTCGGCCTCCCTCTGTCGAGCTCTCTCGGCAAGATAGACCGCGGACCCGGGCACTCTGTGACAGTCAGCGCGCGGCCAGGGCCTTGCCCGCGACGGCGGCCGCCTCGTGCGCGGCGTTCTTGATGTCCGCGGCGAGGTCGAGGAACTGGTCGAGCCCCGGACGGACGCCGGCCAGCGTCAGCTCCCGCTCCACCACGGTGAGATCCGCCCCCCACAGGTCGCCGAGAATCTGACGCAGGTACCCGGTGTTGTGGTCCCAGCCCTCCCGGGGCAGGCCCGGCCCGTACCCGCCGCCACGGGTCGTCAGCAGCACGACCGGCTTGCCGGCCAGCACCTCGTCCGACCCGCCCCGGGCCACCATGATCAGGTCGATCCAGGCCTTCACGTGCTGCGAGACGCCGTAGTTGTACAGCGGGAACGCCAGCACCACGGCGTCGGCCTCCCGCAGTTCCCGCAGCAGGGCCATGGCCAGGTCGAGCGCTTCCCGCTGGGCCGGCGGCCGCTGCTCCGCCGGGGTGAACAGGGCGGCGTTGGCGAGCGCCCAGGCGTCCGACGGGAGCGGGTTCTCGGCGAGGTGGCGCCGCACGACCGGCTCGTCCGGCCGCTCGGCGCTCCATTGCGCGAGGACGAGGTCGGCCAGTTCCGCGCTGGCCGACCGGGGCCCCAGGACGGAGGCATCGATGCGAAGAAGTGTCATGGTCAATACTTTCTCTGCGAATTGAATGTTCAACCGCATGCTGCCACGGATCGGATTGAATGTTCAATAGGTAGGCTGTGGTCGTGAGTGATGACACGCCCTGGCTGACCCGCGATCAGCTGGAGGTCTGGATGCTCGTGGCGGGGGTCGTCATGACCCTGCCGCAGGCCCTGGATGCGCAGCTCAAGCGCGGTGCCGGCCTCAACCTGTACGAATACTCGATCCTCGTGGGCCTGGCCCGCGCACCCGGCCGGTCCCGGCAGTTGTGCGAACTCGCCCACATGGCCTACGGCTCACAATCGCGTCTGTCCCACGCGGTCTCGCGGATGGAGAAGCAGGGCTGGGTCACCCGCCGCGACGCCGGTGGCAACCGGCACGTCGAGGCCGTGATGACCGACGCCGGGTACGCCAAGCTGACCGAGGCCGCCCCCGATCACGTCCGCGAGGTGCGCCGCCTGATCATCGACGTGCTGACGCCCGAGCAGCTCGAGCAGTTCGGGTCGATCTGCCGCAGCCTGCTCGCGGTCTCGTCGCCGCAGGCGACGGCCCTGCTCGACGGTGCCCTGACCGCGCTGATGGCGGCGGCTCCGGAGGTCAGTGAGCAGTCAGATCCCGTCGGATAGACCAGATCGCCGTCGCCAGCGCGGCCACCGTCCAGCCCGCGAAGACCAGCAGCTGCCGCGAGTCGCCGCCGGCCGCGCCCAGGAAACCGGTCAGCGGCAGCGGGCCCTCCAGCCGGCCGATCAACCCCTCGACGAAGACCAACCAGCCCGCCCAGCCGGTGAGCAGCCAGATCGGGCGGCGCACCACGGTCGCGTTCGCGACGCCGAAGACGGCCATCACCGGCACGGCGGCCAGCGTCGACAGGTACTGCCTGGTCTGTCCGGCGGCCAGCACGGCGACGCCGCTGACCACGACCAGCACCAGCGCGACCACCACGGCGGTCAGGCACTGTGCGGCCAGCGCGCGCAGCCGGTGCGGTTGCGCCAGGAACAGGAGCACGGCCGTACGGTGCTGGTAGTGCTGCGCCGTGGTGACGACCGCGACGGCGAACGCCCCCAGGCCGGCGAACAGCGACCAGAAGTCCTCGCTGAACCAGCCGAAGGCCAGCCCGAGAGCCGCGGACACAGCCAGGGAGATCCAGCCCGACCGGACCGTGGCGGCCCGGTACAGCTCGCTGCGCAGCACGCTCACCGGCTGCCCGCCAGGCTCAGGAACACTTCCTCCAGGTTGGGCGTCTCGGCGACCAGCTCGTAGACCGGCACCCGCATGTGCAGCGCGATGTCGCCGGCGTCCTCGGGGCTCAGCCCGGACACGTACAGCACCTTGCCGTCGGTCTCCACCAGCGCGCCCACCCGTTCGAACGCCTGCCACAGCTTGTGCGGGTCGCGGCCGCGCACCCGCAGCCGAGGCGTCCCGCCGCCGGCCACCTCGATCAGCGGCGCGGTCAGCCGCACCCGCCCCTCGGCGATGATCACCACGTCGTCGATGAGCTGTTCCAGCTCGGCCAGCAGGTGGCTGGAGATCAGCACGGTGCCACCGGCCGCCGCGTGATCGCGCAGCAGCCCGCGCAGCCACGCCATGCCGGACGGATCCAGCCCGTTGGCCGGCTCGTCGAGCACCAGCACGGACGGCTCGCCCAGGAGCGCGGTCGCCACGGCGAGCCGCTGCCGCATGCCGAGCGAATAGTCGCCGGTCCGCTTCGGGGCGACCGCGGCCAGACCCACGTACTCGAGCAGCTGCTCGACCCGCGATCGGCCGGCGCCGCACAGCAGCGCCTGGGTGACGAGATGATCGCGTCCGCTCTGCCCCGGGTGCGAGAGCCCCTGCTCGAGAACCGCGCCGACCTGGCGCGACGGCTTGTCCAGATCGCGGTACCGGCGCCCGTTGATCAACGCCTCGCCGGAGGTGGCGCTGCTGAGGCCGAGCAGGATGCGCAGCGTGGTGGTCTTGCCCGAGCCGTTGAGCCCGAGGAAGCCGGTGACCCGGCCGGGGACGGCGGCGAAGGTGACGTCGGTGACGGCGTCCACCCTGCCGTAGGTCTTCGTGAGCTGCCGGATCTCGATCATCGCCGCGCATTATCCCGGCCGCCGTCACCCGGCGATCATGAGCATCCGCCGGGCGCCGTCTGAGTACGAGAACTCACCCGTACGCCCCGCCGGATGACCAGGATCGACGGGGTGACGTATCCGTGTCCTCACTGTTGCGCACCCGCCTCGCCGGAAAGCGGCTGCCCCTCGTGCGGCCGTGCCCCCGATCAGGACGCGATCGAGGTGATGCGCGCCAACGCCGAGATCGCCGACCTGAACGCGCGTCTGGCCGTGGCCTGGCAGCGTCGCAACGCGGCGGCGGCCCGGGTGCGGGCGCGGCTCGAGCCGCCGCCGGAGACCTCCGCGAAGCTGGTGCAGAACGTGCTCTTCCTGCTCGGCGGTCTGCTGCTCGCGGTGGCGGCGATCGTGTTCGCGGCGGTCGCCTGGGTGCAGTTCGGCCTCGGCGGACGGGCCGCGCTGCTCGGGTCGTTCACGCTCGCGGCGCTGGCCGTGCCGGTGCTCGCGGTGCGCCGGCGGCTGACCGCGACCGCCGAGACGTTCGCCGCGGTGGGATTGCTGCTCATGCTGCTGGACGGATACGCGGCATGGCACGTGAACCTGTTCGGCGTGGCGGACGGGGATCCGCTGCGGTACGCCGGCGAGGTCGGCGCCGTGACCGTCGCCGTCGCGGCCGGCTATGCGCGCGTCACCGGCCTGACCGGTCCCCGCTACGCCGCGCTGCTGGTCGCCCAGCCGGTGCTGCCGCTGCTGGTGGCCCCCACGGATCCCGCACCGGCCGGCTGGGCGGTGACGTTCGCCCTGGTCACCGCGGTGAACCTCGCCCTGTACGGCACGCGGCTGCGGATCGCCGCGCTGCTCTGCGCCGGTCTGTCCGGCCTGGCCGCCGGGTATTGGGCCGTGGCGGTGGGCCGGGGCGCCGCCGCCGAGCTGGCGGCCGGGCTGGCGCTGCTGGTGGCGGTGGCACTGCGCCGGATGCACCCGACGGTGTTCGCGGCCGGGCTGCTGATCGGGCTTCCGGGGCTGGCCGGGCTGCTGGACTCCCGGACCGCCACCGTCGCCGGGCTCGGCGCGGTGGCGGCGGCGGCCGTTGTCGCCGGGGCGCGCGGGTGGCACCCGATGATCCGGGCGGCCGGCTGGGTGGTGGTCGGCCTCGCGGCGACCGGCGTCGCGCTGACCGCCGGCGATCTGCTGCGGTTCGATCCGCTCGGCGTGGCGCTGCTGGTGCTGGTGGTCGGCGCGGCTCTGGCGGCGCTGGCGTGGGTGGCGCTCGCCGGCCGGCCGGGCGAACGGGTGGCGGCCGAGGTGGTGGCGCACGCGGCCGCGGCGGTGGCTCTGCTGGTCGCGAGCGGGACGGCGGGGCAGGCCGCGGCGGTCTGCACGCTGTGGGGCGTGGTGCTCGGGGTGCGGGCGCTGCAGGTGTCGGGCCGGCGCGGGTACGTGATCGCGGCCGCGGGGGTGGAGCTGGCGGCCTCGATGCTGCTGCTCCGGTCGGCCGGGGTGACGGTGCTCGAGGCGTACACACTGCCGGCCGCGGGTGTCGGTCTGCTGGTGGGGATGGTTTTGCGCCGTACGCACGCAAGCAGTTGGGTTTGTTTCGGACCGGCGCTCGCCGCCGGCATGCTGCCGAGCCTCGCCTCGGTCCTGGTCGGCGATGGTCAGTACCTGCGCCGCCTGCTGCTCGGCGTGGCCGCGATCGGGGTGGTGCTGGCCGGGGCGAAGGCGCGGTTGCGGGCGCCGGTGCTGATCGGCGGCGCGGTGCTGGCGCTCGGAGCCATCCGGGAGCTGGCCGGCGTGTGGGACCTCATTCCACGATGGATCCCGCTGGCCGCCGGTGGGCTGCTGCTGGTGCTGCTCGCGAGCACGCTGGAGCGGCGGCGCCGCGACCTGGACCGGTTCCGGGCCGCGATCCATCGGATGACGTGACGGAACAGGTCAGCGGATCTCGAACCCGCTGAGCCCCTCGGCCGGTTCCTCCCGCACCTCGAGCGCCCGCACCACGGCCCCGGCCGGGCCGCGACGCGCCCACGCCACCATGCGGTCGACGGTCTCCCGGTCGCCTTCGAAGACCGCCTCGACCCGGCCGTCCGGCAGGTTGCGCACCCAGCCCGCCACGCCCTGCTGCCCGGCCACCCGGCGGCAGCTGTCGCGGAAGAAGACCCCCTGCACCTCACCCGTCACCAGCACGCGTTTACGCATGTCAGTGCTTCCACTGCAACATGGCGGCCGTCGCGTCGTCGCGCAGCTCACCGTCCTCGTACGAGACGATGGTGTGGATCAGCCGGCGCATCATCTCCGGCGCGGGCGCCCCCTCCCGCAGCTGCTGCGCGACGAAGGCGATGAGTCGCTCGGTACCGAACAGCGCCCCGTCGCCGTCGCGGGCCTCGGTGATGCCGTCGGTGTAGAGGACCAGCGTGTCGCCCTTCATGAGCTGCACCTCGGTGACGAGCGGCCCGCGGCGCAGCATGTGCCCCAGCCCCAGCGGCAGCGCGGTCGGCGTCGGGAGCTGCAAGGACGTCCCGTCGCGCAGGAAGAGCTCGGCCGGGTGTCCCGCGCTGATCCGCCGGTACACGCCGGTGACGGTGTCCAGCTCGGCGAGCACCGCGGTGACGAAGCTCCCCGGATGCCGCGCACGCACCCATTTGTCGATCGACCGGTACGTGTCGGCGAGCGAGAGACCCGAGCGGCGGGCGTTACGGTACGTGTTGAGCGTCAGCGTGGTCAGGGCGCTGGCATCGATCCCGTGCCCCACCGTGTCGAAGAGCCCGACGTGCAGCAGGTCGCCGTTGGCCGCATAGTCGAACGCGTCGCCGCCCACGTCGTAGCAGGGTTCCAGCACCGCCGTCACGACGGTCCCGTCCACCGCGAAGGTCAGCGGCGGGAGCTGATTCCAGATGATCTCCGCGGCCAGCTGCATCGGCAGCCGTCGCCGGGTGTGCTCGACCGCGTCCCCGTACAGCCTCCGGCTGATGATCAATTCGGCCACCAGCGCGGCGATCACGTCCAGGTCGCGGCGGGCGGCTTCGGTCGGGTACGCCGTGGCCCGCAGCTCGATCACGCCGAGGCGCTCGGCTCCGTGCAGCAACGGCAGCCAGAACCGGCCGCTCTCGTCCTCCCAGGTGGGGCGCGCGGTGGTGAACGCCAGCCCGGCGGCGGTCCCCTCGACGATCTGGGGATTCGCCGCGTCCGGGGTGGTGCCGCGCAGCGGGCAGAGGGTGAGTTGCGCGTAGTCGATGAGCAGGACGTTGGCCGTCTCGGCGTCGAGCAGAGGCGCGGCTTCGGCCAGCACGCCGGGCAGGTCCTCGGCCCGCCCCCGGTGCCGCAGATCCATGAGCCGCCGGACGGCCTCCATCGGCGCGAACATCAGAGGGTGGCCCTTGGACCGCACCCGAGGGCGTCGCCCGTTCCGGTGGCGCCCGGGGGCGCGTGGCTCGTCCTGGTGCCGCACGTGGTGGCGTTGCTCGTGGTGGCGTTATCCGGGGTGGCGTCGCTCGTGGTGGCATTGCCCGTGGTGGCGTTGCTCGTGGCGACGTTGCCCGCGAGGGCGGGGACCCCGGCAAGGCGAGCGGCGGCACGGCGGCGCAGGACCATGGCGGCAAACGTACCCGTCGACCGGGGCCCCCATGCCCGCCGGTCGGACACCGAGGCTATGCGTCCACCCATGAACCATCTGGGCTAATACTGCGGAATGCCGGGTTCCCTGCGCGCGTTCGCCGCGCCCGGCTGCGTCCGCCGCGCTCGGCCCGCGCTCGGCGGCGTTCGCGGACTTGCGGATCACGGCGTAGCTGACCGGCGTGTGCCCGGGCAGCACCTCGACATCATCGCCGTCGGTGTCCTGACTCTTTCGGGCGGCCGCATCAGCCCCGGCTGACGATTGCCTCCGCAACCTGGCGCAGCTGGGCGGTGTCGGGGCGGAAGCCCTCCGCGATGTCCGGGTGCAGGCCCTCGCGCGTCCGCTCCAGGAGCATCCGCGTTACCTCCTCGACCGACTCGCCGGCGTACGCGTGGCGGATCTTGTCGGTCGCGGCCTGCAGGGCCGAGGACAACTGCTCCTCAAGCGGCCCGCGCAGCTTCTCCTCGACCGGGTTGAGGCTGTTCGGGTCGAGCGTGACCTGCGGCTCGGACATGTTGTCTCCCTTCGGCGTGCGACGGCGCCGACGCGGATTCCCCACCGCGTCACACCGTTAAACGAAACACGCCGGGAGATGAGCCTTCCGGTACGGCGTACCGGTCCTTTCCTTCCTCCGCGCCAAGGTGTCGAGGGGTACCAACCGCGGACGTCCCCAGCCGATGCGGCCGTTCGTGGCCCGGGATGGAGCGGCCTTGGCCGGTCGGCATGCAAGCGGCGCGCCGGCTGGCCCGCGACATCTCCGGGCGGCGTGCCGACCGTGTCCGCGATGCGATGCGCCCCGCACGTGGGGAAGATCGCCAGTGTCGCCGACCCGCCCCCTCGGCGTCCTGCTCACCGGTTCTGGTCCCGGCGCGGCATTGCCTTGCGGCTAGTGATGCACGATGTCACCACCCCGGCGGTCTCGTCCGGGGCGCCCGACGTTCCTGTCCGAGGACCGGCCACCGGGATCGCGGCCGTGGTGAGCCGGACCGCCGGTGGACGGCCGCAACCCGACCCGCCCGCGGTGGGCCGGGATGCCGTGGGCCGCCGACCAACCGGCCGGGCGCGGTAGGCCCGAACGCCAGCGGATTGCCCGTCGACCGATCCGGTTGCCCGTCGACCGGCCCGGCCGGGGTGAGCGCAGATCGCCGGCTGGCCCGTCGACCGGCCCGGCCGGCGGTGGGCCCGGATCGCCAGGCTCGGCCCGCCGACCGATCGTGGCCGCGGTGAGCGGATCGTCGGCATACCCGGCCGCGTGTCGATCAGCCTCGTCCGCGCTTCACCTCGAAGAACGTGTCCATTCTCATGAGCGGCACCACCGAGTCCCACAGGGCGAGCGCCTCCTCGCCGGTCGGGACCGGGCCGATGATCGGGCCGTGCAGACCGCGCGCCGCGCCGTCCACGTGCAGCACCGGCGAGCCGATGTCCGGGCCGGCCAGGGACATCGCCGTCTCGTGCGAGTTCCGCACGGCCTCGTCCCAGCGACTGTCCTCGATGATCGTCTTCGAATCCTCGATGCCGGCGGCCTCGGCGGCCTGCACCACGAGGTCGTCGCTGAGCGCGGTCTCGGCCTCGTGCGTACGGGAGCCCAGCTCTTGATAGAACGCACCGATCGCGTCGTCGCGCCCGTCGGCCCGCAGCGCCTCGACCAGGCGCAACGCCTTCGCCGAGGCCGCCATCATCGGACGGTACTGCTCGGGCGTGTCGCCGCCGTTGAGGATGGACAGACTGAACGCCCGCCAGTGAATCGTCACGTCTCGCTCCGCGGCCACGCCGACCAGCCAGCGCGAGGTGCGCCAGGTGAACGGGCAAACGGGATCGAAGTAGTAAGTGGCCTCCATGCGCCCATCGTAGATCGGCTCTCGGGTTTGTTTCCTTGCGGAGCGGGGCAGGACAATCACCGATCGTCGAAGTGATCTCGATCACTGCGGCGGAGGGAACTGCCGGATGGAGGGTCAATGGCGACTATCGACCGACATCCGCACCGGCGCACCTTGCGCGCCAAGGCGTTAGCGGCGGGGGCCGCGATCGCCCTGGTCGCGCCGCTGGCTGCCTGCGGATCTGACGACGAGGGCGGCGTGCCGACCCTCAACTTCTACCAATTCCCCGTCGAGAACATGCAGACCGTCGTGGACAACTGCACCAAGGCGGCCGCTGGAAAGTACAAGATCGTCTACCAGGTGCTGCCGCGGACGGCGGACGACCAGCGCGTGCAGATGGTCCGGCGGCTCGCCGCCAAGGACGACAGCATGGACATTCTCGGCATGGACGTCACCTGGACCCAGGAGTTCGCGAGCGCCAAGTGGATCCGGGAGTTCCCGGAGGCGGACGCCGCCGCGGTGCGCAACGGCACGCTGGAGGGCCCGCTGGCGTCCGGTGAGTACAACGGCAAGCTCTACGCCGCGCCGAACAACACGAACGTGCAGCTCATGTGGTATCGCAAGGACCTCGTGCCGACCCCGCCGAAGACCTGGGACGAGATGATCCAGCAGGCCCAGCAGCTCAAGGCGCAGGGCAAGACCTATCAGATCCTCACGATGGGCGCCCAGTACGAGGGCCTGGTCGTGCTGTTCAACAGCCTTGTCGCCAGCGCCGGCGGGCACGTGGTCAGCGATGACGGCAAGACCGCGGTGATGGACGCGGGCACGGTCAAGGCGCTCGACGTCATGCGCAAGCTGGCGACCTCCGGCGTGACCAGTCCCTCCTTCTCCAATGCGATCGAGGACGACGTACGGCTGGCGTTCCAGAGCGGTGGCGGAGCGTTCCAGCTGAACTGGCCGTACGTGTGGGCGTCCATGCAGTCCGATGCGCCCGACCTGGCGAAGAAGGTGGCGTGGGCGCCCTACCCGGCCATCGACGCCTCGACCCCGGCCGTCACCACGATCGGTGGCTCCAACCAGGCGGTCAGCTCCTACAGCAGGCATCCCGACCTGGCCTTCGACGCGATCAAGTGCCTGCGCGGACCGGAGAGCCAGAAGTACCTCGCGATCAACGCAGGGCAGGCGCCGTCCATCGAGTCCGTCTACAGCGACCCGGAGATGGACAAGGCGTACCCGATGAAGGCCACGTTGCTGCAGGAGTTGAAGACGTCGGCGCCGCGGCCGCGGACACCGGCGTACCAGAACCTCTCCACCGTGGTGGCCGCGCAGCTCTCACCCCCGTCGTCGATTGATCCGCAGAAGACCGCGGCGTCACTGAAGAAGTCGATCCAGGACGCCATCGACTCGAAGGGAGTGCTCCCGTGAGCATTTCCAGCACCACGCCGGCCACGTCGGCGGAGCAGGCCGCGGCGGACGCCGTACCCAAGCAGCGCCGGCACCGCACCGTGCTCAGCGAAGGCAAAAGGCAGGAGCGCAAGCTCGGGTGGTTGCTCTGCGCGCCGGCCGCGATCGTCATGGTGGCGGTCACGGCCTATCCGATCCTCTATTCGCTGTGGCTGTCGTTGCAGCGCTACGACCTGAAGTTCCCGCAGGACCGCGAGTTCGTCGGGCTGGCGAACTACGCCACCGTGCTGGGCAACGGCTACTGGTGGACCGCGTTCGGCGTGACGGCTCTGATCACCGTCGTGTCGGTGGTCGTGGAGCTGGTGCTCGGCATGGGGCTTGCGCTGATCATGCATCGCACGATCATCGGGCGAGGTTTGGTACGGACGTCGGCGCTCATCCCGTACGGAATCGTGACCGTGGTGGCGGCCTTCAGCTGGCGTTATGCGTGGACGCCGGACACCGGCTACCTCGCGAATCTGTTCGCGCCGGAGGGTGCGCCGCTCACCGAACGGGCGAGCGCGCTGGGCATCATCATTCTCGCCGAGATCTGGAAGACCACCCCGTTCATGGCTCTGCTGCTGATGGCCGGTCTGGCGCTGGTGCCCGATGACCTGCTGAAGGCGGCGTCGATGGACGGCGCGTCGTGGTGGCAGCGCTTCACCAAGGTGATGTTGCCGGTGATGAAGCCGGCCATCCTGGTCGCGCTGCTGTTCCGCACGCTGGACGCGTTCCGGGTCTTCGACAACATCTACGTGCTGACCAACGGCGCGAACGAGACGTCCTCGGTGTCGATGATCGCCTACAACAACCTGATCAAGGGGCTCAACCTGGGCATCGGCTCCACGATGTCGGTGCTGATCTTCATAGCCGTGGCGATCATCGCGTTCGTCTTCGTGAAGCTGTTCGGCACGGCGGCCCCCGGCAGCAGCGACGACGGGAGGCGCTGAATGGCTACCGCAACCGCATCCACCAAGGTCAAGTGGGGTGTGCTGGACGCGATCGTGGTCGTGTTCGCGCTGATCCCGGTGCTGTGGATCATGTCGTTGTCGTTCAAGACGACGCCCACCCTCACCGACGGCAACTTCATCCCCCGCGAGTGGACCTGGGACAACTACAAGCTGATCTTCTCCACCGACCAGTTCGTCCGTGCCCTGATCAACTCGATTGGCATCGCGCTGATCTCCACGTTGATCGCCGTGGTCCTGGGAACCATGGCGGCGTACGCGATCAGCCGGCTCGACTTCCCCGGCAAGCAGCTGCTCGTCGGCGTCTCGCTGCTGATCGCGATGTTCCCGCAGGTGTCGCTGGTGTCGCCGCTGTTCAACATCGAGCGCAACACCGGCCTGTTCGACACCTGGCCCGGACTGATCCTGCCGTACATCACGTTCGCGCTGCCGCTGGCGATCTACACGCTGTCGGCGTTCTTCAAGCAGATCCCGTGGGACCTGGAGAAAGCGGCCAAGATGGACGGCGCGACCCAGGGTGAGGCGTTCCGCAAGGTGATCGCCCCGCTCGCCGCGCCCGGCGTGTTCACCACGGCGATCCTGGTTTTCATCTTCTGCTGGAACGACTTCCTGTTCGCCATCTCGCTGACCTCGACCGAACGCTCCCGTACGGTCCCGGTCGCGCTGTCGTTCTTCACCGGCGCCTCGCAGTTCGAGGACCCGACCGGCGCGATCTCCGCGGCGGCCGTGGTGATCACCATCCCGATCATCCTGTTCGTGCTGTTTTTCCAGAAGCGCATCGTCGCGGGCCTGACGTCCGGCGCCGTGAAGGGTTAGGAATCCATGGCTGAGATCGTTCTTGACAAGGTCACCAAGAAATATCCCGATGGCACCACGGCCGTGCACGCCGTGGACCTGGAGATCGCCGACGGCGAGTTCATCATCCTGGTCGGCCCGTCCGGTTGCGGAAAGTCGACGACGCTCAACATGATCGCCGGCCTCGAGGACATCACCTCGGGCGAGCTGCGCATCGGCGGCGAACGCGTCAACGACAAGGCGCCCAAGGACCGCGACATCGCGATGGTGTTCCAGTCGTACGCGCTCTACCCGAACATGAGCGTGCGCGAGAACATGGCGTTTCCGCTGAAGCTCGCGAAGATGCCCAAGGCCGACATCGACCGCAAGGTGAACGAGGCGGCCAAGGTGCTGGAGCTGACCGACTATCTTGATCGCAGACCCGCCAATCTCTCCGGCGGCCAGCGCCAGCGGGTGGCGATGGGCCGCGCGATCGTCCGTAGCCCGAAGGCGTTCCTCATGGACGAACCGCTGTCCAATCTGGATGCCAAGTTGCGGGTGCAGATGCGTACTCAGGTTTCTCGCCTCCAGAAGCAGCTCGGTACGACGACGGTCTACGTCACGCACGACCAGACGGAGGCCATGACGCTGGGCGACCGTGTGGTGGTCATGCGCGGCGGTTACATCCAGCAGGTCGGCGATCCGCAGACGCTGTACGACAACCCGGTGAACCTGTTCGTCGCGGGCTTCATCGGTTCTCCATCAATGAACTTCCTTTCGGCCACAGTCGAAGAAAACCAATTGCGTACGCCGTTGGGCGCCATGCCCCTCGGCGACCGCATGCGCCGCACCCTGTCGGCCGCCGACGCCCCACGCCAGCTGATCGTGGGCATCCGCCCCGAACACTTCGAGGACGCCAGGCTGATCGAGGAAGGTCAGCGCAGTAAGGGCTTCGAGTTCACCGCCCCCGTAGATCTGGTCGAGTCGATGGGTTCGGACAAATACGTCTACTTCACCGTCGAGGGCGAACACGCCGCCGCCGCAGACCTGGAGGACCTGGCCGCCGACGCCGGCGGCGCCGACCTACCCCCGCAGGACAGCTTGGTGACCCGCTTGTCCGCCGAGTCAAGAGTGCGAGACGGCGTAGACGCCCGAGTCTGGATGAACCTCGAAAAAATCCACATCTTCGATCCTCGAGACGGCAAGAACATCACGTTGGAGGAGGGAAAGGCCGCCGGCGTGGCCGCCTCCTGAGCCGCGTGCCGGGTGGACCCGTCCCCAGTGGTGGGGGCGGGCTCGCCCGGGTCCGCGACGCCTGCCGGCCGGCGCCGTTCGCCGTGGCCTGCCCGGCTGGTCTGGCCGGCTCGGGTTGTCGGTGCTGCCCAGCTGGTGGGGGTCGCCCAGCTTGCGGGCGTTGCCCCCGGGGTCGCCCAACTTGGGGGGTGCCCCGCTTTGGGGGGTCGCCCAGCTGGCGGTGGGCGCCGCAGCTTGCCGGGCCGCTCAGCTTGCCGGGCCGCTCAGCTTGCCGGGCCGCTCAGCTTGCCGGGCCGCCGAGCTTGCCGCTCGCTCCGCTTGCCCGGCTTACTTGCTCCGGCCGGGACGACGCCGGCTTTCCGGCCTCCGCGCCCGCCGGTTCTCTCGGCCTCCCAGGCACCCCGGACCGCCCCGCCCTACCAGGCCGGGCCGGGCCCCAGTCTCAGCCGGCTCAGCCTGGCCGCACCGGCCGTCGCGGGGCTACGGCGGCGTCACCAACCCCGTTTCGTACGCCAGGACGGCAAGCTGCGTGCGGTCTCGTGCGTCGCACTTCGCCAGCAGCCGGCCCACGTGGGACTTCACCGTGGGCACACTCAGCGCCAGACTCGCGGCTATCTCGGCATTGGACAAACCCCTTGCGATCATCGTCAGAATCTCCCGTTCTCTTTCCGTCACGCCCTTGAGACGGTCCTTGCGGGGCGGTGGCTGGTTGGGCCGGCGGACGAAGGCGGCGATCAGCCGACGTGTAGCGGTCGGGGCGAGCATCGACTCGCCCGCGGCCACCACGCGGATGCCGGCCAGCAGATCCGGTGGGAGCACGTCCTTGAGCAGGAACCCACTGGCGCCGGCGTCCAACGCGCCGAACACGTACTCATCGAGGTCGAACGTCGTCAGAATGAGGACGCGCGCCGAGATCGCCGGATCCGCTCGTATCCGCCGGGTGGCCTCGATACCGTCCATGTCGGGCATGCGCACGTCCATCAGCACCACATCAGGAAGGTGTTGCCTGGCCAGCGCGACGGCCTCCCGGCCGGTGCCGGCCTCGCCGACCACCATGCAGTCCGGTGTGACGTCGATCAGCATGCGGAAGCTGGCCCGCAGCAGCGCCTGGTCATCGGCGATGAGCACCCGGATCATGCGACACCTCGCCGCGGCATCTGAGCGCTGACCGCGAAGCCGCCCTCGGGTCGTGGACCGGCCGAGAACGTGCCGCCGTTCAGCCCGGCCCGCTCCCGCATCCCGATCAGCCCGTTCCCGGGCCGCACCGTCTGCACGGTGCGGGTGCCGTTGTCGACGACCTCGACGCGTACGGCCTCGTCATCGACCGTCACGCTCGCCCGGCAGTTGGCGGGACCCGCGTGCTTCACCACGTTGGTCAACGCCTCCTGGACGATCAGGTAGACCGCGCGGGCCACCTCGCCGGACAGTCGGTCGAGGACGTCCGGCTGCGCCTCAAGCCGGACCGCCACACCGGCGGCAGCGGTGCGATCGACCAGCGCTCTCAGGTCACCCGTCCGGACCGGTGGAACCCCCTCTTTGTCGTCGCGCAGCATGCCCAGGAGATTGCGCGTCTCCACCAGCGCATTGCGGCTGGTCTGCTCGATCACGCGCAACGCTTCGAGCGCCGCCTCCGGACGCTCGGCGGCCACGTGCACCGCCACCGAGGCCTTCACCGCGATCAGGCTCATCGAGTGACCGACCACGTCGTGCAGGTCGCGCGCCAACCGAAGTCGTTCCTCCGTCGCGGCCTCGCGCACCAGCTGCATGCGGTAGCGAACGGCGGACTCGCGGCGCTCCCGCACCATCCGGCCGATCAGCCACGGCGGCACAACGATCACACCGGCGAGCACCACCGCGCCCACGCGACTCCACAGGTCGTCGGCCGCGATGGCCAACGCGATCGTCGTCACCAGAAGACAGCCACCGGCCGTCATGAGAGCCTGCCGAGCGGACGCGAGCAACCCGAGCGCGTACGCCGCAATCGCCGTTGCCAGCGCCGGGCCGGCACTCGAGTAATCCGGCACCACCCGGCTGATCAATGCTGCCGCGGAGAACGCCGTGACCACAGCGGTGACGAGCACCGGCCAACGGTGGCGGACCACCAGTGGCGCGGCAATGGCGATGCCGACGAACACCGACACCCAGGCCGGCTCGTACGGCCCGCCGTGCGTCGGCGCTTCGAGGGCAGCGGCCACGCAGACGGCGGCGGCGACGACCGCGGTCAGCATGTCGAAGACCAGCAGGTCGACCGGCCGCATCTCGTGGGTCAGCAGACGGCGCAGGAGGTTCACGCGACCGACCGTAGTCTGATCCGGCGCTCGCCGCGTCGGCCTGGAGAACGTCATCCTCAGGTATGTAGTGACCTCGAAGATGCGTTCTCAGGTCGGATGCTCCGGCCGCTCCCGCACGTCATCGTTGCCGGCATGACAGATTCGGTCGTGGAATTGCGAGGCGTACGGGCGGTGCACGGCACCGGTCCGGCACGGGTGACCGCACTCGCCGGTGTAAGCGCCTCGTTCGCCCGGGGCACCTTCACCGCGGTCATGGGCCCGTCCGGTTCCGGCAAGTCGACACTGCTTCATTGCGCCGCAGGGCTCGACCGGCCGGTGGCCGGACAGGTCCTCCTCGACGGCACCGAGCTGGGCGCCCTGAGCGAGGACGCTCGCACCCGCCTCCGCCGTGACCGGGCGGGCTTCGTCTTCCAGGAGTACAACCTGGTCTCGTCCCTCACTGCTGCGCAGAACGTCGAACTGCCCCTGCGCCTAGCCGGCCGTCGCCCGGAGCCATCCGCGGTGACCGCCGCCCTCGGCGCCGTCGGGCTGACCGATCGCACGCACCACCGGCCGAGCGAACTCTCCGGTGGTGAACAGCAGCGTGTCGCCGTGGCGCGTGCCCTGATCAGCCGTCCGGCCGTGGTCTTCGCGGACGAGCCGACCGGAGCGCTCGACACGGCGGCTTCCCACCATGTGCTAGACCTGTTGCGGGCACTGGTGGACGAGCACGGCACCACGGTGGTGCTGGTGACGCACGACCCGGTCGCCGCCGCCCGCGCCGATCGCGTCCTCATCCTCGCCGACGGCCGCCTCGTCGACGACCTGCCCGCCACCACGGCCGATCTGATCGCGGCGCGGACCGCCCGGGCGGAGCAGCGATGACGGCCATCCGGAGGCTCGCCGGCGCGCTCGTCGCCGTAACGGTCGGGGTGACCATCGTGGCAGCCAGCAGCCTGTTGCTCGCCGCCGGACGCCCCGAGGTTCCCGACCGCCTGGCCGGAGCTGCGGTGATCGTGCGCAGTCCCGCGACTCGCACACCAGCCGATCCCTTCCCGCCCACGATTCCGTGGTCGTCCGACGCAACCGCGAGTCTCACCGAACGGCTTGACGCGGTGCCCGGAGTGGCCGCGGCCTTGCCCGACCGAACGTTCTATGCGCAACCACTCGGCGACGACCGCATCGTCGAGGGACACGGATGGTCGAGCGCGCGCATGAGCCGCGCACGGCTCACCGCGGGTCGGCCACCGACCGGACCGGGTGAGGTCGTCCTCGATCGAGCCCTCGGCCCCATCACCTTGCTCACGGCCACAGGACCGGTTGCGTACACGGTCACCGGCACTCTTGACCGGCCGGAGCTCTACATGGCCGACTCGGTCGCCGCGGATGTGGCTCCGGGCGTGCACGCGATCGGGCTCCTGCTGGAGAAGGGAGCTGAGCCCGAACAGGTGGCGGCCGCAGCCGCGCGCGTTGCCGGCCCCGGCGATCAGGTCTTCACCGGCGACGCTCGCGGTGCCTTGGAGCCACGCGCCGACGCCCGCACACGCTGGATCGGGATGCAGATCTTGAGCGGTACCGCGGCGCTTGCCGGCTTCGCCACGATCTTCGTCGTCTCGGCGGCGTTTACCCTTGTCGTCGCGCAACGGCGGCGGGAGCTGGCGCTGCTGCGCATCATCGGTGCGACCCCGAGGCAGGTGGGGCGTCTGCTCCGGCGCGAGGCGCTGATCGTCGGTTTGACGGGTTCGGCAGCCGGGACAGCGCTGGGTGCCGCCCTGGCGCCCCTACTCGACGATCTCCTCGTCACGGCGGGTGCGGAGCCTTCCGGGTACGCGGCCGGGTTCACCTGGTGGCCGATCGCAGCCTCGCTGGCGGCCGGGCCGGTGGTCGCGTCGATCGGAGTCACGGTCGCCGCCTGGCGAGGCGCGCGAGTGCGCCCGCTGGAGGCATTGCGTGACGCGGCCGCCGAACGGCCCCGCATGGGACTGCCGCGCAAGGTTGTCGGCGGGTTGTTCGCCACGATCGGGGTCGTGTGCGCCATCGCCGTTGCGACCGCCGCCGACGCGAGCGAAGGTGCCAACCTGGCTCTGCTCAGCTCGATGGCCCTCGTCGCCGGCGCGGCCGTCTTGGCACCCGCGATCGTCCCGGCCGTCGCCCGCGTGCTGACCTGGCCCGGCGCGCGAGCCCGAGGAGCAACGTCGTTGCTGGTCCGCCAGGGTGCGCTGACCGCACCGCGACGCAGCGCGGCGATCGCGGCGCCGGTCCTGTTCACGGTCGCCTTCGCTGTCTCGGTGTCCGGCATGGTGCAAACCACGACCGAGGCGTACGCCGTAGGCCGCGGTACCGCGATCCGAGCCGACCACGTGGTCGCGCCGGATGGGACTCCCGGCCTCACGGACGCGGCGATCTCCTCGGTCGGGGGCGTGGCCGTCCTACCGTCGACCGTCTTCGCCGGTGACCGGCCGTTGACCGCACTCGGTGTGGATCCGGCCGCGTTCGCCGCATCTCACCGACGGCTCAGGGTGATTTCGGGTTCCATGACGGCCTTGCGCGAGCCCGGTACGGTCGCGGTCACCGCCTCCATGCTCACACCGGCCGACGGCGGCGGGTCCACGTCACCCGCCGCCCCGGTCGCGGTCACCCTCGCCGACGGGAGCCGGACGACCCTGCGGGTGGTGGCGGTCCTCGAAGACCGTTCCATTCCCGGCGACCTGGTGATGCCGCGCGACTTCGTCCGCCGGCACGACCCCTCCGCGCTCACCGAGGCGGTGTACGTCAACGCGCCGATCTCGGTCCCGCCGGGCAGCGGTGCACGGGTGATCAGCACGAAGGCGTACGCGGCTGAGGCCGACTCGGCGGAGGACCGGCTCGTCTGGATTTTCACGTTGCTGCTGATCGGCGTCTCCGCCGGGTACGGGGCGATCGCGGTCGCGACGACGCTGCTGATGGCGGCCGCGGCCCGCCGGCCCGATCTGCGGTTGTTGCGCCGCACCGGGGCGACATCCGGCCAGATCCGGCGGGCGTTGGCGGGCGAAGCGGCCGTTGTGGTCGCGGTCGGCTCGCTGTTGGGCGGCGTGGTGGCCGCGATCGGCTTGAGCGGCATCCGAGCCGGCCTGAGCGAACAGGCAGGCGCACCGGTGCCCCTGGTCCTGCCTTGGCCGGTGATCGGTGGCGTGGTCGCGCTGTGCCTTGTCATGGCCGTCGCGGCGGCGATCCTGCCGACCTTCGGCCGGGGTGCCCGCCGGACAGCGCTGTTGCATCGGCTCACCAGCGACTCCGGCGAGACGGCGATCTGAATGAACTTGCGACGTCGGAAGGGCGGCATCGTCATGAGGCAAGTGACACCGGCGTGGATCGGAGGACGGAACCGGGTGATGCATCCGCTGACGGACGAGGTTCTCCGCGTTGGCGGCCTCGTGGGATTCGGTCGGTCGGGTGACGTGCCTCGTGTCGTCACGGGCCTATCCTTCCAGGACAGCCGATGTGTGAGGACGGTGAAGGTCGACGATGCGTGCCTGGCTCGCTCGGCGCCTCGGCAACGCGGCGCGACGCCTGGAGCGTGCTTCGCCGGCCGACGGCGAAACGACGGACTCTGGCGCAGACGCCGAGGTCGACATCGACACTCAGCGGCTGATCCACAAGGAGGTCAAGGAGCGGGCCGCACGGCTCGACGCTGCCACCGCGCGCCTCGACACCAAGGCGGCGACGCTGCTGGGCTTCGTGTCGGCCGCGTGCATCTTCCTCGCGACGCAGAACGTGTCGGGGTGGTGGAAGGCCGGCACTTACGCCGCGTGGGCCGGAACGGTCGCGTTCGGACTGATGACGATGCGGGTGCGCAAGTGGAAGGAGGTGCCCGAACCTGAGCCGCTGCAGCGTCTGCTCGCGTCTCGATCGGAGGCGGCTGCTCTGTCGCTGCTCACGAAGGCTCAGGTGCAGGCGTTCACGACGAATCGCCGGATTCACGAGAGGAAAGCAACGCACTGGCGGCTCAGCCTGGGGTTCCTGGTGGCTGCCGTGTTGCTGACCGCGGCCGCGATAACGCTTGGGGGAAACAACAATGGCAAGCAGCAACAGCGACCCGCGCCCGCCGGGTCAGCCGGTCCCAGCACCGGAGTCACCTCAGCAGCCGTCCGATGAGGAGATCATCAAGGAGCTGACCGGTCTCGAGTCGAAGGGCGGCGACCCGCGGATCCAGGAGATCGTCGACGAACTCACCGGAAGTCAGGACGAGCACTGACTGCCGACTGAGCGGAGACAGTCAGCTCAAGCACGAAGCCAGCGGTCGCGATGGTCTGCGGCGCATCGAACGGCAGCAGCGTGGCGCGCAACAGCGGCGTTGCTTCCGGGAGCGCGTCGGCCGTCTGCAACACCAGCGCGGCCATGACGTCCACCAGGCCTTCGGCGGGCGCCGGGTCGCCACGGTGGGGGGCGGCGGGCTCGGCCGCGGCACGGCTCGACGCGGCAGATCGGCTGGCCGGCGATGCGTTCGTCTGCGCCGGGATGACCAAGTGTGGATCCGGCGCCGCCGGGCTGACGGGGTGCGGGTCCGGCGCCGCCGGGCTGACGGGGTGCGGGTCCGGCGGCGCCGGGCTGACGGGGTGCGGGTCTGGCAGCGCCGGGGTGACAGGCCGCGAATTCGGCGGTGCCGGGAGCTGCCAGATCGCCACCTCTACCGACCCGACGACCGGGCCGGCGAAGAGGAT
>NZ_CAKUCL010000044.1 GCF_934643405.1 uncultured Actinoplanes sp.
GGTCGTCGCCGGACCAGCGGCCCTCGTAGATCCGGCCCGCCTCGTCGATGAGCAGGTGGTAACCGTAGTCGCCGAAGCCTTGGGTGACCGCGTCGAAGTGATAGATCGCCCGGACCGTGGCGGCCGGGTCGGGGTCGTCGTTCATCCCGGCGGTGTGGTGCACCGCGATCGTCTGCAGGTTGAAGTACTGCGTCGGCCCCCAGGCCAGGGTGCCGTCCGGGTTGAACCGCAACGACTCGTCGGCTCCCCACGCCGCGCGGCTGAGGTAGCGCAGTCCGGTGCCACCGCCGCCGATGCGCATCTCGGTGGTGGCGGCCTCGGTCGCGACCGGGCCGGTGGCCGTGTTCATCTCCACGACCCGGACATCGTCGGCGCCGTTGCCGTCGACCTCGTAACCGACCGCGTCACGGGCGGAAAGCAGGGCGTAGGAGCGTTCCGAGGTGACGCCGTCCTTGCCGCGGTGGTCGCTGTGGGCGGCGTTCCAGTCGCCCCAGCGCGCACCGGAGCGCAGGCGGACGCCCGGCGCCGACGAGCCCTGCCAGCTCACGGCGAGATGGGTCATCGTGAACGGGGTACGGCTCGTCTGTCCGCCGGTGCCCAGGGCCGACGTTCGTGCCAGGGTGCGGGCGGGGGAGGGAGTGGGTGCGGCAGCGGCCGCGCCGGGCCGCAGGCCGGTGCCGGCGAGCATGGCGCCCACGCCGGCGAGGCCGCCGAGGACGCGTCGCCGCGACACCGCCTTTTTCGGGAATTCAGCCTTCATAAGGCTACGGACGGATAAACCGGTAGAAGGTTCATCCCCGGACGACATCCGCGGCTGCCGGACCGAAGGTCGGCGTTGCCTGGCTAGGCCTTCTCGCCGCGGTACGTGCCGAACGACCAGCGGTTGCCCTCCGGGTCGCGGGCCATGAAGTCGTACGAGCCGTAGTCGGTGCGATAGGGCGCCTTGACGATCTCGGCGCCCGCCTTGGCCGCCCGCTCGTGCAGCGCGTCGATGTCGTCGGCGACCACGTATGCCCCGAACGTGCCCGGCCGCAGCGGCCACGGGTCGTCCGGGTCGTCGCGGGCCGAGCCGAGCATGATGCCGCCGCCGAGCGGCCAGGTGAGCTGGGCGTGGTCGACCCGGTCGCCCTCGCCGTAGACCGCGGTCTCCTCGAAGCCGAACGCGTCGACCAGGAATCGGATGAGCTCGCGGGCGTTGCTCGCCCGCAACGTGGGCCACACCTGCGGTGGCGGTGTCCTGGGATCAGTCATGCCTGTCATCCTCGCCGGGCAGGTCCGGCAGCGATTGGACAAAACCGAACTCGTCGGCCAGCCAGCGCGACGGCGCGCACCCGGCGAACGCCCGGAACTCGCGGACCAGGTGGGACTGGTCGGCGAAGCCGTGACGGGCGGCGAGGTCGGCCAGCCTGGTGGTGGGTCGCAGGGCGCGGCGGGCGCGGTCGAACCGCGCGACGCGCGCGGCCTCCTTGGGCCGCAGCCCGACCTCGGCCTTGAACCGGTCGGTCAGGTATCTCCCGCTCCAGCCCACCTCGTCGGCGACCTCGGCGACGGGCACATCCCCGCGCAGGAGGCGGCGGGCGGCGTACGCAACCTCGGCCTTGATCCGCACCTGGCGGCCCGGATCGGGCAGCAGCAGCGCGTCGAGGGCGGCGAAACGCGACGGCCAGTCCGGTGCCGACCGCAGCCGATCCTGGATCTCGCCGACCCGGCGATCGCCGAGCAGGCCGGTCAGCTCGACGTCCTGGTGGGCGATCTCCGCGGCGGGCAGCCCGAACAACGCGCGGCAGCCGAGCGGCCGGACCGCCACCTGCACCCCGGACTGCCTCCCGTCGTGCATGATGATCGCGGGGGACAGGTGCAGGCCGCCGATCAGCGTGCCGAACTCCCCCGGCGGCTGGCGCGGATCCGGGTGCGCGGCCACCACCAGCGGCTCGTCAAGGGTGAAGATCAGGGTGAGGTACGGCGAGGGCAGCCCCCGGTGCCGCGCGGGCGCGATGCCCCGTTGCCGGTAGCCGGAGTAGAAGGCGACGAACGGGCGCAGCGCGGCGGCGGGTCGCGCCTGCACGTACTCGTCGACCACCATGGGACCGAGCATGACATGCGAGCCGGAGGTGCGGGGATGCCCGAAGCGATCGTGATCGGCGCCGGAGTGGGCGGGCTGGCCGCCGGGCTGGCGTTGCAGCGGCGAGGCTGGCAGGTGCGGATCTTCGAGCGCGCGACCGCCCTGGAGAACGTGGGCGCGGGCCTGGCCGTGCAGCCCAACGCCCTCAAGGTGCTCGAGCGCCTGGGCGTTGCCGATCGTCTGCGGTCGATGGCCGCGCTCCAGGGAACCGCGGGCATCCGGCGCCCGGACGGGCGGTGGATCACCCGGACCGACGCGTCCGCGGCCGAACAGCGCTACGGCGGGCCGACCATCGCGGTGCACCGATCCGCGCTGATCACCCTGCTGGCCGACGCGCTCGCCCCCGGCACGCTGGAGCTGGGCGTGCCGGTCACCGGCGTTTCCCCGGACGGGTCGGTGGTCACCGAGGGCGCGTCACCTTCCGCGGATCTGGTGGTTGCGGCCGACGGGCTCCAGTCCCCGGTACGCCGTAAGCTGTTCCCTTCCTTCCCGGCCCCGGTCTACACCGGCGTGACGAGCTGGCGTTTCCTGGTCGGCGAACGACCACCGGACCTGGTGCCGTCCGAGACCTGGGGCGGCGGCCGGGTCTTCGGCATCGTGCCGCTCGGCGACGGCCGCATCTATTGCTACGCCACCGCACCGGCCCCGGCCGGCCGGTCCGCCCCCGACGAGAAGGCGCACCTCGCGGAGCTGTTCGCGAGCTGGCACGCGCCGATCCCGTCCCTGATCGAGGCCGCCGAGGGCGTGATCCGCACCGACATCCGCTGCCTGGACGCGCCGCCGCCGCGGTTCCACTCCGGCCGGGTGGCCCTGCTCGGCGACGCCGCGCACGCGATGACCCCGAACCTGGGGCAGGGCGCGTGCCAGGCGATCGAGGACGCGTACGTGCTGGCGTTGCGCGCCGCCGAGCCGGACGGCCTGGCGCGCTACTCGGCGGAACGGGTCCCCCGCACGACGGCCGTGGTGTCGGCGTCCCGCCGGATAGCCCGGGTGGCCAACGTGACGAACCCGGCCGCCGTCCGGGTGCGCGACGCGGCGATGTCGCTGGCCGGCCGCCTGGGCCCGAATCTGATCCTGCGCCAGACCGACCCGGTGCTCGGCTGGCAGCCGCCCGTCCAGTAGGGCGGGATGCGCGACCGCTCGTCGCGGCCGCACCACAGCCCGAGGCCGCTACGGCGCGGTGAGCAGCTCGTGCTCGATGACCACGGGAACTGACAGGGTCTTGTAGCCGACCTCGTCGAAGAGAACCGTCATCTTGTCCTCCTCGTAGTTCATCACCGTGCCGGTGCCCCACTCGGCGTGGGCCACCTTGCTGTGCACCGGGAACGGCTCGTCGGCGGCCGGGGTGTCGACGGACTCGCCGGTCAGGTCGTTGTCGCAATGACCGCACTGGTGCTTGAGCTCCTCGCCGAAGTAGGCGAGCAACAGCTGGCTGCGGCAGTTCGTGGTCTCGGCGAAGGCGCGCATCATGTCGGACCGGGAGCGGGTCACCACCTGCTGCCGCTCGTACTCGTCGAGCGCGGCCTGGGCGGCCGCGGCGGGCAAGGGCGCGAACGCCGGCACGGTCATCTTGTTGCCGGAGCCGGCCACGGCCGCGCCCACCTGCTCCAGCAGACCCAGGTACTGGCCCAGCTTGCGCGGGCCCAGCCCGGTCTTCTCCTTGAGCGCCGTCTTGGTCATCGGGCCGGTGCGCAGTGCCGCGGCCAGTTCACGCAGCTCCACCGGGTCGGGCGAGCCGCCGGTGAAGAACCGCTGGATGGCCTCGTCCTCGGCTCGCCACAGCAGCAGCGCCTGGGCCGGCTCGTCGTCGCGGCCGGCCCGGCCGATCTCCTGGAAGTAGCTGTCCGGGGAGTCCGGCAGGGCCATGTGCGCCACCCAGCGGATGTTCGGCTTGTCGATGCCCATGCCGAACGCCGAGGTCGCGACCATGATGTCGATGCGGTCCGCGGTGAAGTCCTCGTGCCGCTGCTCGCGCAGGCCGGCCGCCATGCCGCCGTGATAGAACTCGGCCCGGTAGCCGGCGTCGCGCAGCTTCTCCGCGAGTTCCTCGGCGGTTCTGCGGGTGGCGACGTAGACGATGCCGGGCGCCGCGCCGGTGTCGAGCAGGGCGGTCAGCCGCCGCCAGCGGTAGTCCTCGTCGGGGCAGTAGGCCACCTCGAGCATCAGGTTGCGCCGGTCCAGGCCGGAGACGTGGATCTCGGGGTCGCGCAGGCGCAGGCGGTCGATGATGTCGTCGCGCACCGGTGGGGACGCGGTCGCGGTCAGCGCCAGCACCGGCGGGCGGCCGATGCCCTCGATCATCTCGCCGAGCGCCAGATAGTCCGGGCGGAAGTCGTGCCCCCAGTCCGAGATGCAGTGCGCCTCGTCGATCGCGACCAGGCCGGGCTTGAGGTCGCGCACCTCGGCCATCCGCTCCGGGTTGCTCAGCTGCTCCGGGGTGATGAAGAGGAACTCGGCGCGGCCCTCGCGGATCTCCTCGATGGCCTCGCGCTGCTGGTTCGGGGTCTCCGCGGAGCTGACCCGGACCGCGCGGATCTTCGCGTCGTCGCGTTCGTTCAGCGCGGCGATCTGGTCCTGCTGCAACGCCAGCAGCGGCGAGACCACCACGGTGGGGCCGGGCAGCAGCACGGCGGGGATCTGGTAGATCGCGGACTTGCCGCCGCCGGTGGGCAGCACCACGAGGGCGTCCCGTCGGCGCAGCACGGCGCGCATCGGCTTGAATTGGCCAGGACGCAGCGAGGGCCACCCGAACTGCTGACGGGCGACCCTGCGCAGACGTGGACCGTACACGGGAAGCTTCATGGCGGGGCCATTGTGCCCAGCGGACCGGCAAGGCAAACGCTCAGGACAGCGTCGGCAGGATCTCCTTGGCGTACAGGTCGAACAGGCCCTGGAAGTTCGGGCCGGTGTTGGCGACGTAGACCTCGTCGAAGCCGGCCTCGCGGTACTTGCCGATCATCTCGAGGTGCGCGGCCGGGTCGTTGCCGCAGACGAAGCTCTCCTTGACCATGTCCTGGGTGACCAGCTGCGACGCCTGCTCGAAGTGCTTCGGCGACGGCAGCACCTGGGAGAGCTCGCCGGGCACGCCCGCGTTCGGCCACTTCTCGTACGCGATCCGGGCGCCCTCCTCCTCGGTGGCGGCGAACGCGGCCTTGAACCCGGCCTGGCACACCTTGTCGCCGCCGCCGCCCGAGCGGAACTGCCGCACCGCGTCGCCGTCCGGCATGGTGCTGACGAAACCGTCGCCGAGCCGGCCGGCCGTCTCGATCGCCTTGGGCCCGAAGCCGGAGATGAGGATCTCGACGGGCTTCTCCGGCAGCGTGTAGAGCCGGGCGTTCTCCACCGTGTAGTGCTTGCCGTGATGCGAGTAGTTCCCGCCGTCCCACAGGCCCCGCATGATCTCGATCGACTCCTCGAGCATCTCCAGCCGCACGTCGAGCTCGGGCCACGCGTCGCCGAAGATGTGCTCGTTGAGCGCCTCGCCGGTGCCCACGCCGAGCCGGAAGCGCCCCCCGGTCAGCACCGCGCTGGTGGCGGCGGCCTGGGCGATCACGGCCGGGTGGATGCGTACGGTCGGGCACGTCACCGCCGTGGTGATCGGCAGGCCGCAGACCTGGCTCAAGGCGCCGATCGACGACCACACGAAGGGGCTCTGTCCCTGGGCGTCGACCCACGGATGGTAGTGATCGGAGATCCACAGGGCGGTGAAGCCGGCGCGCTCGGCGCCCTTGGCCTGCTCGATCAGTTCGGCGGGCGAGTACTCCTCGCTGGACAGGAAGTATCCGATGCGCATGACCGCCGGGATACCCCTATTTCCGGCCGCCGAACATCCGGCGGATCGCCCACAGAAGGATCAGGGCCGCGAGGGCGACCCCCAGCAGCCGGACGGCGTGGATCTCGGACCAGTCGACCCCGGACGCGGCGAGCACGGTAGCGGACACGCGCGCATGATATCGGGCCCCATCTAATAGAAAGGTTTGTTGACTGAATCGGGGACGAGGTGTGACCATGGACCGGCACAGCGGGGGGCGCGCTCCCATGAGCGCGCGTTGACGTCACCGGAGGTACGGGACCCATGCCTGACCAGGCCGATCTGCCGGAACTGGCCGCGACGGTCCTGCAACCGGGGTTCGTCGGCACCACGGCGCCCGACTGGGTCCGCCGAGCGCTGGCGGAGGGGCTCGGCGGCGTCGCGTTGTTCGCCCGCAACGTCGAATCGCCCGCCCAGGTGGCCGCGCTGACCGCCCAGTTGCGCGCGGAACGGCCCGACGTGATCGTGGCGATCGACGAGGAGGCCGGGGACGTCACGCGGCTGGAGTCGCGCCACGGCAGCTCCCGCCCCGGTAATCTCGCGCTCGGCGCGATCGACGACCCGCGGCTCACCGAGGCGGTGGCCCGCGACCTGGGCGCCGACCTGGCGGCCGCCGGCATCACGCTGAACTACGCGCCGGACACCGACGTCAACAGCAACCCCGACAACCCGGTCATCGGCGTACGGGCATTCGGCGCCGACGCCGCGCTCGTGGCGCGCCATTCCGCGGCCTTCGTACGGGGTCTGCAGGAGTCGGGCGTCGCCGCCTGCGCGAAGCACTTCCCCGGCCACGGCGACACCGCCGTGGACTCGCACCACGACGTGCCGCTCATCGACCGCGACCGCGCCCAGCTGGAGGCGGTCGAACTGGTGCCGTTCCGGGCCGCGATCGCCGCCGGCGTGCGGGCCGTGATGACCGGGCACCTGCTCGTGCCCGCCTACGACCCGGACCTCCCGGCCACGCTGAGCCGGAAGATCATGACCGTTCTGCTGCGCGAGGAGCTCGGGTACGACGGCCTGATCGTCACCGACGGCATCGAGATGCAGGGCGTGCGCCGCAAGTACGGCCTGGCCGGCGCCACCGTGCGCGCGCTCGCCGCCGGGGTGGACGCGATCTGTGTGGGCGGCGACCACGCCGACGAGCAGACCGCGATCCGGCTGCGGGACGCGATCTGCCGGGCGGTCCACTCGGGCGAGCTGTCCGAGGAGAGACTGCGCGACGCCGCGGCACGGGTCCGGCGGCTCGGTGCGTGGACCACCGCGGCGCAAGCCGGAGCCCGCGTGCTGCCCGGGCACCGCGACGGCGGCTCGGCGGTGGGGTTCGAGGCGGCCCGCCGCGCCCTGCGAGCCGAAGGTGACACCACGTTGCTGCCGCTGACCCGGCCGCCGCATGTCGTCGAGTTCGCCCCGCCCCGCAACATCGCGATCGGCGCCGAGACCCCGTGGGGGGTCGGCGCCCCGCTCGACGACCTGCTGCCCGGCACCACCTCGGTGCGGCTGAGCGGCGACGACGTGATCGGCGTGCCCGACCCGGTCGCGCCGGTGACCGCCGGGGCGGCCGGCCGGCCGCTGGTGCTGGTGGCCCGGGACGTGCACCGGCACGCCTGGCTCGCCGACATCCTCCGGCGGGTGCTGACAGTCCGCCCGGACGCGATCGTGGTCGAGATGGGTGTGCCGGTGACGGTGCTCGGCGCGGTGCACATCGCCACCTACGGCGCGACCCGCGCCTGCGGTCAGGCCGCGGCGGAACTCATCGCCGGCACGTCGGTGCCGGCCCCGCAGCCACTCGCCGCCTGACGCTGCTGCCGGCCGCAGCGAGCCTGGCCGGCCGGCGCCGGACCGCCCGGCGGGTTCAGCCGACGTAGATGCCGTCCGGGGAGCGCAGCACGGTGGCGTCGGCGGCGCCCAGACCGGCGAACGCGCGCGGGCTCTCGATCATCAGCTTGCGGTGGTTCCTCGCCACGTCGGCGGCGAAGGCCGACAACGCGGCGGCCAGCTCCTGCTGCTGGACATCGGTCGACTTGGTCAGCTGCGTCATGGCGGTCTGCATGCCGGTGATGATCGGCGGCACGGTCAGGCCTCCGATGTCGACCTTCTGATCCCGTAGCGGGGCCACGTTGGACAGCGTGGTGGCCAGGCTCTGCAGGCCTTCCACGCCGACCGCGGTGGCAAGAGCGGCGGCGCCCGCGCCGGCAGTCGCGCCGGCGAAGACGACGGCGGCCATCGCGCCGCCGATGGTCAGCAGGGCGGTGGTCCGGGAGGCGTTCGCGCCCGGGCACCACGCGTCCAGGCCGTCGAGCGCCTTGGAGGTCTTGCGGCCGATCTCCCAGATGTCGGTGTTGACCCGGCGATTGATCTCGAGCTGTGCCTCCAGTGCCAGGGCCAGCGACAGCGCCACCTGCCGGTGCAGCGCCGCCGCCTGCACGTTCTTCTCCAGGTAGTGCTCGAAGGCCAGCGCCGCGTTGCCGCTCCAGTCCTTCAGGTGGCCCTTGATCAGGTCGACCACGTCGGCGACCTGGGCGGTGCCGGCCAGCGCGGTGACCGCCCGCGGCGCGGTGAGCGTGCCGGTGGCGGCGGTCATCTGGAGGTCGACCTGGACGGTGGCGGCAACCGAGTACAGGGCGTCGAGCATCGGCCGGCTCTCGTCGGGGTCGGGCAGGGCGAAACCGGCGAACAGCGCCGGAATGCCGGCGTAGGCCTGGCTCACGTACGCGCGGAGGTTGCCCTCGTCGTCCGGACGTCCCCGGGCCGGCGTCGTGTATCCGGGAACCCGCGGGAGCTGGCCGTTGCCCGACCGGGTGGCGTCGTCGTTCGCGGCCTGCTGCGCCTGGCCGTACGAGGCCGACTGCTCCATCGTGACCTGGACGGCCCGGTCGCGGATCTTCTCGCCGAGCGCCCGCAGATCGCCGGGGGAGTGGTAGGTGAAAGCCATCAGGCGGTCCCGTCCTTGATCACGACCGGCGGCGGCGCGTCGGGCGGGTACTGCTCCTCGGCCTCCTGCAGGCCCGGCGCCGCACCGGTCGCCCAGGCCGACTCCAGGCTGGTGCGGGCTCCCTCGTCGGCGGCGAGGTACGCGTCGACGACGTGTTCCATGACGGCGCCGGCCTCGACGAGGTTCGCCGACGTCTGCCCCAGGATGTTCTGGAGGTCGTCGCGCAGTGCGGACCAGACCGCCCGGCTCGCCGCCGCGCCGCCCCCGGGCGCCTGGAACGCCGCGGCCTCCCCCGCCGCGGTGCTGTTCACGGCCTGGTTCATCGACGCGTAGGTGAAGCCGAGCTGCGGGAGGTCCACCCGGGCGACGATGCGCAGATGCGACAACTCGGCGGCGAACTGCCAGCCCTCCATCGGAATCCCCTCTCCCGGTCACCGGCCGTCGCAGGAAACGCCGTCGGTGGGTGGCCGCTCGGTCCGCGGTGTCTGCGGCAGGTAGATCTCGGTGCGGGTGAAGTCCAGCCCGGCGATGGGCGGGACCTGGAACGACGGCTTGAGGCGGGTGACGCCCACGGCCGGATCCGCGTCGGCGTACACGATCTTCCCGGCGGCGTCGCGCAGGACCAGGACGATCTCGTTCACGCACACGGGCGCGGCCGGCGGCTCCGCCCGGACGTCCGCGGTGATCTCGAAGGCGCCCAAGCTGTCCGGCCGGCCCCGATGGAGATCGACCGCCTCGGGTTTCGCCCATCCGGAGAAGTCCCGGGGTGCGTACGCCGCGAAGTCGATCACCTGGACCTTCAGACCACTGAGCTTCTGGTCCTCGGCGACCTGGAGATCGCCGGCCGTGGCGAGCTCGCCGCCGGGGAACAGCACCCCGCCCGACGCGATGTCGTCGGCGGTGGAGACCTCGTCGCCGTCCGGCCCGAGCGCCGCCACCCGGAACTGCAGCCGGCGGACGACCTGGTCGCACCGGCTGCGGTAGACGAACCCGTACTTCGCCTTGGCCGCATCCACCCAGGTCCCGGTGATCTGCGGCGAGCAGTCCGGGCGCGGCGCCGGCGAGGCGGCCGCGGCCGGGGACGGCGCCTGCGTCGGCCCGCTGACCACCGGATCGGCGTCGCCGCGGCGCACGACGATCGCGACGCCCACGGCGATCAGCAGCACGACGATGCCGATCAGGAGCCAGTGGCCCGCCTGGAGGCGACGCCCGTCGGTCATGCCTCTCCTATCCGGCCGTCCGCATCGCTCGCGGCAGGCCGATGTCGTAGACGGCGTCGGTGAGCAGGGTCAGCCTCGCCCGGTGGTCGGCGAGCAGGGCGGCGACCGCACTGTCCAGTTCGGCCAGGAACTCGCGCTCGGTCAGCGCCGCGCCCGGCTCGATCTCAACCTGCCACGAGACCAGGGCCCGGCTGCGGACCGTCACCCGTCCGAGCGCCGACCGGCCGGCGACGTGCATCCGTTCGAGCCGCCGCTGGAACTCCCGGTCGGCGTCGTCCGGTTCCGGCTCGTCGCCCGGGTCGCGCCGGGCCCAGTCCTGCACGATCTCCCGATATCGCCGGCGGTAGCGGGCCCACAACAGGGTGGCCAGCGCTTCGAGCTGCCGCGCCAGAGCCGGCGGCCGATAGCCGCGGTAGGCGTCGTGGGCGAAGCTGACCCGCACGTCGCCGTGGCCGCGCGCGGTCGCGGTGAGCCCGCCGTCGGGCGACCGCGCCTCGACGCTCAGCAGACTGAGCCGTTCCGCCAGCTCACCCATCCCCACCACCTCCCGGCAGCGCACCGATGCTATCGGCACCGGTCAATCGGCGCCGCCGGTCCGCGACCGCGATCCCGCGCCGGCCGAATGAGGGAGGGGGTCGGTGGGGTATAACCGCCCCTGGACTGACGCGCTAACGATGGGAAACCGCTGTGACGGACGATCCGCTGTACGCAACGCTGGGGTTCAGTGACGCTGAGTGGGGCCTGCTGGTGGGGCTTCCGCAGTCGGTGCTGACCGCGGCCAGCGCTGCCACGCCGGACAGCGCCCGGAAGACCCGGGCCGAGAGCGCTGCCGGGCTCGATGTCATCTCCGACGCCCGGGCCTCGGCCAGCCGGCTGGTGGCGGCCGTCGCCGGAGCGATCGTCTCGACGGTCGGCGACCCGGACCTGGGCGAGGAGCCGCCGGTCATCGAGCCGGGCGACCCCCGGGCGTACGTCGAGGACGTGCTCGGCCGGGCCGCCGAGGCCAACGCGCTGCTGACCGCCAAGGCGGAGCAGGCCGACGCGGAGACGTACAAGCACTGGCTCGTGGAGATCGCCGAGAGCGTGGTCGGCGCGGCCTCGACCGGGGGCGTGCTGGGCATCGGCGGCGAGACCGTCACCGACGACGAGCGGGAATTCCGCGACGAGCTCGCCAAGGTGCTGGCCGACTGACCGGTGCGGGGAGTGCGGACGCACTCCCCGCACAGCGGGGTCAGACCACTCGGATGATCAACCGGTGGTAACGGGTCAACGGGAACTCTCCGTTGTCGGTGCCCTGGAGGATCACCGAGATGGTCTGGCCCGGCCGGGCGTCGGCCGGGACGGAGACGACGCCGCGATCGGAGACCGCGACCGTGCCGGGGTAGGTGCCCTCCTCGCGGTAGACCCACCACGACGTGGTGACCCGGTCGTGGTCCGGATCGGACGTTCGCGCGGTCAGCCGCACGTCGGTGCCGGGCCGGGCGCGCGAGGGGCCGGCGATGCGAACCGTGGGGGCGTGGTTGGCCGCCCGGTACGACGGGGTCAGCGTCCACCGGATCCGGGCCGCGAAATCGTTCTGGGCCGCCGCGGCCCACCGCAGCGTCGTGTAGTTCGCGACGTCCGTGCCGGACGGGTCCTTCTCGGTGGGCACCGTGGTCCAGAGATCCGGTGAGGCCGACGTCTGCGTGGCGCGGCCACCCCAGCCGCCGAGCGACGGGTTGTCCGGCGCCTGGATGCCGGTGTTCAGCAACGGGTTGAACGCGACGTTGTCGCCCTCGGAGAGGAAGTCGTACGGGCCGAGCGGCTTGCACCATCCGCCGGGCGCCAGGCCGGGATCGCCGAAGATGTCCAACGGGTCACCGGGCATGGCCTGGCCGTCGAGCCAGGAACGGTACAGCGAGCCGTACGGGCCGATCTGGATGTTCCGCCGGATCCACGCGCCGGAGAAGTAGATCCGGTCGGCCGGCAGCCCGCGCACGTTGCCCTGGCCCCGGTTGCAGTTGTATCCCCAGGTCGCGTAGCCGGCGGACAACTGCTCGACGCGCAGGTGCGGCCAGTTCGGCGCGATGTAGGACGCGTATGTCTCGTCCTGGAAACCGCTCGCCAGGATGACCGCCTTGCGCGACACCGCGTCCCGGATCCGATGCCACCGCGGCGTGCCCGCATAACGGTCCTCGATGGACCTCAGCGCCCGGGCGATCGTGTTGGTGCCGCCCCACGCCTGCAGATAGAGCGGCCGGGGATCGTGGTCGAGCAGCAGATCGCGGATCAGGTCCGAGCCGGGCGTGTCGTGCGACATCTCGCCCTCGAACACGATGTTGCCCACCTTGACGCGCGAGCGCAGCGCGGCCGGGCTCGGATAGGCCGGATCGTGGCGGCGCAGATTCGGATAGACCTTTGCGTACGCCGTCAGCACCTGATCCTGAACGGTCCGGGTGCCGGTCCACCGCCACGACGTCTGCGGCGTGCTGTATTCGCGGCCGGGCAGGAAGAACTCGGTGCCCTTGCCGTCACCGGCCCAGTGGAACCGGCTGCTCGTGTAGACGATGCCCTGGGTGTCCACGTCGTTGGTGTAGAGCAGATAACGGATGAGCGAGGCGAGGTCGTCCTGTTCCATGTCGGTCGTGACGACGGTGCGGGGTTTCCGGTGCCCGGAGGCGTCGGATGCGGCGGCGGGGACGGTGATCAGGAGAAGAGTGGCGGCGGCGACGCGGACAGCGCGGAGGAAACGCATGTCATCTCCAAACGGGATTCAGAGGGAACCGAAGAGAGCGTCCTGAACGATGCGCTGGGCGGCCATCGCGTCCTGCCGTTCCTGGGCCTCGGCGAGCGCGGCGGTGTCGAGCCGGTCGAGGGCGCGGTGGATCCGCTTGAGGGTGGCGATCGAGGTGCGCGCCGCGTCGACGCTGTCCTCCCGGAACGGGAACTGATCGAGCTGCCACACGCCCTCCCACTCGTTCCTGCGCAGGGTGTGGAAGAACTCGAAGATCTCGGTGAGGTGCACGGTCCCGACCACCAGGTCGTCGTCCCAGCCGCGCAGGTTGTCGTTGACGTCCATGCCGTACAGCCGGCCGTGGTCGATGATCAGCTGAGCGGCGTCGGCGGGCGACTCCCCGCCGTAGAGGCTGTGCCCGAAGTCGAGCAGGACGCCGACGTTGTCCAGGCCGATCTGCTCGATGCCGAGCAGCGTGCGCGCGGCCGAGTCCCAGGTCATCTTCACCCGCGGCTCGCGCGGCTTGTACTCGATGGCGAACCTCAGATCCGGGTGCGCGCCGGCCAGTTCGCGCATGCCGTCGACCGCGAGCTTCCACAGTGTCCGGTGGTCGACCTGGAACGGGTAATCCCAGCCGTCCTGGCCGGGCCAGATCTTCACATAGTCGGCGCCCAGCTCACGGACGATGCCGGCCGCCTCGTGCATCAGGTCGAGCGCCCCCTTCCGTACGGCCGGGTCGGGGTTGGTGAACGCACCCCGGCTGAACCTGCGCAGGTAGATCTCCGGCGTGATGCCGATGGCGCCCAGGCCCTGCGCGGCGAGGGCGTCCTTGACCTCGCTCAGCGAGACGCCCGGGGTGAACGGGTAGTTGAGGTCGACGACCGACAGGTCCTCGACCTGCCCGGCCAGCTCGATGGCCTCGAGCGTGGTGCGCGCGGGGCCGTAGCCGTCGGTGGCGTACCGGTCGACGTAGGTCGCGAAGTGCCAGAGACCGGCGCCGAAACGCGGGTACTCGGTCATGTGATCAGCTCCCAGGGCGGTTGGCGGAACGGGACCGGGCGACCGCCTCGTGCCAGGCGCAACGCGCAGCGGCCGAGGAGACCCGGGGGGTGAAGTCGTCGTACTCCAGAGGCGCGGCAACGCCGCCGGCAAGGAACCCGGCGCCGAGCGCGGAGAGACCGGTGGTGCGGGCGCGACGCACCGGCAGCCCGGTCACGTCGGCCTGGATCTGCATCAACAGATCGTTGGCCGCGGCGCCGCCGTCGGCGAGCAGCCGCTCGGCCGGTCCCATCGCGTCCACCACGTCGGCGACCTGGTGGCCGATCGACTCGACCGCGGCGCGGGCCAGCTGCCCCGGTCCGGTGCCGAGGGTGAGGCCGCTGATCAGGCCGACCGCGCTGTCGTCCCACCAGGGCGCGGCCAGCCCGCCGAAGGCCGGGACGAGGTGGACGCCGTCGCTGGTGGCGCCGGCGGCCATCGACGCGATCTCGGCCGGCGAGACGCGCAGCAGGGAGGCCAGCCACGCGACGGTCGCGCCGCTGGACCGGATGTTGCCCTCGGCGGCGAGGACCGGCGACGGGTCGCCCCACGCCACGGTCAGGCAGGTCGCCCCGGCCTCGGACGGGTCGCTCACCAGCCGCATCACCGACGACCCCGTACCGTAAGTGATCTTGACACCGCCGGCGCCGAGGGTGCCGTGCGCGTAGAGGGCCGCGTGCGAGTCGCCCAGCACCGCGGTGATCGGCAGGCCTTCGAGCACCCCGCCCCGCGCGCCGATGCGGCCCAGGTCGCCGGACGAGGGCGTGATCGTGGGCAGCGCACCGGACGGCACGCCGAAGAGTCCCAGCAGCTCGGAGCTCCACCGGCCGGTCCGGACGTCCAGCAGCTGGGTTCTCGAGGCGTTGCCGACCTCGATCTGGTGGCTGCCGGTGAGCGCGTGCAGCAGCCAGGAGTCGACCGTGCCGATGGCCGCGTCCGGCGTGCGGTCGAGCAGCCAGCGCAGCTTGGCCGCACTGAACATCGGGTCGACCGGCAGCCCGCTGATCTCGCGGATCCGCGACTCGTGCCCCTTCTCGCGCAGCGCGTCGCAGATCGTCACCGCCCGCTGGTCCTGCCAGCCCAGCACCGGTCCCGCGGGCTCGCCGGTACGCCGGTCCCACACCACGGCCGACTCCCGCTGGGTGCTGAACCCGACCGCCGCGACGTCCCGCCGTGAGATTCCGGCCAGGCACTGCGCGGCCGCGTCCAGCACGCTGCGCAGGATCTCGCCGGCGTCCTGCTCGACCCAGCCGGGCCGCGGATACCGGATCGGCACCGCCGCCGATCCGGTGCCGGCCACCGTGCCGGCGTCGTCGATCAGCAGGCACTTGGTGGAGCTGGTGCCCTGGTCGACGGCGAGGACGTACCGGTCAGGCATCGGCGCGGACCAGCCCTGCCGCCGCCCGCCGGATGTCCGCCGCGGTCAGCCCGAAATGTTCGAGCAGGAACGCGGTGCTGCCGGTCGGGGCGAACTCGCGGTGCACGCCGAGCATCCGCATCGGCACCGGCGCGGGCTCGGTGACCACGATGGCGGCGACCGCCGCGCCCAGCCCGCCGGTGGTCGTCGCCTCCTCGGCCGTGACGATCCCGCGGGTCTCGCGGATCGCGGTCCGGATCGCCTCCTCGTCGAGCGGCGCGATCGTCGACATGTTGAGCACCCGCAGGGACAGGCCCTGCTCGGCGGCTTCGCCGGCGGCCGCGAGCGCCCGCGACACCATCGAGCCGGTGGCCACCACGGTGACGTCGGTGCCGTCCCGCAGCAGGCCCGCCGTGCCGAACCGGAACGACCGGCCCTCGGTCACCGACGGCACCTTGAACCGGCCCACCCGCAGGTACACCGGGGTGGTCGCGCCGGCCGCCCAGCGCACCGCCTCGCGCGTCTCGGCCGGATCGGCCGGCACCACGATGCCGAGCCCGGCGATCGCCCGCAGCCAGGAGAGATCCTCGATCGAGTGGTGGGTCGGGCCGAGTTCCCCGTACGCCATACCCGGGCTCATCCCGCAGAGGACGACCGGCGACTGGCTGTAGGCGACATCCGCCTTGATCTGCTCCAGCGCGCGGCCGGTGAGGAACGGCGCGGCCGCGCACACGAACGGCACGAAACCGCTCAGCGCGAGACCCGCACCCACCCCGACCATGTCCTGCTCGGCGATCCCCACATTGATCAGCCGATCGGGGAACTCGGTCGCGAAGCCCACCAGGTTGCTGGAGCCGACCGAGTCGTTGCAGACCGCGACGATCCGCTCGTCCCGACGGGCCAGCGTGATCAGCTCGTCGGCGAACGCCACCCGGCAGTCGAAGGTCTGCGGGTCTGTCTGCACGACCGCGCTCATCGGGCCAGCTCCGCCACCGCGGCGCTGATCTGCTCGGCGCTGGGCACCTTGTGGTGCCACTCGACTCGGTCCTCCATGAAGGAGACCCCTCTTCCCTTGATCGTGTCGGCGATGACGCAGGTCGGGCGCTCGCCGCGGGGCGCGGTGAACGCGTCCAGCAGGGCCAGGTGGTCATGTCCGTCGACCCGGCGCACGTCCCACCCGAAACTTCGCCACTTCTCGTCCAGCGGGCCCAGCCCGTTGGTCTCCTCGGTCCGCGCACCCTGCTGGAGGCGGTTGCGGTCGACCACGGCGGTGAGGTTCGCCAGGCGGCGGTGCCCGGCGGTCATCGCCGCCTCCCAGTTGCTGCCCTCCTGCAGCTCGCCGTCGCCCAGCACCACGTAGACGTGCCGGTCCGAACCGGCGAGCCGGCCGGCCACCGCCATGCCGACACCGACCGGCAGGCCGTGGCCGAGCGGGCCGGTGTTCGTCTCCACGCCGGGCACCTTCACCCGGTTCGGGTGGCCGTTGAGCGCCGACATCGGCCCGGCGAACGTGTCCAGCTCGGCCTGCTCGAAGAAGCCGGCCGCGGCCAGGGTGGTGTAGAGCGCGCCCGCGGTGTGCCCCTTGCTCAGCACGAACCGGTCCCGGTCGGCCCAGTCCGGCCGCTCCGGATCGATGCGCAGCACGCCGAAGAACAGCGTGGTGAGGATGTCGAGGACGGACAGGTCACCGCCCACGTGGCCCAGACCGGCCCGGCCGATCATGTGCAGATCGGTGGTACGGGACTGGTTGGCGCGCTCCCGCAGCATCGCGCGGCGGCGTTCGGGTCCGGCGTCGGTGAGCTCCCGCCGGAATCGGCGCCATTCGCGGGCGGTACGGGGGTCGGCGACCAGCATGAAGGTCCCTCTCTCGATGGTGACGGTCGGTCAGGACGCGACCGCGAAGTTGGTGACCGACTTGGCGTTGTCCGCGTTGACCAGCACGCAGTCGACGGACTGCTTCTCCGGCTGGTCGGTCTTGCCGTTCTTGATGTAGGCGTCGGCCTGGTCGACGGCCATCTCGGAGATCTTGCTGGCGGGCTGGAGCACGGTCGCCTTGATGCCGTTCTTGAGGATCGAGGCCACGACGTCGGGGCTGCCGTCGAACCCGACCACGAGCACGTTCTTCTTGGCGGCCTGGACGGCGGCGTACGCACCCAGGGCCATCGTGTCGTTGCCCGCGATGATGCCCTTGATGTTCGGGTGGGCCTGCAGGATCGTCTGGGTCTTGCTCAGCGCCTCGGCCTGGTCCCAGTTGGCGCTCTGCTGGGCGACCATCTTGAGGTCCGGGAACTGATCGAGTACGCCGTGGTAGCCCTGCGACCGCACGCCCGCGTTGGTGTCGGTGGGCTTGCCGGTCAGCTCGGCGTACTCGCCCTTGTTGCCCATCAGCTTGGCGAACTCCTGGCCGCCGAGCCCGGCGCCCTGGGCGTTGTTCGAGACGATCTGGGCGACCGCGACGCCGGTCTTGTTGATCTCCCGGTCGACCAGGAAGGTCGGGATCTTGGCATCCTTGGCGCGCTGGATCGCGGCGACCGAGGCGTCGGCGCCGGCGTTGTCCAGGATGATCGCGGCGGCCTTGCGGGAGATCGCGGTGTCGATCTCCTGGCTCTGCTTGGTCGGGTCGTCGTCGTGGCTGAGGACCAGCGTCTCGTACCCGAGCTTCTTCGCCTGGGCGGCCGCGGCGTCCTGCTCGGCCTTGAAGAACACGTTGTCGGGCGAGGGCGTGATGATGACGATCAGCTTGGCGGCGGCGCCGGCCGTGCTGCCCCCGCTGCTCGACGACGCCGCGTCGTCGTTGCTGTTGCCGCAGGCGCTGAGGGCGAGGATGGCGGCCGCGCCGGCGGCGACGAAGGCTCTTCTTCTCACGATGTTTCCCCTTCTGACGGTGGTGAGGCGGAAAGGCGTGGGCCGGGGCACGGTCAGGCCGTGCGCTTGGCCAGGCCCGATTGGAGGCGCTGCTGGGCCTGCTCGGTGATGACGGCGAAGACGATGACGGCGCCCTTGACCACGGACTGCCAGAAGGTGGAGACGCCGACCAGGACCAGGCCGTCGCTGAGGAAGCCGATGACGAAGGCGCCCATCACGGTGCCGATGATCGTGCCGCGGCCGCCGCTGAGGGCGGTGCCACCGAGCACCGCGGCGGCGATCGCGTTCAGCTCGTAGGTGGTGGCGGTGTCCGGATAGGCCGCGCCCAGCTCGGAGGTGAGCAGCAGACCGGCCAGCGCGGCACACGCGCCGGAGATGATGTAGACGGCGACCTTCACCCGGTTGACCCGGATGCCGGAGAGCACCGCGGCCCGCTCGTTGCCGCCGACCGCGAAGATCCGGCGGCCGAACGGCGTCCGGGTGGTCACGATGATCGCCGCCGCGGTGACCAGCACCATGATCCAGACGGCGACCGGGATGCCGAGCAGGCTGTCCACCCCGATGTAGTGGAACCCCGTGTTGCCGTGGGCGGGCGTGCCGGCCAGATCGGGGTAGGTGCCGCCGTTGCTGAGCAGCTGCGCCACGCCGCGGGCCACGTAGAGCATGCCCAGGGTGGCGATGAACGGCGCCACCTTGAACCGGGTGATCACCAGTCCGTTGACCGCGCCGACCAGCGCCCCCACCAGGATGCCGAGGAGGATCACCACGGCGACCGAGAAGAACACCGTTCCGCCCGGCACGTGCAGTCCCTTGAACAGCAGGCCGCCGGCGACCATGCTGGCCAGCCCCGCGATCGAGCCGACCGACAGGTCGATGCCGCCGGTCAGGATGACGAACGTGACGCCGATGGCGAGGATCGCGTTGATCGCCACGTGCTTGGTCATCAGGATCAGGTTGCTCTGGGTCAGGTACTCCGACGAGATCGCGCTGAAGAAGATCACCAGGAGCACCAGCACGACGAGCGTGCGCCCGCGCAGCAGAAGGAGCGCGGCCCGGGCCAGCGCGCGGTTGCCCGGCTGCTCCGGCTGCGGCGACGCCGCCGTGGAGCTGGGCGCGGCGACATGCGTGTCGGTCATCAGGAAGCCTCCAGGACGCGGTCGGATGCGGAGGCTGCGACCAGCGCCTCCTCGGTCACGCCGGCCGAGTCGAACTCGGCCGTGATGCGGCCGCGGGCCATCACCAGCACCCGGTCCGCCATGGCGATCACCTCGGCCAGCTCGGACGAGATGAACAGCACCCCGAAGCCCTGCGCGGCGAGGTCGGCCATGAGCGCAGCGATCTGCGCCTTCGCGCCCACGTCGATGCCCCGGGTCGGCTCGTCGAGCAGCAGCACGACCGGCTCGGTGAGCAGCGCCCGGGCCAGCACGACCTTCTGCTGGTTACCGCCGGAGAGCGCGGTGACCAGGGCCGCCAGGCCGGGACTCTTGATCGCCAGGTCGCCGGCCTTGCCCGCGGCGGTGCGCTGCTCGGCGGCGCCGCGCAACAGGCCGGCCCGGGTCAGCCGGCCGACCGTGGCGAGCAGGATGTTGTCCCGTACGGACATGGTCTGCACCAGCCCGTCGCGCTGGCGGTCCTCGGGCACCAGGGCGAGGCCCGCCGCCATCCGGGCCTGCACGGTGGCCTTCGGTTCGAGCGTGCCGCGGACGTGCACCTCGCCGGTGGCGGCCCGCCGCATGCCCATCAGGGTCTCGACCAGTTCGGTGCGGCCCGCGCCCATCAGGCCGTAGACGCCGACCACCTCGCCGGCCCGCACGGTCAGCGACACGTCGTCGACCTTGACCGTGCCCGGGACGCTCAGGTGACGGACCTCCAGCAGCACGTCGCCGACCGGGGAGCTGTTGCGGGCGTACAGGGAATCGGGGTCCCTGCCGACCATCTGCCGCACGATCCAGGCGGTGTCGGTCTTGCTCATCGACTCGTGCGCGACCAGCCGGCCGTCGCGCAGGACGGTGACCCAGTCGCCGATGCGGCGGAACTCGTCCAGCTTGTGCGAGATGTAGATGACCGTGACGTCCTGCGCGCGCAGGTCGCCCATCACCTCGAAGAGCGTGTCGACCTCGTGATTGGACAGTGCCGAGGTGGGCTCGTCCATGATCAGCACCTGGACCTCGGAGAGCAGCACCCGGCCGATCTCGACGAGCTGCTGCTGACCGATCGGCAGGTCGCCGACCAGCGTGTCCGGGTCGAGATCCTGGCCCAGCCGGGCGAGTGCCTCCCGGGTGCGCCGGCGCTGGGCGGACTTGTCGACGAAGCGGCGGCCGCGGCGCAGCTCCCGCCCGGCGAACATGTTCTCCGCGATCGACAGGTTCGGGAACAGGCTCAGCTCCTGGTGGATGATCCCGATGCCGTGCGCCATCGCGTCGCGCGGGCTGCCCAGGTGGATCGGCCGGTCGTCCAGCAGGATCTCGCCGCTGGTCGGCTTCTCCGAGCCGGAGAGAATCTTCATGAGCGTGGACTTGCCCGCGCCGTTCTCGCCGACCAGGACATTGACCTTCCCTCCGTACGCCGTGAAGGTCACGTCGTTGAGGGCCTGAACGCCGCCATAGCTCTTGCTGACGTTGCGGGCGACGAGCTTCATGACGCCTGCAATTCCGTCGGCACCAGGAAGATCTGCCCCGGGGCCAGCGCGGAGAACGCGCCGTAGAACGTGATCTTCTTGCCGTCCAGGCTCGTCGGGGCGGCCTTCGCGATCACGTCGGTCTTCACCCGGTTGTTGATCTGGTTGGCCACGTCGGCGTACTGGATCTGGTTGGTGAAGTCGCCGAACGAGATGAACCCGACCGCGTCGCGGATGGCCGTGCCGGCGATGACCGGCCCGGTGGCGATCGTGATGGTCAGCGGCTTGCCGCCGGCCTGCGGGACCTCGACGGTCATCGGACCGGTGGGCGCCTCGGTGTCCACCTTCGTGACCGTGCCGGAGCCCTTGACCATGAAGGCGTACGGGCTGCCCGTCCCGGCCTGGTGACCGTACTGTCTGCCGGCCGCCGCCGGGTCCTTCGCCAGCGCCGCGGCCACCGTCGTGATGTCGGCGGCCTTGTCGTGCACGGTCGGGACGATCTTCGCCTGCCAGGACTCGTCGACGTAGGTCTTGGCGTCGGCCGGCCCGCCCGCCTTCCCGGATCCGGCCGACTCGGTGGACTCGTAGACGTAGACGCCCGGCACGCGAGCGCACCCGGCGCCGGCCGCTGGCAACAGCACAAGCAGGGCGGCGCACACCGCCGAACGTCGATGGATCAGCACCATGCTTGCATATCCATTCACTAGCGACTGGTCATACATTCACTGTGAACGGTCGATGTCGTTCTTGTCAACGGGCCCTGGGGTCCTCCCGGCCGAGGCCGCACGGCGAGGCGTCCCGCTACGCTTCGTTGACCGAAACGGGGAGGAGGCAGCCGTGAGCGTCGAGCCCATCGGCGTGGCCGCCGAGCACGTCCGGCTGCTGACCAAGGTCGCCCGGATGTACCACGAGCGCGGCATGCGGCAGCCGCAGATCGCCCAGCAGCTGCACATCTCCCAGCCCCGGGTGTCCCGGCTGCTCAAGCAGGCGGCGGCGGTCGGGATCGTCCGGACCGTGGTGATCAGCCCGCGCGGCGTGCACGCCGAGCTGGAGGACGCGGTCGAGCAGAAGTACGGCCTGCGCGAGGTGGTCGTCGCGGACAGCGACGGCCAGGCCGACGAGATCGCGGTCACCAAGGCGATCGCCGCCGCGGCCGCGGTCTACCTGGAGACGACCCTGGCCCGCGACGACCGGGTCGGCATCTCGTCGTGGAGCGCCACCCTGCTCGCCACCGTCGACGCCATGCACCCGGCCCCGAGCCTCACCGCCGAGCGGGTCGTGCAGATCCTCGGCGGCGTCGGCACCAGCGCGGCGCAGAGCCAGGCGACCCGGCTGACCGGCGGCCTGGCCCGGCACGCCCGGGCCGAGGCGGTCTACCTGGTGGCGCCGGGGCTGGTGGCGACGCCCGAGATGCGCAGCGCGCTGCTCAACGAGCCGAGCATCGCCGCGGTCATCGAGGCCTGGCACGACCTGACGGTCGCGCTGGTCGGCGTCGGCAGCCTGGAACCGTCGACCCTGCTGCGGCAGAGCGGCAACGCGATCGCCGCCGAGGAGGAGCAGCGGCTGCGCGAGGCCGGCGCGATCGGCGACGTGTGCATGCGCTTCTTCGACGAGGACGGCCGGCACGTCGCGTCCTCGTTGGACGATCGCGTGCTGGGGATCGGCGCGGACACCCTCAAGCAGGTGCCGCGCCGGGTCGGCGTGGCGGGCGGCCGGCGCAAGTACCGCGCGATCCGGGCGGCGCTGCGCGGTGGCTGGCTCAACGTGCTGATCACCGACCAGGCCACCGCGACCGAGCTGCTGAAGCACTGACCGGCCAGGTTCTGTTGCCGGCGGATCGCGTCGATCACCTGAGCGGATCGGGCTGCGCTGACCGGCAGGACACGCCTCAGCCGGTCACGACGATGTCGTCGTACTCCGGGTGCTCCTCGACGTAGCGGGCGAAGAACGGGCACACCGGCTTGACCTTCTCGCCGCGGGCGCGGATCAGGTCGAGCGAGCGGGAGGCCAGCTCGCCGCCCAGCCCCCGGCCGCGGAACCGCGGGTCGACCTCGCTGTGGATCACCGTCAGGTAGCCGTCGTGCCGGCGGTAGTCGGCCAGACCGGCCAGCTCGCCGTCGACGAGCAGCTCGAAACGGTGCCGTGCGGGTTCGTCGCGCAGATCGATGTCGCTCACGCCTGCCAGCTTAGGATGGCGCCCACCCCGTACCCTCAAATGGTGTTGAAACCCACCCCGCGTCTCGCCGCCGCCCTCGCCTCCGCCGTCCTCGGCCTCGCGTTGCTCTCCGGATGCGGTGGGGACAACGTCGACTGCGGCCTTGATCAGTGCACGGTGACGTTGCAGCGCGACGTGAACGCGAGCGCCAGCTTCCTCGGGGTCGAGGCGAAGTTCGTCAGCGCCGACGCGAACACGGTGACGCTCGACGTGGCCGGCGAGCGCGTCCAGCTCACCAAGGGCCAGCAGGCGGTCGAGGTGGCCGGTCTGCAGGTCTCACTGGACAGCGTCACCGGCGACACGATCGGCATCCAGGTCTCGCGTTAGCACGGTGCCGCCCGGTTACGGCCGGGTTTACGGAAAGTCGTGGCGGGACATTCATAGCGGCATGTCCTCCGCCACCTCGAACGTCAAAGGCACCGTCTCCCGGGCCGCCGACAGCAAGCCGCTGGAAATGCTGGCCCGGGCGGGCTTCGTCGGATACGGCATCCTTCACCTGCTGTTCGCGTGGATCGCCCTCCAGGTCGCGTTCGGCGCGTCCGGGCAGGAGAGCGACCAGTCCGGCGCGCTGCGGACCCTGGCCGGCACCGGATGGGGCAAGTTCCTTGTCATCGCGATCGCGGTCGGACTCGTCGCGATGGCGATCTGGCAGGCGTTCGAGGCGGCGATCGGGGAGAGCGGCGTCGCCGGCAAGCAGGCCGTCTTCGAGCGCATCGTCTCGGCCTGCCGCGCGATCCTCTACCTCTACCTCGCCTGGACCGCCTGGAAGGTGTTCCGCGGCGCGAGCGCCTCGATGGCCGACAACCAGGAGAGCAAGTCGGCCGGGCTGATGGCCTCCTCCGGCGGCCGCTGGCTGGTGGGCCTGATCGGCGTCGTGGTCGCCGGCGTCGGCATCGGCATCTTCGTCTACGGCCTGCTCAAGAAGTTCGAGAAGCACCTGAACACCCAGCAGATGACCGCGTCGGTGCGCACGTCGACGATCCGGCTCGGCATGGCGGGATACATGTCCAAGGGCGTCGCCTACACGATCGCGGGCGTTCTCTTCGTCGCCGCGGCGGTCACCTACGACCCGGACAAGGCACGCGGACTGGACGCCGCCCTCAAGACTCTCGCCTCCCAGTCGTACGGAGTATGGCTGCTCGCCGTGATCGCGCTGGGCATCGCGGCCTTCGGGATCTATTGCTTCGCGCAGGCCAAGTACCGCAAAGTGTGAGCTAACTCCGACCTCGGCAGGAGAAGGTTGCTGCGCCGGTGACCCGGGCAAGGTGGGTCGCCGGTTCAGCAGTCCCATCCCCCGAGGAGAAAGCTCGTGCAGGCCGTCATGACCGCAATGATCGTCATCGCCGCCACGACGGGGCTCGCGATCGTGGTCGTCGAGGCCCTTCATTGGCTGGTCATACGCTTCGGCAGGCGGTCCGGGCTGGCCGCCGATCTGGCCCGGACCGCGCACCGGCCGTTCCTGGCGACCGTCACCGTCTTCGCCGTCCAGCAGTCGATCCGCGCCCTGGCCGGGGAGTTTCCGGGCCGCGCCGGCGTGCTGCACGCCCTGGTGATCGTGTTCATCGCGTCGTTCGCCTGGCTGGTCGCCGCGTTGGTGCTGGTGCTGGAGGACCTGGCGCTCAGCCGGTGGCGCACCGACGTGCCGGACAACCTGAAGCGGCGGCGCTTCAAGACCCAGGTGGTGATCCTGCGGCGGGTCAGCGTCGCCGCCATCGTGATCATCGCGCTCGGCATCGCGCTGATGACCTTCCCCGGCATCCGGGCGCTCGGCGCCAGCGTGCTCGCCTCGGCCGGGCTGATCAGCGTCGTGGCCGCGCTGGCCGCGCAGAGCACGCTCGGCAACGTCTTCGCCGGGCTCCAGCTCGCGTTCTCCGACGCCGTACGGGTGGACGACGTGGTGGTGGTCGAGGGGGAGTGGGGCCGCATCGAGGAGCTCACCCTCACCTACGTGGCGCTGCAGATCTGGGACGACCGTCGGCTGCTGCTGCCCACCTCGTACTTCACCACCAAACCCTTCCAGAACTGGACGCGTACGGGCTCCGCCGTGCTCGGCACCGCGGAGCTGGACGTGGACTGGTCGGTCCCGGTCGAGCCGCTGCGGGCCCAGCTGCGCACCGTGTGCGAGGGCTCGGAGCTGTGGGACGGCCGGGTCTGCGTGCTGCAGGTGACCGACGCGGTCGGCGGGCTGGTGCGGCTGCGGGCCCTGGTGAGCGCCGCCGACGCGCCCGCGCTGTGGGATCTGCGCTGCCTGGTGCGCGAGCGGCTGGTGGCGTACGTGTGGGAGAACCACAAGGACGCGCTGCCGCGCACGCGCGCGGACATCGCCTCGGTCCCGCCCGCCCCGCCGTCCCCGTCGCCTGCGCCGGGATCCGCTCCGCTGCGCCCCCTGTTCCCCTCCGGGGACGACCGGGTCTTCTCCGGCGGCAATGACGCGGAGGCCCGGCGCGAGAAATTCGCCGGTCCGGACGAACAGGTACCGGTACCGGCCAAGCGACAGGATTGACTCGTGTCTGATCAGGGCATAAACCGGGACACGGAAAGGGGGACACGATGGCCGATGTTCTGAAACCGTCCGGCACGGCCGGCCCGACCACCGAACAGACCACCGCCGAGCTGGTCCAGCAAGCGAGCGAGCAGGTTTCCCGGCTCGTTCGCAACGAGCTAGCGCTCGCCAAGGCGGAGCTCGCGGAAAAGGGCAAGCATGCCGGTATCGGGATCGGCCTGTTCAGCGGCAGCGGCGTTTTCGCGCTGTACGGCACCGGAGCCCTGGTCGCCACGCTGATCGTAGTGTTCGACCTGTTCCTGCCGCTTTGGCTGGCCGCGCTCATCGTCACGGCCGCGCTTTTCCTGATCGCGGGAGTCCTCGCGCTGATCGGCAAGAGCCAGGTGTCCAAGGCGGTTCCGCCCGAACCGAAGGCCGCGATCGAGAGCGTCAAGGCCGATGTCGATGAGGTGAAGCAGGCCGTGGCCAGGGAACGGGGTAAATCATGAGCGACAAGAACGGTACGCCGGACAAACCTTCGGTCGAGGAACTCCGGGCCGAGATCAAGCTGACCCGGGCCGAGCTCGGCGAGACGGTCCAGGCGCTCGCCGCCAAGGCCGACGTCAAGGCGCGGGCCCGGGAGCAGGTCGAGCAGACCAAGCAGAAGGCCAAGGACCAGGTGGAGCACACCCGGCAGGTGGTCATGCACCAGGCGGCCGAGGCCGCCGAGAAGGTCCGGTCCCGGGTACGGGCGGTCACCGAGCCGTCCGACGGATCGACCCCGGTCGCACGGGAAAGGGCCGGCAACGTTCCGGTTTCCCTCATCGTCGCCGGAGTCGTCGCATTGGCCGGCATCATCCTCATCGTGCGAGGGAGACGAAGTTGAGCGGGAAGGTTGGCAAGCTCGCGTACAAGCCCGTGGGTTTGCTGTTGGGCATCGGCGCGGGCGCGATCGCCGGCTTCGTGTTCAAGGAGGTCTGGAAGGTGGCCTCCGGTGATGACGACGCACCCAACGCGACCGATGAGGAACGCGGTTGGGGCGAGATTCTCGCGGCGGCCGCACTGCAAGGCGCGATCTTCGCTCTCGTGAAGGCGGCCGTCGATCGCACCGGAGCAGTGTCGGTGCGCAAACTTACTGGTCAATGGCCGGATTGAAAGTTGGTTAAGGGTTCAAGGTCTCCCACATCGCGAGAGCGAAGTGGGGGGCCTTTTCCATATCCGCCGACGTTTATTCGATTCGCTCCAGGGGCAGCTTTACGGGCCGCTTTTCAGGTAGAGTGTGCCCAGTTTTTGCGTACGTGGTTCGCTGCTTCCGCCGACGACCCACGCCGACCGTAAGGGTCAGGTCAAGGCGGATGGGACGTCCTCTGTTAGGCCGCCTCAACTCGGCGCCGCTGCTCGAAAACGGTCATCGGCCCGGGCTTCACAGGGTCGGCATTTTCAGAGGGAGAGTTCAGTATGGCGCAGGGAACCGTGAAGTGGTTCAACGCAGACAAGGGGTTCGGCTTCATCACCGTCGACGGCGGGGGTGCTGACGTGTTCGTCCACTTCTCGGCCATCCAGATGAGCGGTTACCGCAGTCTGGAGGAGAACCAGCGGGTCGAGTTCGAGATCGCCCAGGGCCAGAAGGGCCCGCAGGCGGAGCAGGTTCGCCCGCTCTGAGACCATCCGGTCGGTCGTTGAGACCGGCTGCCGGTCGCCTGGCGGAGGCCGGCCAGATCGAGAAGCCCCCGCATTCCTCCTAGGAAGAATGCGGGGGCTTTGTCATGCCGTCCTTTATGCGCCTTTTCGCTTGGAGCGGCTGCGCAGGCGCTCACCGGCCACGATCGCTCCCAGCCCGGCCACCGCGACCACCGGCCCGATCACCGACCAGACTTCGACGCCGCTCATCCTGCTGCCGCCGATGACGTCCAGTCCCTGGAGGGTCCACAGGGCGCCCAGGAAGAGGCCCAGGACACCCAGCGACATGGGTAGCCATCCGGTCAGCTTCCGGGTGGGTCCGGGGCCGGGGGCGGGCCCGGGCCCGGGCGGGGCGTTGCCCGGGGGCCCGTCGGGGTCGGCCGGCTGCGGATAGGCAACAGCGTCGACCGGCCGCCACCCCGCGGTCGGGCCGGACCCGCCGACCGGCTCGCCCGCCTGCGGACCGCCGACGTGCGGCAAACCTCCAGCCTGTGGCCGGCCGTTGCCGCCCCCGGGCGACGAACTCGCCCCCGAGCCGTCCGGCCAGCCGTCACCGCCGTGCGCCGACCCGGCGCCGGGCGGCCAGCCCTCACCGCCGTCCGGCGACCCGGCTTCGTGCGGCCAGCTACCACCGCCGTGCGGCGAACCGGCTTCGTGTGGCCAGCTACCACCGTCGTGCGGCGACCCGGCTTCGTGCGGCCAGCTATCACCGCCGTGCGGCGACCCGGCTTCGTGCGGCCAGCTATCACCGCCGTCCGGCGAACCGGCACCGTGCGGCCAGCCCTCACCGGCATCGTGTGGCGAGCGTGTATCCGCGCCGGGCGGCCAGCCGTCGCCGCCGTGCGGCGAACCGGCGCCTTGCGGCCAGCCCTCACCGGTGGCCTGCGGTGTACCTGCGTCGCCGCCGTGCGGCGACGCCGACGCCGCGCCTCGCGGCCAGCCGTCGCCAGGGGCTTGCGCCGGAGCGGGGCCCGCCTCCTGGCGCCACCCGGCACCGACGCCCTGCGGCGACCGCGCGCCCGCACCCTGCGGCGGCCAGTTGTTACCGGCGGTCTGCGGCGAACCGGTGCCCGCGCCTCGCGGCGAACTGGTGCCCGCGCCCCGCGGCGAACCTGTACCCGCGCCCCGCGGCCAGCCTCCGCCCGCGGCCGGCGGGCGGGTGCCGGCGGACGGGGGTCGGGCGCCGTGGGGCGGGTTGCTGCCGCCCGGGCCCGGGGGCACCGCGGGGAAGGGGGATGTCGGTTCGTTCACCATCTGTTGTGAACCTGCGGGCGGATCAGCTCGTCGTAGATGGCCTTCACCTCGGTCAGGGTCGACTCCGGCAGCGGCGGCACGTCGGCGGCCTCGGCGTTCGCGCGGGCCTGCTGCGGGTTCCGGGCGCCGGGGATGACCACCGTGACGCCGTGCTGGTCGAGGACCCAGCGCAGAGCGAACTGCGCCATCGTCACGCCGGACGGCACCAGCGGGCGCAGCCGGCGCACCGCCTGGAGACCCACCTCGTAGTCGACGCCGGAGAACGTCTCGCCCACGTCGAAGGCCTCGCCGTGGCGGTTGTAGTTCCGGTGGTCGTTCTCCCCGAAGGTGGTCTTCTCGTCGTACTTGCCGGAGAGCAGACCGCTGGCCAGCGGCACCCGGGCGATGATGCCGACGCCGGCCTGGGCGGCCGCCGGCAGGACCTGCTCGAGCGGTTTGAGCCGGAACGCGTTCAGGATGATCTGCACGCTGGCGGTGCCGGGGCGGGCGATCGCGGCGAGGGCCTCGTCGACCTTCTCGACGCTGACGCCGTACGCACGAATGCGCTTTTCCTGCACGAGGGTGTCGAGCGCGTCGTACACCGCGTCGGTCGTGAAGACGGCCGTGGGCGGGGTGTGCAGCTGGACCAGGTCGAGCGTGTCGACGCCGAGGTTGGCGCGGGATCGGTCGGTCCAGGCGCGGAAGTTGTCGAGCGTGTAGTTGGCCGGGTCGAGGCTGGCGCGGCGGCCCATCTTGGTCGCGACGGTCAGCTGCGGCTTGCCCTTGATGAACGAGCCGATGATCTGCTCGCTGCGGCCGTCGCCATAGACGTCCGCCGTGTCGATGAAGGTGACGCCCGCGTCGACGGCCGCCTGCAGGGTCGCGTGCGCGTCGGCCTCGCTGACCTCGCCCCAGTCGGCGCCGAGCTGCCAGGCGCCCAGGCCGATCACTCCGACGGTGCGGCCCATCCTGCGAAAACTGCGATTCTCCACGCTCGGAACCCTACCGCTTGATCTGCTACCGTCATGCAAAACGTACGTACGGTTTGAGAAGAGGTCAACCATGTGGGATCCGGCCGTCTACGCGCGCTTCGGCACCGAACGGTCCCGGCCGTTCTTCGACCTGACCGGCCGGATCGGGGCCGGCCACCCACGCACCGTCGTCGATCTGGGCTGCGGCGACGGCAGCCTGACCGTCACGCTGGCCGAGCGCTGGCCGCAGGCCCGGGTCACCGGCATCGACTCCTCGCCCGAGATGATCGCGAAGGCGGTCGCGCGGGGCGGGCCGGTCCGGTTCGAGCAGGGGGATCTGCGCGAGTGGCGGCCCGGGCCGGAGGTGGACGTGCTGGTCACGAACGCCGCCCTGCAGTGGGTGCCGGAGCATCGGGAGCTGCTGCGGCGCTGGGCGGGTGAACTGCCGGCGGGCGCGTGGATCGCCATGCAGGTGCCGGGCAACTTCGACGCTCCCTCGCATCGGCTGCTGCGGGAGGTCGCGGACCGGCACGGCGTCCGGGACCAGGCCCGCGATGCTCCGGTCGATGGGCCCGCGGCGTACGCAAACCTGTTCTTGACGTTGGGGGCGACGGTCGATGCCTGGGGCACCACCTATGTGCACCTGCTGAGCGACGAGGGGCCGGAGCACCCGGTCCTGCGGTGGATGGAGGGCACCGCGTTGCGACCCGTCAAGGCGGCGCTGGACGACAATGCATGGCAGTCGTTCCGGGCCGACCTGGACCGGGAACTGGTGGCGGCCTACCCGGCCGCCCACGGATACGTCGCGTTCGAGTTCCACCGCGTCTTCGTGGTGGCCCGGACCGCCTAGCTGCGAGAGGGAACCATGACCGAGCTCACCTCGTTCATCGCCGGGCTGCCGAAGGCCGAGCTGCATGTGCACCACGTCGGGTCGGCCTCACCGCGGATCGTGGCCGAGCTGGCCGCCCGGCACGAGGGCAGATCGCCGGTGCCCGCCGACCCGGCCGCCCTCGCCGACTACTTCGCGTTCCGCGACTTCGCGCACTTCATCGACGTGTACCTGACCGTCGTCGACCTGATCCGCGACGACGAGGACGTGCGCCTGCTGACCTACGAGGTGGCCCGGGAACTGGCCCGCCAGCAGGTGCGGTACGCGGAGCTGACCATCACGCCGTACTCGAGCGTGAAGCGCGGCATCCCGGCGCCGGCGTTCTGCGCGGCGATCGAGGACGCCCGGCGCGGCGCGGCGACGGACTTCGGCATCGACCTGCGCTGGTGCTTCGACATCCCCGGCGAGCTGGGCGTCCCGGCCGCCGAGCAGACCCTGCGGATCGCCCTGGAGGAACAGCCGGACGGCCTGATCAGTTTCGGGCTGGGCGGCCCCGAGGCCGGGGTGCCGCGGCCGCAGTTCAAGCCGTACTTCGAGAAGGCGCGCGCCGCCGGGCTGCACAGCGTGCCGCACGCGGGTGAGACGACCGGCCCGGAGACCATCTGGGACTCGCTGCGCGAGCTGGGCGCCGAGCGGATCGGCCACGGCATCTCCGCCGCGCGGGACCCGGAGCTGCTCGCGTACCTCGCGGAGCACCGCATTCCGCTGGAGATCAGCCCCACTTCCAACGTACGGACGAGGGCCGTCGCGTCGATCGAGGAGCATCCCCTGCCGCGGATCGTCGAGGCGGGCGTGCCGGTCAGCATCAACTCCGACGACCCGCCGATGTTCGGCACCACCCTCGAGGAGGAGTACGCCGTGGCCGCGCGGCTGCTCGGGCTCGATGAGCGTGGCGTCGCGTCGGTGGCGAAGGCCGCCGTCGAGCAGAGCTTCCTCGCCCCCGAGGGCAAGGCGGCCCTGCTCGCCGAGATCGACGCCTACGCCGGCCTCGGTTAGGAGCCGGCCACCTCGATGATGGCCCGGACCGCGTCCGCCGAAACCCTCGTTCCCCAGCAGTCCGTCGATCGTGGAGTTGACCGAGACCGGCCAGTCGATGTCGGCGTTCGCGTCGGCCTGCGGGTGCGTCCTCATGAGAACGACCACCGGTCGCCGCCGACGGCAGGTACCGCGACAACGATTCCCACTCGGCATCGGTCAGCTCACAGCGGCGGATCACGCCGTACATCCACTGTCAGCTAGTCCGGGACCGCTGTCCAGCTCTGGTGGCGCTGGCCGTTGCCCTTCTGCAGCACGAGCACCCGGTGCGCGCCGAAACGCTGGTTGCCGACCCCGGCGACCAGCGTGCCGAGGCGCAGCGTGAAGCCGAAGTCGGTGGCCTGCAACGACCAGAGGCCACCGGCGCCGGCCGCGCACGAGCCCTGCACCAGCGGCTGGCCGGTGACCTTCCGGCCGTTCAGCGGCACCACGCACTTGCCGGTCGCGCGGGACACCAGCGTGTACTGGTTGGCGCCGGCCGGGACCAGCTGCCACTGCTGCTGCGCGTCGTCGTCGGTGCCGCTCAGCGTGATCGGCGTGCCGTCGGCGGTGCGGGCCGCGTACAGGTCGGCGGCGCCACCGGTCAGCGCGTTGGTGAGGGTGAACCAGGAGTTCTGCGCGGGCCGGGCGGCCGGCGCGGTCTCGGCCGTGGCCGTCGCCGTGTAAGCCGGCCCGGACTTGACCGTGACCCGGTACTTCGCGTCCGGCTTGAGGCCGATCAGCCGGGCCCGGGTCACCTTCGTCGTGGCGATCGGCGCGCCGTCCACCGACACCTCGTAGGTCGCCGTGGGGGACGCGGCGCTCCAGTTGAGACGGACCGAGCCGCTCGTCGCGTCGCGCACCTCGAGGACCGCCTGCACGGCGCCGGCGGCCGCCGGCGGCGAGGTGACCTTGGCGGCCACCGGTTCGATCGGCAGGCCGGTCGCGCTCGGGGTCGGCGTGGGCTCGCCGGTCGGGGCCGGCTCGGCCGGAGTCTCGCTGGGGCTGGGCGGGGCGTCCCCGCCGCCGTCCTCCACCCCGCCGGTCTGGACCGGCGCGGTCGGCGTGGCCGTGCCGGCCGTGGCCGGCTTCGGCGTGGCGGGCGGGGTCGTCGTCGCGGTGGCGGTGGCCGCGGCGGTGGGCGGCGGCGCGCCGATCGCGTCCGGGATGTCGTCGCCGCCGTCGCTGCGCAGCAGGAACTCGCTCTCCGCGATGTTCCAGTTCTTGTCCAGGTAGCTGCCCGGCTTCGGGTTCGTGCTGAAGTAGTCGTCGTGGCCGCAGTCGAGCCGGATCTCGTGCTTCTTCGGGCACACGGTGCGGACCTGCCGGTGCGAGCGGTCCGGGCCGCACAGCAGGTCGTACTCGTCGAGACAGCCCCCGGCGCCGCTGGCGTTCGGCGACCCGGTCAAGGTCGCGCCCAGCGAGTGGGTCAGCTCGTGCGCGGCCATCACCGAGCTCCAGCAGCCGGCGTCCACCCGCCCGTACGACGGTCCGCCGTTGTTGCGGTTGCCCAGCCCCTTGCGGCGGTCCGCGACGTACGTGGCGATGCCGCAGTAGACGTTGGCGTCGGCGAACATCAGGTATTTGCGGTCGGTCCGGTTGTACCCGAGCTTGCCGAGCGCGCCGATGCTGGCCGTGAACGACCCGAGCGCGCCGGCCGGCAACTGCACCTCGGCCACGTCCACCCGGCACTGGGGGTCGGTGACGAACCGGACGTGCCGCGAGCCGCCGGTCTCCCCGGCGCTCTGGTCGAAGATCTGGTCCACCCCGGACGACCAGGTGCGGATCGAGCCCAGGAAGTCGGTGTACCGGCTGGGTGTGCCGTTCTCGTGCAGGTAGAGCACCTGGACGCGCTTACCGCTGCGGCCGTCGCCCTCGCACGCCACGTCGTGCGCGCCGATCACGAAGTCGGCCTCGCCCGGCGCCGCGTCCGGCACCAGGGCCGGGGCGTCCGCGGTGAGCGCGCTGCCACCCTCGTCCCGGGCGATCTCGGCGTCGCCGGGCACCCGGCTCTCCCTCGCCGGCGGGACCGGCTCGGGCGCCTTGGCGGTCACCGGGGCCACGTCGTGGCGCACCTGCAGGCCGGCCGGCGCCGTGTCCGGTCCATGCGTGCAGGTGACGTCGTCGACCTCGTACGAGCCGGCGCACAGCGAGCCCGCCTTCGCGGCCTTGAGCCCCCCATAGATCAGGCCCTCGGCCGGGGCGTCCGCGGGCACCGAGGCCAGCTCGATCTGCCGCTGGCCGGAGCCGCCGGAGACCGTGTCCACCACGCTGGGCCCGACCACCCCGCCGACGCCGAGCAGCGCGAGACCGAACGCGATCGGCAGCAACCGGTGCGACCGCAGGCGGGCCAACCGGCGATGACCGCGCGGCGCCTGCCGGCGGTGGGTGGACACGGACCCTCCTTGCCTGGCGGGAGCGCGGTGGGAGGTGGTCATGGGGTAACCACCTGCCACCGCGCGACAACTCCACCGGTCCTTATCGCGGGGACGATGTGCGGGCTGCGGACCGGGGAGCCGGATGGGATCGAGGGAAGACTGCCAGCCCGGAGCCGCCGGGGGAATGTCTTTAATCCAAAGCTAAGCAAGTGTTGTACCGTCCGGGTCGATCGGGCTCACTCGGGGCGCGCGGGCCGGCCGCCGCGTTCCCGGGCCAGCCGCCCCACCAGACCGAACCGGCTCGCCTGCTTGGGGGTCGCGTCGGCGTCGGCCAGCAGCATCACGACGCTGGCGCCGCCCATCGCGGCCCGGTCCAGGCTGACCGAGCCGCCCGCGGCCTGCGCGGCGCGCCGGGCGATGTCCAGCCCGAGGCCGGTCGAACCCTGGTTGCTCTGGCCACGCCGCATCGCCTTCTCCGGATCTCCGATTCCCGGCCCGGCATCGTCGATCCGGACCGCCACCCATCCGTCCCGGCGCGAGATGCCCACCTCGAACGCCGTGCCCTGCGGGGTGTAGCGGAACACGTTACCCAATATCGCATCGATCGCGGCAGCCAGTTCGGCCTTGGCGACCGGCACCGGGATGCGGGTGCTGGCCCCGACCACACGGTTCGGCCGGTTCTGGTCGCCGGCCAGCGCGGACCAGAACACCATCCGCTCGCGGACCACCTCGCTGACGTCACACACGCCGGTCTCCGGGGCGGCCGCGACCTGCGCGGCGACCGCCTTGCGCGTCGTGTTGATCAGCTCGTTGACCTCGCCCTCCAGGGTCACGATCGCCTGCCGGATGCGCCGGATGCCCCGGCGGCGGTCCAGTTCGGCCTGGTCGAACACGATGCCGATCTGGGTGTCGTCCGGATCCAGGGCCTCGGCATCCAGGCGTAGCGCGGTCAACGGCGTACGCAAGCGGTGGGAGAGATCGGCGACCAGCTCGCGCTCGTCGGTGCGGGAGGTGATCAGGCGGTCGGCCATCCGGTTGAAGGCGTAGCCGGCCTCGGCCAGCTCGCGCGGACCGGACGGCTGGATGCGCACGCCCAGGTCGCCGCCGCCCACCGCCAGGGCCGCGTGCACCAGGTTGCGGGCCGAGGTGACCGCGCCGCGGGCCAGCCGGTCCACCACGATCACCGAACCGGCGACCAGGCCGAGCGCGACGGCGAGCAGCAGCCACCAGTCCCGGGCGGTGCCCTCGCCGGTCTCCGACGCGGGCACGAAGACCTCGACCACCGACGTCCTGCCGCCGACCGCGACCGGTTGGAGCCGCACCAGGCCGCCGTCCACGTCGGCGGTGACCGTCGTGCTGCCGCCGGCCGCCTTCTGCACGTCGCGGGCGTCGGCCCGGCCGCCGCTGAACACGCCGGGGGCGTGGATCACCGGATCGCCGCCGGCCGCCTCCAGGCCCTTCTTCGGCGCCCCGGCGACGATCGCGCCGGCCACCGTGGCGGCCTGCCGGTCGGCGGCGGCCACGGCCTCGTCCCGGTGGTCGGAGCGCAGTTCCCAGCCGAGCGGCACCAGGAAGGCCAGCGCGGCGATGGCGGTGGTGGCGGCCGTGATGACGGCCAGCCGCGACCTCAGTCCGGCGCCACCAACCGGAATCCGACCCCCCGCACGGTGCGCAGGTAGCGAGGCTTCGCCGCGGACTCGCCCAGTTTCCGACGGAGCCAGTACAGGTGGACGTCGATCGTCTGATCCTCGCCGACCGATGGCTGTCGCCATACCTCCTCCAACAGCTCGCGTCGCGACACCACTCGGCCCGGGCGGGCGGCGAGATAGGCCAGCAGGTCGAATTCCTTGCGGGTCAGCGCCAGCGGCTGATCGGCCAGGCTGGCGCTGCGCTCTCCGAGGTCCACGCGCAGCTCGCCGACCTCGTGGACGGCCGGTTGCGCGGCCCGGCTGGCCCGGCCCACGCGGCGCAGCACGGTGGCGATCCGGGCGTCCAGGTGGGCGCCGGTGAACGGTTTGACCATGTAGTCGTCGGCGCCGGCCCGCAGCAGCCGCACCACGGTCTGCTCGTCGTCGCGGGCGGTCGCGATGATGATCGGCACGTCGGTGATGCCGCGCAGCATGCGCAGCGCGTCCGAGCCGTCCAGGTCGGGCAGCCCGAGGTCGAGCACGACCAGGTCGGGGGTCTCGGCGGCGACCCGGCGCAACGCGTCGAGCGCCGTGCCCACCGCGTGCACGGCGTGCCCCCGGTCGGCGAGCGAGCGGAGCATGGCGCCGCGCACGACGTGATCGTCTTCGACGAGCAACACCGTGGCCATGCGAAGACGGTACTGCCCCTGGCAAGCGGGGCCTAACGCGTCATTCAGGGAGACCCCCCGGCTACCCGGCGTGGTGGAATACCATCCGTTGTGCCGATGTCATTCACTCTCTTCCCCGGTACGCGGCTGGCCCTGGCCCTGGAGAGCCTGGCCGGCCTGAGCGTGGGCGACGCGCTGGGCGCTCAGTTTTTCGTCGCGCCCGTCGATGTGTCCCGGCCGCCACCGGGGCCCTGGCCCTGGACCGACGACACCGAAGAGGCGTGCTGCCTGGTCGCGGTGCTCGCGGAGGGTGACTTCGATCGAGATGCATTCGCCGATCTCCTAGGCCGCCGTCACGACCCCTATCGGGGGTACGGCCCGGGCGCGGTCGTGATGCTCCGGCAGATCCGCGAGGGCCTGCCCTGGCCGATCGCGGCGGCCGCGGCCTTCGACGGGCAGGGGTCGGCCGGCAACGGCGCGGCCATGCGGGCCGCCCCGCTCGGTGCCTGGCACGCCGACTCGCTGGCGCACGCCGCGGTGCAGGGCGCACGGGCCGCCGAGGTGACCCACGCGCACCCGGAGGGCATCGCCGGCGGGGTGGCGGTGACGGTCGCGGCCGCGGCCGCCGCGGCCGGACGGCTCGACGGTCACCGGCCCGAACTGCTGGCCACCGTCGCCGCGCACACCCCGGACGGGCACGTGCGGGACGCCCTGCTGCGAGCGCGGCAGATCGGCGGGCCGCGGGAGGCGGCGCACGAGCTGGGCAACGGCACGCGGGCGATGGCCCGCGACACGGTCCCGTTCGCGCTCTGGGTGGCCGACCGGTTCCTCGACGACTATCCGGCGGCGATCGAGGCCTGCGTCGCGGCCGGCGGGGACGTCGACACCACCTGCGCGATCGCCGGGGGAGTGGTGGCGGCCCACACCGGGATGGACGGCATCCCGCCGGCATGGCTCTCGTCGCGCGAGCCGCTGCCCGGGTGGCTGCCGGCGGGGCTCTAAGCCTCAAGTGGGCCGTCCGGCGACCGATTCCAACGCGGTGCGGAGAACAGACAAGGTGCTGGCCGGAGCCGGCCTGACGATCGCGGCCACCTGGGCCGGCCTGGAGCTGAACGGCCTCGAGCTGGAGGCGTACCTGTTGGGCGTGCCCGCGCTGGCCGCGGTCCCCGCCTGGCTGGCCCGGCGCTCGGCCGGGCGGCACGTGCGGGCGCTGAGCCGCGCGGCCGACCGCGAGCACGTGCTGGCCGAGCTGGGCACCGCCCTGCTC
>NZ_CAKUCL010000045.1 GCF_934643405.1 uncultured Actinoplanes sp.
GGTACGGCCGACGTGTTCGCCGACTGCACGAGCGTTCCGGTATACAACTTCGTGTCGGCGGTTGACGATGCGGCGCGATCGTTCGCAGCGGGCTCGCGCACTCCCGCAAAGCAGCAGGTCGCTGCGGCAACGGAGACGGCGAAGGAGCATGTGAGCTCCGAGTACGCCTTCATCATGTTCTCGCTTGTCAAGACCGACGCTGGTTGGGTGCTCGATGAGGATGACTTCGTTGGCAACACTGCCGACCATTTGTTTGGATTGTAAGGAGCCTTGCGATGAGGATTCCGAGCGAGGTTGCCATCAAAGCGCAGGCACTCAGGATAGGAAACGGCGTGAGCGTTCCTGCCATCCTGTTCGCCTGCGGCGCGTGCGGGCGCGTGCTCAAACCCGGCGAAGGCTCGCGCACCTGCCCTGACTGCGGAAGCCACGACATCGAGACCCGCGTCGACCCCACGCGCAGCGTCGTCGTTCGGCGCGCGTGTTGAGGCTAGGGTCTCTGCCGGTCTGGCGGGAAATACAGTAAGAATCTTCGACCTCTCCTTTAATTGGTACATATGTTCGTGTATACTGAACCTATGAATACGAACGAACATACTTCATATGACGTAGTCCTGCTCCCAACATACGCCGAGGCGCTTTCCTATCGGAAACGCGTAGCTGCCGAGGGCGGTCCCCGTGCGCTTTTCGGGGTGACGGTGTCCACGTTTTCCGCGTGGCTCGTCGATTTATGGGGGCTTTTCGGGGATGGGCGAAACATCGCGTGCGCGCTCGAGGTGGAGGCGGTTGCGGCTTCGCTTTGCTCGAGGAATCCCTCTTGCGCGGATTTCGCTTGCGTTGTGACGACGTGCCTTCGGGAAGGTGCGGGTATCCCCGCCTTCGACGAGGCTTGCTCGCGTGCGGGGTCGGCAGGGGAGTATGGGCTGTCCCCGGCTCAGGAGCGGGTGCTTTCCCTGTGCGCCGATGCGCGCAAGGAGCTTTGCGCGCTTGGTCGCGTTTTGACGGGGGAGGCGCTCGCGCTTCTTCCCGCTGCTTTGCCCAAGCGCTCTTTGCGGGTGCTCATCTGCGCTGCTTCACCTTTGACGGCGCAGCAGCGAGCGTTTTTCGACGCGTGTCCCAATATCGATCTTGAGGTTCACCTCGCTCCTGGCGGCGAGGGGGTGCGCCCTGCGCCCGAAGGCGTATCCGTCAGGTTCGCGTTCCCCTCCGGTCGCTACGCCGAGCCCGCTATCCTGAGCGACGTCTTGCGCGAGCAGGGAAAAGGCGGCGCGATCGTGGCCTGCAAGGATCCGCTGTCCCTGTTCGAGGCGCAATCTTCCGCGCTCGTGCAAGCGGGCCTCACGTGTGCTGTGCGTGCGCGCGTTCCCTTCGCTCAGACCGATTTCGGGCGCGCGATGCTCTCGCTGCGGCGTTTCTTCACGGCGGATACCTGGCGGGCGAGCGACCTTGCCGACTACCTTCTCTCGCCGTTTTCCGGGTTGTCCGTCGAAGGCGCCTACTCGGTGGACGCGCAGGTGCGGGGCGACCGCCTGCTCAACCGCGAAGCGATTGCAGCGTCGTTGCGCGAGAAAAGCCGCCTGTTCGAGGCGATGGAGGACATCGCGTGCGACCGCGATGCCGACATCTTGCTCGGGGAGCTTGAGGACGCGGTGCGCTCGATGACGCGCAGACCCGAGGCATGGCGACGCGAGCAGCTCGCCGCGATATCCGCGCTGCGCGACGCCGCCAGCGCCGCCCGTCTCGCCGATCTGGACATGGCGGGGCTCGTGGCTCTCCTTTCCCGGTCGAGCGTTGACGCATCGCGTTTCGCCAAGCCGGCGGATGCTTTGGATGCTGCCGTTTCCGCTGGCCATGAGCTGCCCGCCGACATCGTCTTCTCCGACTACCGCTACGCGGCGACGTTTCCGCCTGCGTCGTGCGCGCTTGCGATCGCGTGCGACCTTACGAGCGCCTCGTTCCCCGCGGCCGATTCCGACGATGCCGCGTCAACGCTTCTCGTGAAGCTGGGCATTCCCGCCGCAGACGATGCGCTTTCCCGCATGCGCCGCTCCTTCGTCGCCCTCGTCGGCGCTCCGCGTGAGACGCTTCTTATCGTTCGGTGCCTCAACGACGAGAACGCGGATCCCACCTATCCCGCCGCCGTGCTCGAGGAACGCGAGCTCATCCACCTCCACCACGATCAAAGAGCGCACGAGGAACTGCACCAGCTCTTCCGGCACCTCGTCGCGCGCGAAGAAGTCCACCGCGGCCCAATACAATGGCCGGGCAGGGACGCCACATGATCCGGACAGCCTGAGGATCATCAGCGGATAGGGGTGAAAATGGAGACCCGTGAACACGTTGTCCACTGGTTGCGTTGGTCACCGTCTGTATCACCTGAGCCATTGTGGCCGTGTGCTGTCCCGCCATGCCATCGACCTGCCGCACGAGTGGCCGGCCGGCAGGTGACTGAGGCGTGAACAATCCCGTCCACTACTCGTCGCACCGGAGTCTGATCAATTCATCGATCCTTGTCGGCGATCGTGCGCCAGTCGACGCGATCATCGTGCCGAGCGCCCGGCGCGCTGCTGCCTTGGACGAGGCCGGCCGCCTCGCCGAGGAGCTCGACTGCCCGCTGCTCGTGCTGTGCAGTAGACATTCCACGGCGCCGCGGGTGGCCAGATCTCTGGCGCACCGGCCGCGACTGCGGGTCACTGCAGTCGACTTTCCGGCGGCGGGCGTGGCGCGGTTGCCGGCCTTGGAAACGTCCACGGTCCTTGGTGAGTCCCGGCTGAAACGGCGGACAGACACGAGCGCGAAGCGCAACCTCGGGCTGGTACTCGCCCGGATGGCGGGCTGGAAGAGTGTGGTCTTCCTGGACGACGACATCGCCGTGCCGGACGCGACCGATCTGGAACGCACCGTGGCCCTGCTCCCGGCCCGCGACGGAGTGGGCCTGAGGATCAACGGCTTTCCGGACAACTCAGTGGTTTGTCACGCCAACCGCGAGACAGGCGCGGCCCAGGACACGTTCATCGGCGGTGGCGCGCTGGCGGTCCCGGCCGATCGGATCGACTCGTTCTTCCCCGAGATCTACAACGAGGACTGGTTCTTCCTGGTCGGCGAGACGATGTTGCGTCCGGTGGCCCAGGTGGGCGTCGCGCTGCAGAAGCCGTATGACCCGTTCGCTACCCCTGACCGCGCTCGCAGTCAGGAGTTCGGCGACGTTTTGGCCGAGGGGCTGTTCGCTCTGTTCGAGCAGGGAAATAAGGTTGCGGACGCGGATGAAGATTACTGGACAGCGTTCCTCGCCACCCGGTTCTCCTTTATCGAGACGATCCGGGCAAGAATCGAACACAGGGCTGAAAGCCCCACAGCGCGCGAAAAGCAGATGCTCGAGTCATTGACCGCGTCGAGCGGCCGGCTCCAGTTCATCCGTCCTAGCCAGTGCGTCGCCTTCATCAAGGCCTGGGACCGGGATCGCGCGTGCTGGCGCCGGTTCATCGGTGGCGTGCGGTTGATCTCGAGAAAACGCAGGGGAGTCTTGCCGATCGACGTCGCGGTCAGTCGGCTCGGTCTGGCCTCTGTTACTCGGCAGGCTCTGGTGCGGCCCCGCGTCGCCGCTCGCCGCAACAACGGCGATGGGCCCCGCTGACGATCGGCTGGCTGGCCAACACGATCCGCCGCCGTGCTCAGCGTTTGCCGATCGAACGGAAGCGCAGCGTAGCCGCGCTGTCCGATCAGGACACGGTGCGCAGGGCCTCCTCGACCGCCTCCCGCACGCGGGCGTCCTCGCGCTGCTTGCGCCGCACGCGATTGCGGCGGCCGAGCACCACCGTCGCGGCGATCAGCGCGAGCAGGACGAGCAGCGCGATCAGCAGCGTCCACGGGACGGCCCAGCCGTGCGCGGTCACCACGACCGGCTTCATCGAGGTGGTCGACCCGGACGCGTCGGTGATCAGCGGCGTCAGCGTCGCCGTCGCGGTCAGCCGCAGCGCGGGGGCCACGCCCTTCACCGGCACGGTCACCTTCCAGCTCTCGCCGGGCAGCAACTGCGGGGGAGCGGCGACCTGACCGGCCTTAGCGCGGAACGTGCCGAACGGGCCGGCCACCGAGACCACCTGCTGCGCCGACTGGATCGTGTTGCCGGTGTTGTGAATCGTGTACGTGACGGTCGCGTCGCCCTTCGCGAACGGGTTCGCGGTACCGGCGAATCCGATGTGGACGTCCTCGGCGGTCAGCGCGGGACGCAGGTCGCCGCCGACGCGCAGTTTGATCCGGATGCCGAGGCGGCGCTCGACGTTGATGCCCTGGGTCTCGTCGGGCTGGGTCAGCGAGGTGACGATCCCGCCCATGTAGTCGCCGGGCGTGGCGTTGGCCGGGACGGCCACGGTGAACGGCACCTGCACCGACTTGCCCGCCGGCACCTTCACCGCGGGCTGCGCGGCATGCACCCAGGCGCCGATCCCCAGCCCCTTCTTGTCCTTGGCGTCGAGGTCGAGCTGGCCGGTGCCGGTGGTGAAGCCGTCCGCCGTGTAGACGCCCAGGTCCAGCGCGGTCTTGCCGCGGTTGGTCACCACCAGGGCGTCCCTGGTCTCGCCGCCCGGGTTCACCGCGTAGGTGAAGCTCGACCGGTCGGTGCCCAGGCTGCTGGTGGCCGTGCGGACCGTCCAGGTGACATCCCCGTCGTCGGCCAGGGCGGGGGCGGCGCTCACCCCGGCTGCCAGTGAGGTGGCGAGCAGGGCGGCGGCGGCCGTGCGGATCAGGAACGTCGTGCGTGCGTACATCGGAAGGTCCTCAAGGCGTACCGGAGAAAGGAGAAACCGGTGGGACGGGCCGGACCCGTCCCACCGGGACACGTCAGCTGCTCAGCGCAGTGATCGTGAGGGTGGTGCGGTAGCTGCCCTTGCTGACGTCGGCCGGGATCTTCAGATCCAGACCGGCGCCGACCTTGGCGGTACCGCGGGCGTGGCCCTGGTCGGCCGACGCGAGACCGCGCGAGACCGACAGACCCTTGCCCTGGTCGTCGTAGCCCGAGGCGACCGCGGCACCGGCCTTGGCGCCCGCGCCGCCGCTGAGGATCTGCGGCGTCCAGCCCAGGTACGAGCCGGAGAAGGTCTTGTCGGCGTCCTTGAAGTCACCGACGCTGGCCGAGACCGACCACGGGGCGAGCGACCGGCGGCTGTCCGACACGACGATCGGGTTGAGCTTGCCGGTGGCGCCGAACCAGTCGCCGTTGTGCTCCTGGGCGGTGCCCATGTCGACCAGGCCGTTGTAGCCGTCGATCGTCCAGCCGAACTCGCCCGGAGCCGCGTTCGGCACGTTGACCTGGATGTCCTGGCCGTCGCCGTGGTACGGGTGCACGGTCACGTTGTCGACGATCGAGCCGACCGGCTTGCCGTCGGGGGTGGCGGCGCTGCGGAGGTTCTGCACGACCAGCTTGTCGTTGCGCACCTGAACCTTGACGTACGAGCGCACGTGCTCCTGGTTCTGCACCGAGTTGTACCAGTAGTTCTCCGGCTTCAGCGGGTCGGCGCCGTTGCCCGCGCCACTGGTGCCGCTGTTGTCCGGGGTGGTGATGTCGTAGTACTTCGAACCCGAGGCGGAGTTCGCGGTCACGTACAGCACGCCGCCGGGGCCGGCGGTGACGTCGGCGGCGCCGGGCTGCTCGCCCGGGTTCGCCTTCTCGCCGTTCTTGATCAGGTAGCTACGGGTATAGACGTGGTCGTGGCCCTGCAGCACCAGGTCGACGCCGAGCTTCGAGAAGGTGGTCGGGAAGTCCACCCGGCGCACCTTGTTGTCGCCGTCCTTGGCGTGGGCCGCGGCCGAGTAGATCGAGTGGTGGTAGACGAGCACCGTCCACTTCGCGTCGCCGCCGTGCTTGTTGATCACGTCGGTGACGTAGGAGAGGTGCGCGGCGTCACCGCCGCCACCCTGCGCGGTGGCGTAGGAGTTGCTGTTCAGGTCGATGAACAGCGTGTCCTTGTGGATGTACCAGTAGTCGCCGCCCGACGTGTTGGAGGTCGGCTGGCCGTTGGCGTAGTACGCCGCCGAACGGTCCGTGTTCGGCGTGAACAGGTGCTGCTCGTAGGCCTTGCCGCCGACGTCGTGGTTGCCGATGGTGGCCGCCCACGGGTACTCGCGCAGCTTGTCGGGCGCGAGGAAGGCGTTCCAGTTGGCCTCGGTGTTGGCCGTCTCGACCTGGTCGCCACCGGACACCAGAAGCTCGGCGTCCGGGTTGGCGGCCAGCGACACGTTCAGCGTGTCGGCCCAGCCGGCCTGGTCGTTGGCCAGATTGCCGGACGCGCCGATCTGCGGGTCACCGAAGAACAGGAAGTCGTAGTCACCCTCGAAGTCGTGCGTCTTGAAGGTGTAGGCCGGGGACCAGTTGCCCTCGCTGCCGACCCGGTAGGAGTACGCGGTGTTCTCCTTGAGGCCGGTCAGCGTCGCGTGCCGGTTGAACCCACCGCTGGTGGCGATGTTGGCCGCGCCGGTGGCCGCGAAGGTCACCGCGCCGGCCGGGAACTCGCCGTTCACGACGTCGGCGGCCGGCGCGAGCTGGACCTGCTGGGCGGTGTCGGCGGACGAGTACCAGGACACGATGCGCTGGGTCTCGTTGGCGCCGACGCCGAGGATGATGGCGGAAAGCGTGGCCGGGTCGGCCGCGGCGGCCGGTGTTCCCAGGCCGCTGCCGAAGGCCACGGTCATGCCGAGGAATGCGGCCGTGGTTCCGGCGATCACGCGGTGCCGCAGCGGCCCGAGGGCCCGCGGCGCGTTGCTCGATCTCATCGGTGTTCCGTTCCTGTGTGCCGGATGAGAGAAGTGCTGATGAAGCGACCTCAAGCTCCCGGTGCTTGATGAATCACCGATGAACTTGATCGAGAACGCCGGTATAGCTAGTCGGAATAGCGGAAGGTCTTTCAGGAAGCAAAAAGGCGCTGGAAAAACCAGATGAGCCCCATCACAGCGACGCCCGCCGCAATGACGCCGGTGGTCCACAGCCCACCCCGGGGCGCGCGCCGGCGCAGCACGATCAGCAGCGGGAACACCACCGCGATGATCCCGAGCTGCACGGTTTCGATGCCCACATTGAAGACGAGCAGAGACCACAGAAGTGTCCAAGACCACGCTTCGTTGATGCCGAGGGCGCCGGCGAAGCCGAGGCCGTGCACGAATCCGAAGCAGAACACCACGCCGAGCCGGGTCCACCCGGCCCGGTCCAGCGCGAAGTGGCCGGCGCCGGCGGTTTCGAGGTCGGTCGCGTGGTCGCCGCGCCGCCACAGACGCCACAGATGCCAGCCGGCGACCACGGCGATGGACAGCGCGATGAGCGGCTCGACCACCTTCGCGGGCACGTCGACCAGGCCGAGCGCGGCCAGCATGAAGGTCACCGAATGGGCCAGCGTGAAGCTGGTGGCGGCCAGCACGATCTCGCGAGGGCGGCGGGAACCGGCGATCAGCGCGAGCAGGAACAGGATGTGGTCGATGCCGGTGAGCAGGTGCTCGGCGCCGAGCTTGAAGAACTCGCCGAACCGCTGGTACCAGCTCTGGGCGGTGGAGAACGACGGGTGGGCGGCGTCGAGCGCGGCGCTGCCCGTGTGACTGTCGATCTCGTACGTGACGATGGTTTTCGTGCCCTTGACGAAGCCCTCGCCGTCCGGGAAGAGGGAGCTGCGCACCTCGTGGGCGGCCGACCGCTCGGGGCAGGTCCAGTCCAGGGAGAGGCCGGCGTAGGGGACCCCCTCGCGGGTGCCCATCGTGAACGGGCCCTCGGGGGACGGCGTACACGATCGGCCGTTGGACTTTATGGCAAATCGGTCACTGATGTATTTCAGGGCGGAATCGAAATGCGTGTCGAGCGCGGCCGCCTGAGCCTGCGGGTCTTCGGCCTCGAAGGCATCCGTTCCGGCGCGGAAGAGCGCATCGTTCTTTCCGCTGTCCGCCGCGGAGACGACGAAAAGGTCGTATTCCAGCTCCAGCGCGGTGTGCACGTGGCCATGTGTGTCGCCGGTCACTGTGGCGTAGACGGTCGACGAGAATCCGTGTGCGGAGGCCGGCTGGGCGGCCAGAACGCTGATCACCGCGGCCGCGAATCCGGCGGCGACGATGGCGATGGTACGGCGTGACATGCTGCTCCTCGGTATTGGCGAGTCGCACGGTGCACGCCGCGGGTTAACACGATCCAGACCGGCGGCGAAGGAACGGAGACATCTGTCCCCGGCCATGGCAGCCGGCCAGATCCGGGGATATGAAGTAATCCCTCCCACCCGTAGGACGGTCACTTTTGCGTGCCTTGTTTCGGGTCGCTGCCACGCTCGGCACGGCCGCCGCGCTGCTCGCCGGATGCGCGTCCGGCGACCCCTGGGCCGAGCCGCATCCCCTGCCCCGTCCGGTCGGCTCGCTCGCTCCCGGCTTCACCGGCCCCTCGGCATCGCCGTCGCCGGAGTCGACGATCACCCCGGCTCCGGGCTCCTGGGACGCGGTGCACCCGTCGAAGGGCTACCGCGTGGTGCTTCTCTGGGCGGGTTCGGACGCGCCCACCAAGGCCGTGATCACCGCGGTGCGGGAATGGGCCAAGGCGGAGAAGGTCGATCTGCGTACGGTCGAGGCCGCGGCCCGGCCGGATCCGATTCCCGGTATCACCAAGGCCATCGAGATGCATCCGGATCTGATCGTCAGCGCCGGCAACGACCTGGTCGACCCGCTCACCGTGGTCACCGCGAGCAACCTCCAGCAGCGGTTCCTGGTGGTCGGCGCCGAGCTGGCCGAGCCCACCCACAACGTCACCGCGGTCGACTGGCCGGGCGCGTCGTTCCGCGGCGAGGGCAACGGCATGTCCTCCACCTACGACCCCGCGTCGTTCACCCCCGCGCGCTGCGCCGCCGCGATCCGGGCCGGCGCCGCGGCCGTCCTGACCGGGCTGACCGGCATCGTCGTCTGGCTGCGGGACAGCTCACTCTGAGGCCGCGTTCGCCCGGGGAACAGCCCGGTCCGGCGGGGGCGGACCGGGCTGGCGGCGCGGCGGCGTCTGCTCAGACGTGGTCGCGCCAGCTGTGCCGCGGTTCGTACCCGAGCAGCCGCCGGGCCTTGTCGATGGACAGCAGGGTCTCGTGTTCGCCCAGCTCCTTGGTGACCTTGACACCCGGGTAGACCTCGGCCGCCAGGCTGGCCGACGAGCGGGACATGACGGTGTCGGCGTTCGCAATGATGAAGATCTCGACGCCCGGCTCGTCGTAGGCGAGGGCCCGGCGCACCGCCTGGGCGCCGTCACGGGCGTCGATGTAGCCCCACAGGTTCCACTTGCGCAGCAGCGGGTCGGCGTCGAAGGACGGGAACTGCTCGTAGTCCTGCGGTTCCATCACGTTGGAGAACCGCAGGCCGACCATCTTCAGCCGCGGGTTCCACCGGCAGAACTCCACCGCCATGGTCTCCTCGAGGTGCTTGACCAGCGAATACCGGGACTCCGGCCGGGCCGGGTACTCCTCGTCGAGCGGGATGTACGGCGGTGGGGTGTCGAACGGGATGCCGAGCAGGGTCTCGCTGGACGCCCAGACGACGTTCTCGATGCCGGCCGCCTTGGCCGCAGCGAAGACGTTGTAGGTGGCGGTGATGTTGTTGTGGAACGTGGCCGCATTCGTGGTGAGGCCCGGCGCAGGAATGGCCGCGAGGTGCACCACCGCGTCGATGCTGTCGTACCGGTCGTCGATCGCGGTCAGCGCCTCGATCGTCTGGCCGTAGTCGGTGAGGTCGACCCGCAGGTCGGGGCGCCCGGTGGCCGCCACGTCCAGGTTGATGACCTCGTTGCCGTGTTCGCCCAGCTCGGCGACCACGGCCCGGCCGAGCTTGCCGGTGCCTCCGGTGACCGCGATGCGCATGTCCTTGCCTCCCGGGATTTCGGTGTTCCCCGAAGCCTGCCAGATCTAGAGATTGCCGCAGTGCCGGCAGCCCAGTTGGTGCACGCGGCGATGATCGGTGATGAGGCCGGCGGCCGCCGGGGAGACCCGGCCGATCAGCTGGGTCAGCCGGCCCGCCACGACCGGCTTGGTGTGGGCGTACCAGGCCGGCTCCCCGGCGGTGCGCAGGCGGCGGGCCAGCAGCACCAGCAGGTGGATCTGACGGCGGACACGGTGACGTTCGAAGATCACTACGGCGGCGACCGCGGCCGCGACGAGCAGCCGCGTGGTGGTCGGTGACATCCCTTCCGGCAGCACGTAACCGCCGCCGGCCAGGCCCGCGTTGCGCTCGAAGTGGTTGTACGGCCCGGGCGCGAACAGCTCGTCCACGCTGTACGACAACGGGAAGGCCAGCGGACCGCCGAGAAGGGTGAACAGCGCCCACTGGTCGGTGTGACGCGCCTCGTGCCGCACGACCGGCTCGATCTCCGGGTACGTGTAGTCGGGCCTGGGCAGCGTCACGAACGTCTGCCCGACCATGGTTCCGCCGCGCGCGAATCCGCCGTGCATGCTGGCGATCAGGTTGCCGGTCGGCGCGTACCGGCAGATCTCCGCTCTGCGGATCTTGCTGTACGCCAGGGCGAGTCCCGAGTTTCCCGAGGTCAGCACCTGGCGGGTCGGGATCACCCAGCTGCTGCCCGGGGTCAGGTAACGAGCGGCGTCGGCCGCGGTGGACCAGACCGGCGGCTGGCACGTGCGCACCTGCACGCCGTAGCCCAGCAGCATCACCACGCCACAGATCTGGAGCCACACCAGGACGATGAGCAGCCGCATCAATCGTCGGTACCGGTGCAGGCAGCCGGTGCACTCCCGGCGGCGGGCGAGCCGGCGGCGCATCGCCGACGGGCGGCTCCACCAGAGGCCGAGCAGCCCGGTGCCGAGCACACGGAACAACCCTTCGACCCAGCTGGGCTCCTCCGCACGACTCGGCACGACGACCTCCTTGAGGGCGTTGCCGAAAAGCTAGCCGGGGGCGTCGCTGCTGAGCTACCTCATGTGACGAGGATTTCCCGAGGTCAGAGCGTCGCCGGAGGCCTCCGGACCGGGTCAGTTCCGCAACGTGCCGGCCAGGTGGGCGGCCGCGGCGACGATGGCGGCGTACTGCACCCCGACCAGGCGCCGGATCTCGATCGGGGCCAGCTGCGCGCAGCGGGCGTCCTCGGCGAGCCACGCCGCGTAACGCGCCTCCACCTCGGCCAGGGCGGCGCGCACCGAGGCCCGGACGTTGCCCACCGCCGCCTCCCCGCGCAGCGCCCGCAGCAGGATCCCGCCGTACCGCAGCCGCCACTCGTGCACGTTGAGGGCCAGCGAGTTGGCCTCCGCCACGCTCGCCGGCCGCTGCGAGGCCGGTTCCTCGCTGCGCGCCAGCCGGGCCGGTCCGGTCTCGTTCAGCACGTCGGCGTAGAACCGGGCCGCGCGCCAGAACGGCGTGGCCGGCGCCAGCAGGTCGTGCTCGACCACGGCGAGGGTGCGGCTGAGCAGGCTGCCCGCGTCGGCGATCGCGCGGGCGTTCGCGGCCAGCGCCTCGGCGTAGGTGACCCCGGCCGGGCCGGTGTCCGCCGACCGCGGGTCGTGCCAGTAGGGCAGCTCGCTGACCAGCATCAACGCTCCCCAGCGGTCGGCATACCAGGTGGTGCTGCCCCCGCCGTACGTCCAGCGCCCGCCGCGGGCCGTGATCCGCTCGTAGACCTTGGCGAACGCGGTGGCCTCGTAGATGGCGTCGTCCAGCAGCACCAGGTCGGGCGCCTCGGGCTCGCCACGGTCCAGCGGGATGCCGAGATGCTCGGGCACGCCCTGCAGGATCGGGTGCAGCGGCGGCTCGGACCGGCTCAGCCAGTAGTACGCGCCGCCCAGCTCACTGTTGTGCAGGGAGGCGACCAGCGCGGGCCGGTGCTCGTCGATGAGCCGCATCAGCGCCTGCGTCTCCGGGATCGCGTCGTCGAAGTAGGCGTCCTCGTGGTTGATCGGGAACGTCCACTCGACCTGGTCGCGCCCGGCCGGCCGGTAGAAATGCCGGGCGTAGTGGGCGCGGGTGAACGGGCCGCGCAGCCAGCCCTCGTTGAGCCGCAGCCCGTCCGGGTCGGCGCAGTCGACGATCCGCCAGCGGTGACCGAGCCGGTCCCGCAGCCCCGGGTCGGCGCACAGGCGTTCGGCCAGGTGCAGCGCGGTGAGCCCGCCGATCGGCTCGTTGGGATGCGGCAACCCGAACGCCAGCGCCTCGGGCCGGCTCGGACCGCCGCCGTCCACGGTCAGGCACCAGAGCGGATCACCCTGCCGGGAGCTGCCGCAGCGGCGCAGCGTGGCCACCTGCGGATAGTGCTCGGCGATGCGGCGCAGCCCGGCGTGCAGATCGTCGACCCCGAGGAAGTTGTCGTGCGCCGGCACGGTCGCCAGCTCGTCCAGAATCCACCGGGGAAGGCTGCGCGAGATCATCAATTCATCCTGCGAGAGATCGACGAGCGGTGCCACCGTCAGATTCGGACCATCCCGGTGCCGTCGCAGCGTGGGCACTGCCGGGCCGGGGTGTGCCGGTTCTCGAAGCCCTCGCCGGTGAAATTCATGGTTCGTTCCGGCTCGCCGCCCACCCAGCCGGTGCCGCGGCACTGCAGGCAGCGGCTCGCCGGGCGGTCGCCGTCCTGGTCACGCGAGCGCATGACCCGAACGACCACAGTGAACGCGCCGAGCGCGACCAGGAGCAGCAGACCGAGCAGAATCCACGTCATGGTTCCCATCCTGCGCCGCCCGGTCTGGTGTACTGCTGTCAGACCCACCACCGGAAGGCAGAGCCGACCGCGATGACGAGCCTCGTCCCCAACCCCGAACCGCAGAGCCCGCTGCCGCGGCTGGCCACGCCCGGCGAACGGCTCGGCTGGATCTTCAACGACCGCAATCTGTACCGGCGCAAGTTCATGGAACCGCCGCCCCAGCCCGCCCCGGTGCCGCCCGAGCTGACCGAGCGGCTGGAAAAGGCGCGGCGTGGCCGCGGCCGGCGGATCACCCTGTCGCTCGGCATCGGCGTCGGCCTCGCGGCGCTGATCGGCTGCTGCGGCGGCGGTCTGTCGTTCTTCGGCGGTGAGCGCGACCAGACCACGCTGGTGCTGGTGGTGTTCTTCGCGGTGATCGCGCTGCTCGGCGGGATCGGCGGGGCGGTGTTCGCCGCCTGGGCGCCGGCCCAGGCGAAGAAGGCGCTGGACGACGCCAAGGAGCGGTCCCGCGCCGACTACGAGCGTGACCACGCCGCCTGGGACGCCCGCCGTGACTGGCACGACCAGCAGCAGCAACACGCAGTCGACGCGATGGCCGAGTGGGGGGCGGCGAGCCCGTCGCCGGGAACACGACGGGTGGACATCATCGGCGGGACGTCGTACGGCTGGGAGGCCGTGCTGACCGTTTTCGGCGGCTCGTTGCTGGCCAGCCGTGGCCCGATGACGCTGGTCGACTTCAGCGGCGAGGGGCTCGGCGACGAGCTGATCGAACTCGCCGGCAGCACCGGCCGGACCGTCGAGGAGGTCGAGCTGACGCGCTTCGACCTGGTCGCCGGACTGGACCCGGACGAGCTGGTGGACGTGCTGGTGGAGGCGATGCACGGCGACGCGCCGGAGGCCAGCCGGGCCGAGCGGTCGCAGGACGCGCTGCTGCTGCGTGACATCACCGGCGTGCTGGCCCCCGATCTGTCGATGGCCCGGCTGCTGGCGGCGCTGCGGGTGCTGACCGGGCGCACCGACCAGGCGGCGCTCTCCGCGGACGAACGGGACCGGCTGCTCGGCCTGCATCCCGAGGAGAGCCGGCGGGTCCGGCGCATCGAGGCGTTCCTGCATCCGCTGGAGTCGCTGGGCAGCGCGGCAACCACGCCCGGCGGCGCCGACCTGACGCATCTGGTCGCGAGCGAGGGCGGCGGCGCGCACCACGAGCTGCTCAAGGATCTGATCGTGCAGTGGCTGGCCCGGCAGGTGCGGCACGGGACGGCGCCGATGGGCTCGCTGATCGTGCTGGGCGCGGACGAGGTGCATCACCGCGCGATCGAACGGCTCAGCACGCTGTGCGAGCGGCGCGGCATCCGGCTGGTGCTGTTCTTCGAGCATCTGCGGGCCGAGTCGCTGCGCACGATCGGCGGCGGGGAGGTCGCGCTGATGCGGCTGGGCAACCACCAGGAGGCGACCCAGGCCGCGGAGTTCATCGGGCGGGGGCACAAGTTCGTGCTCAGCGGGATCACCCGGACGCTGGGCGGCGAGGACACGCACACGCTCGCGGACACCCACGGCGAGTCGGAGACCCGCGGCGGATCCCGGGAGACGATCCGCACCGGGCGGCACCTCAGCCGGCGGCGCGGGACGAACTGGAGCCGCACCCGCAACTGGAGCCAGACCGAGTCGGTGGCGCGCGGCACGAACTGGAGCGACGCGGAGTCGGCCCAGCGCGTCTACGAGTACGCCGTGGAGCCGCGCGTTCTCCAGGACCTTCCCGAGTACGCGATGATCCTCGTCAAGGGCGAGGGGCGGGGCTCGGTGGTGCAGGCCGTCGAGGTCGATCCGGGCATCGTGACGCTGCCCCGCGTGTCGATGGAGCCGCTCGACCCGCAGCCGCTGCCCGACCCGGCCGAGGCCGTCATCCCGGCCACCCGGCAGCCGAGCCAGGTCACCGTGTCACAGCCGCAACCGCTCACCGCGACCGACTCGTCACCCCGGTGGACCGTCCCGGACCCGCACAAAAGAGAACAGCAATGATCGTCGTTCCCTGTTAACCCGGTGTGTGTCCGCTGTGTACGTGAATCGGCCAGTGTGTGCCGGAGCGTAAAAGGCGGCAAAGTTTGGCAACGGCACGTTTTCGGATCATGCACCTGGCCGGCGGACGGATCACCTGGCGGTTGCTGGCCACGAACAATCGCGACCTGGGACGCGGCTTCGACGCGTACCCCAGCAGGAAGGCCCTTCGGGACGCGCTGCTGGCGTTGCAACGCGACGCGGCCGGGCTGGCGGCGGTCCTCACCCGCACCGGCCCGTCGAGCTGGGGCTGGCGGATTCTGGCCGGGGACGTGACGATCGCCGTGGCCAGCCGCAACTACCAGCGCCGCATCCAGGCGACGCAGGCCGCGGCGGTGGTGTTGCAGCTGATCCCGCAGGCGGCACTGGGCGCCGGCCTCGAGGACGAGGCCGGCACCGCCGTGGTCACCTGAGCCGGAAACTCTGCGCGGCCGTGCCGTTGCAGGTGTACTGGACCAGCTGAACGCTGTCCGCGGTGGAGGCGGCCGGGACGTCCAGGCACTTGCCGCTGTTGCGGTTGACGAAGTGGTAGTAGCCGTCCGTCTCGGCGACGGCCCGCCACTGCTGGTTCAGCCCGCCGCCGTACGTCCAGGTCTGGATCGGCGCGTTGTCGGCCGTGGACACGTCCTTGACGTCGAGCGCCTGCGCGCTGTTGCCCCGGTTGCTGATCTTCCAATACCCGCCGTCGGTGGCGCCGAACTGGTACTGCTGGGAGTTCGTCGCGTTGCACGTGTACTGCTGGATCACCGTGCCGCTGGTGGTGCCGGCTCCGCGCGCGTCCACGCACTTGCCGCTGTTCTTGTTGACGATGGCGTACCAGGAGGCCGGGTCGATCGGCTGGCCGGTGGGCGGCGGCGTGGTCGGCGAGTCCTGGCCGCCGAGCCAGAGGATTCCGTTGATCAGCCACTGGTTCTGCTGCTCACTGGCGAACGTGGACGACGTACGCGTGTTGGTGTCGTAGTTCATTCCGTTGTGCCCGAAGTTGGTGTAGAGCATCTTGTAGTTCTTGTTGGTCCAGATCAGCGGGTAGAAGCCGCTGCGCCACTGCTGGTCCGGGTCGGTCCCGACCGGGAAGCTGGACGAGTCGATCGAGGCGAGGATGTCGATGTCCGGGTTCTGCCGCAGGTCCCGGCTCCAGGAATACCACTCGCTGACCGAGGAGGGGATCGTCGCGGGCAGACCGGCCGTGGTCGGGTGCGTCCGGTCCTCGATGCGCAATGTCTCGGCGGTCGGGCCCCACGTGTTGGTGGCGAAGTTTCCCGAGCCCAGGAACGTGTTGTAGTACCAGCTCCAGGAACTCGCGTTGTCCGTCCAGGCGCTGACGTGGAAGCCCATCCAGGCGCCGCCGTTCTGCATGTACTGCTGGAAGGCCGCGCGGCGATCGGTCGGCGGCGCGTCGTCCAGGAACATGATGACCTTGTAGCCCGCCAGGCCGGACGCGCTCAACCGGCTCCAGTCCGTCGTCGCCTCCCAGGTGAAGCCGTACTGCGCGCCGGCCTTGGGGAACCAGTCGCGGGCCTCCTTGTCGAAGTCGATGTGCGCGGCGTCGTAGGTCCCGTTGTAGAACGCGAGGACCTTGAAGGGCGTGGCGGCCGCGGCGGCGTGGGCCGGGACGGCGGCGCCGGTAGCGCCGATGAGCAGGGCGGCGGCCGCGACGAGGGCACGTTTGAGCAGTCTCATGACATACCTCGGGGATGAGGGCGGGTGGGGATGCGGCGCCGCTGATCTCATCCTGAGGCATCGACAGGACTTAATACAAGGAATAGTTAACTCAACTTCCAAAAGGACGCGCCTGAGCCGAGCCGGCCGGTGGGCTCGCCGTAGATGAACAGCGTGGGCCGGACGCCGGCCCGGATCAGCCGGGGTCGCCGGCGCCCTTCAGGCGCCCGATCGCGGAGGACACGTCGGCCACCCGGTCGGCCAGCAAGCCGACCGCGCCGACGGCGCGCGCGACGGGATCGTCTGCCGAGCCGCCGAGCGCTCTCGACCGTACGTAAGCCTCCCTGACCTCCGCCCACCGTGCCGCCTCGGCGGCAGTCAGCCGGTCCCGCAGCGACGCCAGCTTCAGCAGGTTCGCCTCGGCGCCGGAGGTGAGCGTCTGCGCCTCGCCCGCGTAATGGTCGTCGATCAGGCTCTCCAGCTCGTCGTCGTTCATCGCCGGCACGATGCGTTCGGCCAGTTTGTTCATGTTCCGGTAGGAGCCCTGCAGCTGGAACGGCGGCTCGGTGCGGGCGTCGTCGGATTGCGCGGCCGACGCGATGTAGGCCTGATTGACCCGCAGGACCACGCGCTGGACCAGCCGCATCTTGCGCAGCACGGACAACACCTGGGAGAGCTCGGCGGCGGAATACGCGTACGACAGCTTGTCCGGCGAACCGGAACCCGCGGCCAGCGCCACCAGCACCGGCAGGTCGTCGCGGGAACGGGCGGCCAGCGGCGCGAGCACCACATTCGAGGTCAGCGCGTTCTCCAGATAGGACATCTCGAACGCCTCCTCGCGCCCGGACAGCACGTCGCCCAGGTTCCACACGTCGGCGCGGTTGGCGAGCATGTCGGGGATGCGGAAACGCTGACCACTCTCGGTGTACGGGTTGCCGGCCATGCACACCGCGAAGCGCTTGCCCCGCAGGTCATACGTGCGGGTGCTGCCGTCCCAGACGCCCTCCATGCGTCGCTGGGCGTCACCGAGGGAGATGAACTTCTGCAGCAGCTCGGGCGACGTGTGCTGGATGTCGTCGAGGTGGAGCAGCACGTTGGTGCCCATCTCCAGGGCAAAGTTGATCTTCTCGACCTCCTGGCGGGCGGTCGCGTCCGGCGCCTCGGCCGGGTCCAGAGAGGTCACCGCGTGGCCCAGCGCCGGCCCGTTGACCTTGACGAAGACCAGGCCGAGGCGGTCGGCGACGTACTCCATCAGGGTCGTCTTGCCGTAGCCGGGCGGCGAGATCAGCAGCAGCAGGCCGGACTGGTCGGTGCGCTTCGCGTCGCCGGCCGCACCCAGCTGCCGGGCCAGGTTGTCGCCGATCAGCGGCAGGTAGACCTCGTCGAGCAGGCGGTTGCGCACGAAGGCGGTCATCACCGAGGGGCGATATTCGGCGAGGCGAAGCCGGGTGCGTTCAGCGGCGGCGAGCGCAGAACGCCGTCTTGTGTACGCCGTAAAGGCCGCCGCCCGCACATCGCGAAATTGCCGGGTCCGTGCCAAGAACCGATCGAGCCGAAGCGACAGGGTGCCCGCCGTGATCCGTGGGTGCACGCCCAGCAGGCCGTCGACCGCGACCTCGACGGCCGCGGCCGAGTCGTACCTGGTCAAGGTGGTCAGCTCGATCGCCACCGCCTCGGTGAGGTCGTCCTCGGTGCCCGCTGCCGGCTGCGCCGCCCGGAACGCCGACAGCCAGGCCGTGATCAGTTGCTTCTTCGCCGCCACCGTCGGCAGCCCGCGCACGTCGTCGGCGTAACCGCGGCCGGTGCGGTGGAAGCGGTCCAGGAACGTGCGCGCCCCGGCGGCCGTGACGAAGCCGGGGGCCGGCGCGGCAAGCTCCTCGACCAGGTAGTCACCGATCGCCGCGCCGGCGGCATCGCTCAGTTCCGCGGCGAGCTCGGCCACGCCGGTCGCCACCGCGAACGCCTCCCGGGCGCGGACCAGCGACGACGCCCGTGCGGTCCACGCCGTCCGCTGCTCCGGCGTGGTGTCGAAGGCCCAGAACAGCTGCGCCGCGACCCGCACCTCGGGCGTGTACCGCAACAGGCCGGCGGTCGCGTGCAACCGGATCACGGCGGCCAGGATCGCGGTCGCGTCGGCGTCGTGCACGCCCCGCTCGTAGCCCTCGTCGAGCCGGGCCTCGGCCTGCGCCCGTACGAGATCACGCAGGGACCCGTCGGCCAGCGCGCCCGCCGCTCGCACCGGGTCCGCCGCGAAGATCGCGGCGGCGAGATGCTCGGCGCGGTACGTGTGCTGGTCCTCGGAGACCAGCGGCTGGTTCCAGAACGGGCGGGTCTCGGCGATGAAGGCGGCGTCCCGGATGGGCGCGCGGTAGTCGGTGCCGGTGATCGCAAAGACCAGCTCGTCGCCGTGCGGCACCACGGTCAGATCGACGGCCTGCGTGTTCACCGCGAACGTGTGCCGGCCGAGCCGGATCGTCCGGCCGTCCGCACCGTACAGGTCCAGCCGGTCACGCAGTGCCCGTCCGGCCTCCTGCCGGGCCGCCTTGACCCGGCCGTCCAGCTCCTCCGCCCGGACCGAATCGCCGATCGTGCGCAGCTCGTCCGCGACCGACCGCACCTTGGCGACCATCGGATCGGTCGCGAAGTAGGTGTTCACCTCGTCGAGCGTGGACAGCGTGGCGACCCGCCGCCGGATCGTCGCCAGCGTGCGCGAGGCCGACGCCGCAAGCCGTTCCGCCCGCCGCTGCCGATCGTCGAGCAGCGTCTGCCGCCGGCCCGCGAACGCCTCGTACACCTCGGTGCGCTTGGCCGACAGCCGCTCGGCGAAGTCGTCGAACTCGCCGAACCGCGACTCCAGCGCCTCGACCTGCAGCATGAACGTGCCGGCCCGTTCGTCGCAGCGCTCCGGGGTGTCCGCATCCGCGAGCGCGGTGGTGACCGACTGGGCGAGCAGCGCGAACTCGGCGGCGAACTCGGCCCGGCCCTCCACCGCGGCCAGCTCCCGCCGCCGGCCGTCCAGTGTCGCGCGGGCGCGGTTGACCCCGCCGAGCACCTCGCCGATGCGTTCCAGGATGGCGACCCGCACGGTCGCATCGGCGATCTCCAGCCCGCCGACCACCTCGGTGACCACACGCAACCCGTCGGCCTGCTCGGCGAGCCGCTCGCCGACCGGCTGGGCCGCCGCCACCGTCTCGATCGCCGCGGCGTCGGCGGCCAGCTGCTCGACCGACTGCTGGTAGCCGGCGAACGCGTCCTCCCGGCGCAGGAACTCCACCGCGCGCCGGGCGGTGGCGTCCACCTCGGCGGACAGCTCCGCCCCGATCGCGTCGAGGGCGGCCAGGTCGGCGTACCGGACTTCGCGCAGCGTGACCGCGTGACCCTGGGCCCGGCGCAACGCGGCGAGCTGACCGATCCAGCCGTCGGTCGTCGTCGGCGCCTCGGTCTGTGCCCGGCGGATCAGCCCGGTGGCCTCGGCGCGGCACCGCGAGACGGCGGTCGCCGCCTGCTCGGTGAGCGCCTGCACCGACTCGAACTCGTCGAGCACCTGTTCGGCGGTGGTGCGCAGCTCGGTGACCGGACCGGCGAGATCCTCCAGGTCGGCCTCGGCCAGCCAGTGGTAGTGGTCGAACAGCCGGGTGCAGGCCGCGATGATCGCCTCGAACACCGGCCCGGAGGGGGTCATCTCGTCGACCATCCGGGTCACCGACAGCGCGTCCGCGATGCCGCGCACCAGGTCCGCGTTGCCCACGCGGTCCAGCGGCCCGGTGCCGACCGGCTGTGCCGCTGCGAACGTGTCGGAGGCGTACGGGGTCTGCCAGATCTGCATCGGATGGATCCGGCTCGGCTCGTCCGTGTCGTGGCGGAAAGCGATCAGCGTGCCGTCGTCGAACAGCGAGTACCCGTGGCAGGCGATCGGGGTGGCGACCTCCTTGCGGATCACGTTGTACGGCAGCAGAAGGTATCGGCCGGCGGCCCGGGCGTGGAACACGTACAGCACGTCCTCGCCGTTGACCGAGCGCATCACCCGCTCGTACTCCAGGTCGGTGGTGTCCGCGTCGAATGTCTTCGCCGCGCCGGTGGCCAGGTAATACCCGCCGGGGAAGATCAGCCCCTAGTCCTCGGGAAGCCGCCGGCAGGCCTGGCCGATCCCGTCGAGCCGGCGCACGTCCCGGGTGCGGGTGTTGAAGACCAGATACCGAAAGGCGGTCTCCCGGTACGGCAGGATCCGGATCAGGATCAGCGGACCGATCCGGGCGTACGCGATCTCCGCGTCGGCGAGGCTCTGCAACGGCTCGTCGACCGGCTCGGTGTAGACGCCCTCGCCGTCCTCGGTGTTGTTCTCCACCTTGACCGTGAGGTCGCCGCCGACCGTCTCGACGAAGACCTCGTCCTCGATGGAGACGTGCGGGTGCCGGCCGAGGATGTGCTGCTCGCGGGTGGTGGGCGTCCACTCGAAGTCGTGCGGCGGCGGGAACACGTGATCGCGTTCGCCGCGGTTGTCGAGATAGGCGACCGAGCCGTCGGTCTCCACCCGCCAGCGCAGCACCTTCAGGTCGTCCGCGCGCACCCCGGTCTGGAAGACGGCCAGCAGCAGACCCTCCAGCCGGCGCAGCTGGATCAGTTTCGTCTCGCGGTAATACCGGTAGAGCTCGGCGAAGTCACGCTGGAAGCCGGGATCGTCGAGCAGGCCCGGCTTCGTGACCCTCTGGTGGTCGCGGGCGTGCACCGAGAACACGTCGGTCACCGACGTCTCGGCCCTGAGGCCGATGAAGACGTTGTACCCGAACAGCATCGCGCCGCCGACCTCGGCGATGTCCCGCGGCACGCAGTTGTTCTCGGTGCGGATCCGCTCGGTGCCCAGCAGCCGCATCTGCTGCCCGCCGAACGTGGAGATCCGGCGGGCGTTCAGCGCCTCGGCTCGCTGAGCCAGTTCCTTGGCCTGCGCGCCCAGCCGGGCGCGCAGGATCTCGTAGGTGCCGGCGTCGAGGGACGTCACCGGGCCGCCGGGACCTGGTGGTCGGCGATGCCCATCTCCTCGGCGGCGGCGAGCAGCTCACGCAGCTTTCCGCTGTTCTCGCCGCCGGCCGTGATCTGCTTGGTGAGGAACGCCGCCAGGCTCAGGTTGGCCACGTCCGCGGTCGAGACCGACCCGAGCACCCGGCCCAGGTCCGCGGCGAAATCGGCCGAGCCGTCGAGATACCGGGCGCCGAGCCCCTGCGCCACGGTCGAGTGCTCGACGAACCCGTCCACGCTCTTGCCGAGCGTGATCGAGCCCATCAGCTTGTCGAAGAAGATCGAGTCGCCGCCGACGATGTCGATGTCGGCCTTCTCCAGCCCGGCCGCCAGCACCTTGGCCTGCGACTCGGCGATCTCCTTGTGCACGGTGAGGCCGGCGATCCGGATCTCCTTCTCCGCCTCCAGCCGCAGCCGGTACTCCTCGTGGGCGCGGGTGACCTCGTCCAGCGTCGCCATCGCGCTCGCCTTCTGCTCGAGACCCTCCGCCTCGCCCATCAGCTTCTCCTTGATCGCCTCGGCGGCGACCAGGGCCTTCTCCCGCTCGACCGCGGCCTCGGCCCGGCCGGTCTTCTCGATCACCTCGGCGTTGCGCTCGCGCACCTGCACCTCGGCCAGGCCGAACGCGGCCGCCTCGGCCTGCTTGCCCTCGGCCAGCCGGATCTTGGCGCGGGCGTCCAACTCGGCCGCCTGCTGCCGGGACTCGGCGAGCAGCAGCTCCTCGCGGGCCTTGAACTTGGCCGCGGCCTCCGACGCCTCGGCCGCCTTGATGTCCTTGACCAGCGACTCCTGCGCCTGCGCCTCGGCCTGGATGATGACCGCCTGGCGGGTGCGCTCGGCCTCCTCGATCACCCGCAGCTTCTTGATGTTCTCCTCCTGCTCGGCGACCGTCTTCTCGACCGCGATCCGCTCCCGCACCACCTCGGCGATCGAGCGCTTCTCGGCCTCGACCTCCTTGTCCTTGGCGATCGTGGACAGCTCGGTCTCGCGCTGGCGCAAGATGACCTCGAGCATCCGGTCCTTCTCGATGCGCTCGCTCTCGATGGCGATGACTCGTTCGCGGTTCTTCTCGGCCACCGCGATCTCGCGCGCCTTGTTCTCCTGCTGCACGCCGAGCTGCTGGTCGGTCTTGAGCGCGGCGCCCTCGGCGCGCAGCCGCTCCTCGGCCCGGGCCAGCGCGATCTCGGCCTCCTCGCGGGCCCGGATCGTCTCGATCTCGCGGCGCTGCTTGATCTCGGCGTCGGCCTGCCGGCGTTCCAGCTCGAGGATCGCCTCGCGGGCGTCCACGTTCTGCCGGGTGATCTCCTTGGCCTCGTTCTGCCTGTAGTCGTTGGTGCGCACCGCCTCCACCGCGGTGAGCTCGGTGATCTTCCGGATGCCCTGGGCGTCGAGGATGTTCTTCGGGTCCAGCGAGCTCAGCGGCGTCTGCTCGAGGAAGTCGATCGCCGCGTCCTCCAGGCTGTAGCCGTTGAGGTCGGTGCCGATCACCTCGATGATCTGGTCACGGAAGTCGTTGCGCTTGGTGTAGAGGTCGACGAAGTCGAGCTGCTTGCCGACCGTCTTGAGGGCCTCGGAGAACTTCGCGCTGAACAGCTCCTGCAGCGTTGTCTCGTTGCTGGCCCGGGCGGTGCCGATCGCCTGAGCCACCTTGATCACGTCTTCCACGGTCTTGTTGACCCGGACGAAGAAGGTGATCCGGATGTCCGCGCGGATGTTGTCCCGGCAGATCAGTCCCTCCCGGCCGGTCCGCGCGATCTCGATCGTCTTCACCGAGATGTCCATGACCTCGGACCGGTGCAGCACGGGCAGCACGACCGCACCGGTGAAGGTGACGTCGACGCGGCGCACCTTGGAAACGATGAGCGCCTTGCCCTGCTCGACCTTGCGGAACATGCGGCTGAGGAAGAAGACCACAGCGAGTGCGATGAGCAGGACGACGGCGGCGAGAATGCCGAATCCGGTCGAGACTATGTCCATTCACTGATCCTTCGTGGCGATGTCGGCGGGAACGACCCAGAAGAAATCGCCTTCCGGGTCGATGTCGAAGAGCAGGGCGATCGTGCCCGCGCGCAATTCGTCCGTGCCGGCCTGGCGGACCTGGACGATGGCCGACGAGCCGTCGCGGGCGTGCACCTCGGCCTGACCGAAGGTGCGCGTCACCCGGCTGGTGCGGATCACACAGGTGAGACCGACGAAGTCGGCCCGGGACGGTTCGGTGCCCGCGGGCAGCATCCGTCTGATTAGGACGGTGAGGAAAGTGGCCGGCAGCCATGCGAGGGCGATCGCGGCGGGCAGGACCCACCAGCCGGCGACGAACTCGTTGCCGGCCAGGCAGCCGAACCATCCGAAGAGGACGATGAGCGAGAGCGGGATCGAGATCGGTACGCCGCCGAGCCCGGCGAAGGCGAGCAGATCGCCGGCGTCCGCCTCAGGGTCGGCGCCGCCGATGACGACGACGAACCAATAGCCGATGACGACGATGAGCAACGGGGTGAAGAGAACGGTGGGAAAGCTCAGAACCGCATCGACGAACCCGCCCAATCCAAGCCCCCTTCGCTGCCCGCTCGATAGTGGCAGGCCGGGTCAATAGCACGCCTCGTGCTTTTGGCAGGAGCGTTTCGGGGAAAGTCAACGGAACGCGTGCTATCGGGCCGGAAAGCCGCTTCCTGCCCGTTTCTGCGCCTTAGTCTTATTGCCGATGACGGGAACGAAATCAGAGATGCGCCCGGCGGCCGAGACCCACCCGGCCGCCGGGCGGACGATCCGGTTCCGTCCCGACATCGAGGGCCTGCGCGCGGTCGCGGTCGTGCTCGTGGTGCTGTGCGACGCCGGCGTGCCCGGACTCCGCGGCGGGTTCCTGGGCGTCCACGTCTTCTCGGTGATCTCCGGATTCCTGATCACCGCGGTGCTGCTGCGCGAACTCGACCGGACCGGGCGGTTGTCGCTGCCGCGCTTCCTCTCCCGGCGGGCCCGGCGGCTGCTGCCCGCGGCCGTGGTCGTGCTGGTGACGGTGACTGTGGTGGGCTACCGCCGGCCGGGTCTTCTTCCGCCGGTGCCGCTGCTGCCGTTCCGGCCGCTGGCGGTGCAGGTCGCGTTCTACCTGGTCTGGCCGATTCTGCTGATCGTGCTGGTGTGGCTGGGCTTCCGGTGGGCGCTGCCGTACTGGGTCGCTGCGGTTGTGGCGAGCTCTGTGGCGTACGCAAGCTGGTTCGCCGCCTCCGGCGTGTGGTTGACCCACCTGTGGCAGATCGGCCTCGGCTGCCTGCTCGGCCTGGCCGCCGGCCGCCTCGCGCGCCTCCCGTACCGGCTCGCCACGGTGATGTCGGTCGTCGGCCTGGCGCTGCTGGTGATCTCGGCCCTGAATACCGACCCCGCAACCCCGCTTTCCCCGTACGCCGTCGTCCTCCCCGTCCTCGCCACCCTGCTCGTGCTGGCGGGGCGCGCCGACGCGCTCCTGGGCGTGCGCCCGCTCCAGTGGCTGGGCCGCCTGTCCTACCCGCTCGCCCTCTGGCACTGGCCGGTCCTGATGATCGTGACGGCGGTCCACGACGGGCCGCCGGCCCGGGCGCTCGCGGTGCTCGGCAGTGCCGGGCTCGCCGCGCTCACCTACCTCTGCGTGGAGAACCCGATCCGCCGGCTGAACCTGTCGTGCGGCTGATCGCCGGCCTGCTCGCGACCCTGCTCGGCGGGTGTGCCGTGACCCCGCCGCCGCGGCCGCCCGGACCGCCCGACATGACCTTGGCCCAGGTTCTCGCGGCGGTGCGGCAGGCGCCCGCCATCCGTACGCTCCCGCCGGACCTGACGCCGTCGCTCAGCACCGCGGCGCGAGACGTCGGCTTCGACAGCGACAGGTGCGAGGCGGGCCCGGACGCGGACACGATCGACCCGTGCGTCTTCGGTGATCGCGCCGGCGCGACGGACGTCATCCTCTGGGGCGACTCGCGCGCCGGGACCTGGCTGCCCGCGATGCGGGAGATCGCGCTGCGGCGGCACTGGCGGTTGCAGTTCTTCGGCAAGCCAGGGTGTCCCGCGGCGCATCCCCGTCCGGCCGCGGGCCCTTGCGACCGGTTCCGCGCCTACGTGATCGAGCGAATCCGTGCCGTGCGGCCGGAACTGCTGGTGATGAGCAACGTTCCGGACGCGCGGCTGTCGTGGGGGCCGGCGCAACGCCAGGTCGTGCTGGGGGACATCCCGGTGCTGGCCGAGAGCGGCCCGTCCTGTCTGGTCCGGCACGCACGCAATGTGCCGGCCTGCTTCACCACGCGACGGGCAGCCACCGGCGGGCACCGCGCCGGGAACTCCATCCCGGTGTCGCCCTGGCTGTGCAGCGCCGTCTGCACCCCGGTCATCGGCAACGTGCTCGTCTACCGCAACCGGTTCCAGCTCACGGCCACGTATGCCCGCATGCTGAGCGGGGTGTTGTCGGACGCGCTGGATCTACCGGCGCCGGCGGGCTAGGACCGCGGTGATCGCACCGGCCAGGCAGGCCGCCGCGATCGCGATCCTCGGTCTCCGGCGGATGCGGTCGCCGACCTCGGCCGCGGTCTCGGTCGCCCGGGCGACGCGCTCGGCCGTCGCCTGGCCGCTCATGACTGCCGACCCTCCCGGATGGCGGTCTTCACCGTCTCGACATCGCGCTTACCGCTCGCCATGGCCGCCAGCGGCTCCGGCGGCATGGCCTGCTTGACCTGCTTGCGGCCGATCAGCGCGGCGATCCCCGCGATCACGAACAGCACCGCCGTGACCACCAGCGCGGCCGTCCAGATCGGCATGACCAGCGCCAGCGCGGCGCCGATCGTGAAGAGGAGGGCGCCCACGCCGTACAGCGCGATCACCCCGGCACCGCCGAGCAGGCCCGCGCCCGTACCCGCTCGCTTGCCCTTCTCGACCAGCTCCATCCGGGCGAGCGTCAGCTCGTCGCGCACCAGCGTCGAGACCTGTTCACTGAGGTCGTTGACCAGTTGCCCCGTGTTCGTCGCCATGGCGCCTCTGTACCCCGGGCGCGGCCGGGTATTCAGGATCCGACTTCGCTGACCTCGGCAAACGGGCGATCGTCCCACCACGTCGCGTGAATGATGAAGCTGTGCCCGGTCTCGTTGAAGTACACCGCCATGGTGCCCGGCGAGTCTTGCACCTTCTGGACGGCGTACCCGTCCGCGGGTGTTGCCGTGACGAGGCCGACCTCGCCATCGGAGTTCATCCGCACCACCGCCTGACCGCCCTCGACCCGGAACGAGCGGACGTACGTGCGTACGCCGTCGCTCGCTGTGGTGACCGTCCAGCCGTCCTGGGTCGTCGCCGGCTTCGCTGTCCTGGCCGGCGCCTTGCTCGTCATCCGGCTCGCCGGCGGCGTGACGGACGGCGTTGTTGTCACGCTCGGTAGCGGCGTGGGGAAGGTCCCCGCCGTCGCCGCGGGGGCCGGCAGCCGGGCGGGCGCGGCGTCCGGCGGCGTCGCCGTGCGAAGCACCGGCGTCAATGCCACCGACGCCAGCGCGATGCTCGTCGCGGTGGCGGCGCACCACCCCGCGATCGGCGCCCACCGGGAAGATCGCACGAGACCCATCGTCTCACTTCACTCTATGGTGGACGCCATGGCGTTGATCCTTTTGGTGGAGGACGACCGCAACATCACCGCCGCGCTGTCCCGGGCGCTGTCCGACGCCGGCCACGTCGTACGGGCGGTCGGCCGGGCCGCCGACGCCTTGCGGACAGTGACCGAGGCACGCCCCGATCTCGTCGTCCTCGACCTCGGCCTGCCCGACGCCGACGGCACCGAGGTGCTGCGGATGATGCGTTCGATGTCCGACGTACCGGTGATCGTCGCGACCGCGCGGCGCTCCGAGGCCGACATCATCGCGCTGCTCAGCGCCGGTGCCGACGACTACGTGACCAAGCCGTTCTCCGGCGGCCACATCCTCGCCCGGATAGCCGCGGTGCTGCGCCGGGCCCGCACCACCGTCCCCGGCGAGCCGAGCGCGATCACCGTGGCCGACCTGGTGATCCACCCGCGTCAGCGCCGCGCCTCGCTGGCCGGCCGGCCGCTGCAGCTGACCCGGCGGGAGTTCGACGTCCTGGCGTACCTGGCCGAGCGGACCGGTCAGGTGATCAGCCGGCGCGAGCTGATGAACCAGGTGTGGAACCAGGCCCGCATCGGCGAGGAGCAGACCATCGACGTGCACATCTCGTGGCTGCGCCGGAAGCTCGGGGAGACCGCCGCGAGGCCGCGCTTCCTGCACACCGTACGGGGGGTCGGTGTGATGATGGTCGATCCGCGGTGAGGTGGGCGCTCAACCGGCTGGCGCTCGCGATCACGTCGATGGTGGCGCTCGCGTTCCTCGTGCCCCTGGCCGTCGCGACCCGTCAGATCGCCCGTGACCGCGCGATCGGCGACGCCCGTCAGCAGGCGACGTCGCTGGTCACGGTGCTCGGCGTCGACGCGGACCCGACCCTGTTGACCAATGCGGTCGCGAGTACCGAGGCCGGCGGCGCCGGGCGGCTCGCCGTCCATCTGCCGGACGTCGCCCCGATCGGCATCTCGCACATCACCGACGCACAGGCTCTTGCGGCGGCCGCCGATCGCCGGCCGGTCCTCGCGTCCTCGGCGGGCGGGATCGCATACCTGCAGCCGACCGTCCTCACCGACGGCCGCACCGTGATCGTCGAGGTCTTCGTGCCGGACGCCTCGCTGCGCCGGGGGGTGTGGCCGGCCTGGCTCGCCCTGGGCGGCCTCGCGATCGTGCTGGTCGCGGGCTCGACGCTGCTGGCCGACCGGCTCGGCGGCCGGCTGGTGCGCGCCACCCGGGAACTGGCCGGCTCGGCGCGGCGTCTCGGCGGCGGCGAGCTGGACGCGCGGGTCACGCCGGACGGCCCCCGCGAGCTGCGCGACGCGGCGCACGCCTTCAACACCATGGCCGGCGACCTCCGCACGCTGATGGAACGAGAGCGCGAGCTGGCTGCCGATCTCTCCCACCGATTGCGTACGCCGTTGACCGCGCTTCGCCTCGACGCCGAGGCGATGCCGCCGGGCCCGATCGGCGAACGCATGCGGCAGGCGTGCGATCTGCTCGACGCGGAGCTGGAAGCGATCATCACGGGCAAGCCGTCCGCCGAGGATCAGCGCACCGACCTGGTCGAGGTCCTGGCCGACCGGCTCGCCTTCTGGTCCGTGCTGGCCGAGGATCAGGAGCGCCCGTGGCAGGTGGCCGGCGGCGATCAGCCGGTGATGCTGCCGATGCCGCGCAGCGAGCTGATCCTGGTGGTGGACGCGATGCTGGGCAACGTCTTCTCGCACACCCCCGAACGGGTGGCCTTCCGGGTGACCGTCTCCGCCGACGGCCTGCTGGTGGACGACGCCGGCCCCGGCATCGCCGACCCGGCGTCCGCCGTGCGCCGGGGTGTCAGCGGCGCCGGCTCGACCGGCCTGGGCCTGGACATCGTGCGCAAGGCCGCCGAGACGCTGGGCGGCCGGCTGGTGATCGCGCGGGGGCCCCTGGGCGGCGCCCGAGTGGGGATTTTCTTGCGGTCATGACCTGCTTCGGCGCCGCGGAGTGCTTCCCTTAGATCATGGTTCGGTCCGTTTTGCGCATCGGGTTCATGGCGGCTGTCTGCCTGGTTCTGGGTGGCCCGCCGGCTGTCGCGGCGACGCCCGGCTGGGATCACCCCGGCTACGACGCCGAGGACAGCTACTACAACCCGCACGAGTCGGCGATCAACGCGGGCTCGGTCGGTTCGTTGCGGACCCGTTGGTCGGTGTCGCTGCGCCGCTTCGGCGAGACCTGCGGCGGTTGGAGCGCGCCCCTGGCCGCCGCCGGCCGGGCCGTCGTCGGCGATCAGCTCGGCGTCTCCGCGTACTCGCTGACCGACGGCAAGCCGGCGTGGCACTTCACCTGGCCCGACCCGGGCGACACCAGCGTGGCGACGATGGCCGTCTCGGGCGGCACGCTGGTCGCGGCCCACGGCGAGTGCTACTCGCAGAGCGATCCCGACGGCCATCTGGTGGCGCTCGACCTGGCCACCGGGAAGCTCCGCTGGAAGTTGGACACCGACACCCCGGTCGACTCCTTCGTGGTGGACAAGGGCATCGTGCTGACCTCGGGCAGCTCCCCGTCCGACGAGCTGGTCACGGTCGCCTACCGCGTTGCCGACGGCAAGCCGGCGTGGACCAAGCCGCTCCACGACGCGTCCCCGGTCTCCGCCGACGGCCACGTGCTGCTGGTCAAGGACCGCACCACCTCGGCCGCCGACATCACCACCGGCCGCCTCCTATGGACAAAGCCGGCAATCTGGCACGCCGAGTCGGCCACCCCCGCAGCCGACCGTTTCCTGGTGACCAACGGCGCCGCGCTGTCCGCCATCAACGCTTCCACCGGCGCCGTGACCTGGACCGTCGAGGGCAAGCAGAGCCCTCTGCTGGCCACCGACGGCCGCCGGGCCTACGTGGCGTCGGGCCGCTCGGTGGAGGCCTTGGACATGCGGACGGGCCGTCGCTTCTGGTCCCGGCGCTTGGGCGAGGAGGGTCTGCAGCCGGTGCGAGCGGGCGGCTTGGTCTACACCGGCGGCCCGATCCTGAACGCCGCCAGCGGCGCCATCGTGTCGTCGCCTCCTGCCTTGGCCGCCGCAAAGGTGGCCGTGACAGGCGGCCGCCTCCTGGCCGTGAAGGGGCCCGCGCTCGCCACCTTCACCCCGTGACGGATTAGGCCACCGCCGCGGCAAACTCCGCAAAGAGGTCGCCGGACAGCGGGGTCGCCAGCTTCCACTTCACCGCCATGGGCTTCTCGCCCTCGTGGCTCACGTAGGTGGCCGGGCCGAGGAACCAGAAGGCCCGGTCATTCTGGTGCGCCCGAGCAAAGAGAAGAATCGAGCGACCCATGGCGGCGTGGTGCTGGTATCGGCGACCCGTCGGGCTGTCCGCGGTCGTGCCGGACTGACTTTCCCAATGGATCAGGTCCGGACTAATGGCGTAGTCCCGATAGCGCGTGGTGGGCGAGAAGCCACCGCCCGTCTTGTCCAGCGTGAAGGCGAGCAGGTCGGCACCGATGGTCTTGGCGTCGTAGACGCCTTCGCGCCATTCCGGAGTTTTAGCCGCATCGTCGTCGCGAACGGCAGCGAGGATCTCGATCCGGGTGTAGCGGCTGTGGACCTGCAGCGGAACGTCGGGCATGGGCGAGTGCTGGAGGTGGTCGGGCGCGTCCCGCAGCGCAGTCAGCACCTCACGGAGTTCGCCGACGACCTGGGGATGCTGCCAGACCATGTCGACGGTTCGCTGCAAGGAGGCGTCCTTCCAGCCCTTCTGCTTGGCGAGCACCTGCCCCCCGACGCTGGCGACCAGCATGCGCAACAGGCGTCGTTCCGTCCTGCCCATCGATTCCGCCTGCGGCGGCACAACACCGGTTAAGAAGGATTCATAGCTGGTGAGACGCTGACCGTCGTCGAGATGCAGCATTCGGCCGATCGCCGCCCGTAGTTCCTTCTCGAAGGTGCCGTTGCCCAACAGAGGCAGGCCGGCCGCCTCGCGGAGATCGGACCAGGACCGGCTCCCGGTATAGACGTCAGAGAGCTCAAGCCCGGTCTCGCTCAGAAACTCCGCCAACGACACCTCGCCGAGCGCCTTCAACTCTTGAACCTTGCGCGGCCACTGCGACGGAATGGCGTTTCGGACACTCTGCAGCACAATCTCCGCCGAGACCCGGTCGAGTTCCATGTGGCAGCCGGCCGGCAGAAAGGGAAAGCCGTCCTCGATCGTCCGCATGAGGTCGACGCGGGAGCCGCCTAGCAGCGCTCGATAGCGGCGGTCAAATCGGAACTCTCGCCGATGATGACCAACGAAGTCGAGCACCGTGCACAAGACCTTGTCCTTCGCCCGACGCAAGCCGCGCCCGAGCTGCTGGAGAAATACGGTGCCGCTCTCGGTGGGTCGCAACATGAGCAGCGTGTCCACCGCGGGCACGTCGACGCCCTCATTAAAGAGGTCGACCGAGAAGACCACCTGGACGCGGCCGGTTTCCAGATCGGCCAGCGCCTGTGCTCGCTCCGCATCGGGCGTCCTACCCGAGATCGCGACAGCCGTCAGGCCAAACTCTCCGAATCGGTCCGCCATGTATTGGGCATGCGCCACGGAAACGCAGAAGCCGAGGCACCGAACGGTCGAAACGTCATCGACGTGGTCGCGCAGCTGGTTGAAGACCAGGCCCGCCCACCGGTCGTCCTCGGTGTACTTACGACTCAGCGCATCAGTGTCGTAGTCCTGCCCGCGCCGCCACGGCACATCGCGCAGATCGACGCCGTCGTGGATGCCGTAGTACGCAAACGGGGTCAGCCGGTGCTGTTCGATGGCGTCCCAGAGCCGCAGCTCGGCAGCGATCCGGTCATGGAACCAACCCAGGATCGATTGGTTGTCCGCGCGCTCCGGGGTCGCCGTGAGCCCGAGCAACTCGTGCGGCCGGAACCGGTCAAGGAGAGCCCGATACGAGGGCGCCGCGGCGTGATGGAACTCGTCGACGATGATGACATCGAACTGGTCGGGCGCAATCCGTTCGAGCCGATCGGGGCGAAGGTTCTGGACCGAGGCAAAGACGTGTTCGAAGCGAGTGGGCCGAGAGTCGTTCACCCACATCTCACCGAACGAGTGATCCTGCACCGCGTGCCGGAAGGTTGCCAGGCTCTGCTCCAGGATCTCGCGTCGATGAGCGACGAAGAGGAGGCGAGCTCGTGGCAAACGATCCCGCAGGCGGACGTAGTCCATCGCCGCCATGACGGTCTTGCCGGTTCCGGTTGCGGATACCAGGAGGTTCCGGTGGTATCCCTTGGCGCGGGAGACCTCGATCAGCTCCAGGAGACGGTTCTGGAACGGTTCCAACCGAATCGCGACCGGACTGATGATTGTTCGAACGGTCCGATCGGGGCGGCCAGCGCGGGCCAGCTCCGCCTCGAACTGGTCGCGGTCGTACTCCAGGAAGTCGGTGTTCTCCCAGTAGGTCTCGAAGACTGCTTTGATCTTCTCCACCACATCGGGATTACGCGCGGCGGAAAGGCGTACGTTCCACTCGATGCCGTCGTTCTGCGCCGAATACGAGATGTTCGACGAGCCCACGTAGGCGGTGGTGAAGGTGGAATGGCGATGGAAAATCCACGCCTTCGCGTGGAGGCGGGCTGCCGAGACGTCGTAGGACACGCGAATCTCGGCACCCATCTCCCGAAGCCAATCCAGCGCCTCCGCCTCGGTTGATCCGGTGTAGGTCGTGGTGAGAACGCGGAGCTTCTTGCCCGCTTCGGCGTGCTGCCGTAGAGCGTCTCGGTAGTTGCGGAGGCCGCTTCTGCGTACGAAGGCCATAACGATGTCGATGGCATCGGCCGAGTCAATCTCGCGGCGGATCTGGTTGCCCACCTGCGGTTCGCCGGGCGAGTTGGTCAGCACAGTGGTATCGAGCAGGGGGATAAAGGGTTCCGCTGGGATCCGAACCCGCTCGTCTACCTGGAGCGTGCCAATCGCGGTCAGAAGTTCGCCGGGCGAAACGACGGGATCGATGATGCTTTCGGCGCGGGGCAGCCGGGTCTGCAGAGCCTTGAGCAAGAGCTCGGTGACCTCAACGCCCACGCTGACGCGCTTCTCCTGCGGCACCGTCTCTAGGGCCAGCATGATTTGCCGAGCCAGAACCTGCGCGAGACGGTCCGCGACCTCGGATTCCCGAAGCGCTTCCCGCTTGACCAGGCGGTGATCAACGGCAGCGAGGCGCGCCGCGAGCGCCTCCGTCACCACGGCTTCGTAGCGTCCGGCGGCAAGGTCATCCGTCACCCGTGACAGTGTGCCTGATCAGTCACACAGCTTCGCCGCAAGGCCGAAGCGCCCCTTGCCGGTCCGATAGCGTGTAGTCGCCCGTCTCATCGGTATGGCCAAGGGGATCACGTGGAGTTGTTGCACTCGGGGAAAGTTCGGGACGTCTATGCGGACGGCTCGGACGTCGTGCTCGTTGCCTCTGACCGGATCTCGATCTACGACGTTGTGCTTCCCACGCCTGTCCCGGACAAGGGGAAGATCCTCACCCAGCTCTCGCTCTGGTGGTTCGAGCAGCTCGCCGACGTCGTCCCGAACCACGTGATCTCCAGCACCGACGTGCCCGCCGAGTGGGCCGGCCGCGCCATCCGCTGCGAGCGGCTCGACATCGTCATGGTCGAGTGCATCGCCCGGGGCTACCTCGCCGGGTCGGGGCTCAAGGAATACCAGCGCGACGGCGCCGTCTCCGGGGTCGCGCTGCCGCCGGGGCTGATCGAAGGGTCGGACCTGCCCGAGCCGATCTTCACGCCGACGACCAAGGTGCCGGCCGGTGAGGGGCACGACGCGTTCATGACCTACGCGGACGTCGAGGCCAAGGTCGGCGCGGACGTGGCGGAGGAGCTGCGGCGGATCACCCTTGAGGTCTATCGGCGCGGCCAGGAGATCGCGGCCCGCCAGGGGATCATCATCGCGGACACGAAGCTCGAGTTCGGCTTCGCGAAGGACGGCACGCTCAAGCTCGGCGACGAGCTGCTCACGCCGGACTCGTCGCGGTTCTGGGCGGCCGACGAGTGGAAGCCGGGCGGCACGCCGCGCTACCTGGACAAGCAGTTCCTGCGCGACTGGTCCGGCCAGCTCACCGACTGGGACCGCACGGCACCCGGACCGGAAATCCCGGACGAAGTGGTCGAAGCCACCCGTAACCGGTACATCGAGGTGTACGAGCGACTGACCGGCGAACGCTGGAAGTAGTTACCAGGACGCGGTACGCCGGAAGGAAAGCGGCGCGGCACCGGTCCCGTGCCGCTTGCGGTACAGCCAAGTCCCGTACGCAATCGCCAGGAAGGCCATCAGCGCGCCGGTCCACCCACCGACCGCGAGGCTGATCGGCGCGAAGGTCCACAGCAGAACGGCGAGCATCAGCCGCATGCGTGGCCGTGGCCGGCTGAGCCGGTCCAGGCGCCTCGTGAAATGGGGGTCGTCGGTGCGCATCTGCGTCACCAGGCCGTCGAAGGCGACCTTTTCCTCGGGATCCAGCACGGGTACCCACCTCCGAACTTCCGCGTTGCGATAGCTACCCGCGCCCTAACTGGCAAAACGCGACGTGCACCATAGTCACCGCAACACCGGGAACCCCATTTCGTACGCGACGTCGGCTCCGACAACCGCAGCGCACCCGGCCCCGGGCTTTGGATGATCCGCCGGCCACCTGGACAAGTCACCCGGACGGCCCGCACCACCCCCGCTGATCAGGCAAGCTGCGCTCATGGACCGCACCGAGGATCGTCTGCGCTCGTGGGAGCACGCCACGGCGTACCCGCTGACCGCTCTCTCCGTTCTCTTCATCGCGGTCTACGCCTGGCCGATCCTGGATCCCGGCATGCCGCGGCACTGGCGGCACGTGTGCGAGGCGGCGGACGTCATCATCTGGGTCCTGTTCTGTGCCGAGTACCTGATCCGGCTCTCCCTGGCCCGGTCGAGGCGCCGCTTCGTCCGTACGCACTGGTTCGATCTCGCCGTCCTGGTCCTGCCCGTGTTACGGCCGTTGCGCGCGTTACGCCTGCTCAACGCCCTCCGGGTGCTCAACCGCCACGCCGTCGCCTGGACCCGCGGCCGGCTCGCCGTCTACGTCGTCACGTCGACGGTCCTGATCGTCCTGGTCGCCGCCCTGGCCGTGCTCGAGGCCGAACGCGGCCACCCGGACAGCACCATCGGGTCCTACCCGGCGGCGCTCTGGTGGGCTGTGTGCACGATCACCACGGTCGGCTACGGCGATCTCTACCCGGCCACCGTCGAGGGCCGTCTCGTCGCTGTCGCCCTCATGATCGGCGGCCTCGGCCTGATCGGGTTCACCACCGGCTCGATGGCCAGCTGGATCGTCGACCGCATCTCCGACCACGACCGCCCCGCCTCGGCCGCCACCCGGGCCGACGTGTCCCTGCTCCGTACCGAGATCGAGAAGCTGCGCACCGAGGTGGCCGAGCTGCGCCGGGAAAGGCGGGAAACAGCGGGACGCGACATACGCTCGTGACGTGGACTACGGGCACCCGCTGGAATTCGGAACGTTCATCACACCGGTCAACGACCCGCCGCAGGCCGCCGTGGCCCGCGCCCAGCTCAGCGAGCGACTCGGCTTCGACCTGGTGACCTTCCAGGACCATCCGTACCAACCGGCCTTCCACGACACGTGGACCCTGCTCAGCTGGGTGGCCGCGCAGACCGGCACGATCCGGGTGGCCGGCAACGTGCTCAACATCCCGCTGCGCCCGGCCCCGGTGCTGGCCCGTGCCGCGGCCAGTCTCGACCTGCTCTCCGGTGGGCGGGTCGCGATGGGGCTCGGGGCCGGCGGCTTCTGGGACGCGATCGAGGCGATGGGCGGGGTACGCCGTACGGCACCCGAGTCTGTCGATCAGCTCGGCGAGGCCATCGACGTGATCCGCGAGGTGTGGCGGGCGGACGAGCGGGCCCGGCTGCGGTACGACGGCGACTACTACCGGCTGCACGGCGCGAAGCGTGGCCCGGCGCCGGCCCATCAGGTGCCGATCTGGGTCGGCGCGTACAAGCCGCGCATGTTGCGCCTGGTCGGGACCAAGGCGGACGGCTGGCTGCCGTCGTACTCGTACCTGAAGCCGGGCGACCTCGCCCGCGGAAACCGGACCATCGACGACGCCGCGGCGGCGGCCGGGCGCGATCCCCGCGAGATCCGCCGCCTGGTCAACATGTTCGGTGAGCCCGGCAAGGAACCCGCGCGGTGGATCGACGAGCTGCTGCCGCTGATCCTCTCCGACGGCGTCGGCACGATCATCCTGGGCAGCGACGATCCCGGCGAGCTTGAGCGGTTCGCGGCCGAGGTGATCCCGGTGGTGCGCGAGGAGGTGGCGCGGTCCCGCCGGACGGCCGGCGTGCTCTGACCGATCACCTCACGCCGTCGTTCGCGGTCGGTCTTTTGGCCGGCCGTTTCGCATGGGGCAGCGAAGTTCTCAGTAGTGGCGTTCGGCACATCGAGGTCCAGACTGGACGCCCTCGGCCAGCAGATCGCCGGCCGGCACCCGGTCCTTCGAGCCCGGCGACCGCCCCGGGCGGCCCGACGTTGCGGGGCCCGCGCCTCCTTCGGAGCGGCTCTGTGCCCCGAAAACGAAGTACGACCCAGAGAACGTTTTCCGCGACAACTTCACCATCGCCCTCTTCGGAGCGGGAATCAGCGGCCGTTCATGGGCCGTGAGCTGCGGCGACGCAAGATCCGCCGAGGGAAGGGCGGAGCGGGGAGAAATGCCGGTTTACGCGGAGGTGGCGGTCGGTAATCGCCGCCCCATGGCGTCATCGGGGGGAGGCCCGCCTCGCGGACGACGCGCACGCACCGGCTGGCTTCTGGGATGACGCGCACGCAACGGCCGGGTTTCCGGGACGAGGCGCAGCACCGATCGAGTTTTCGGACGGCGTCCAGGCTCTGCGAAGCTCCTGCGGCGATGCGCACGTGCCGGCCGGGCTCCTCGGACGTCTGGTCAAGGTCGCCCGCTCACCGGCCTGCTCG
>NZ_CAKUCL010000046.1 GCF_934643405.1 uncultured Actinoplanes sp.
GGATGGACGTGGGCGTCAGAAAGGTGCACCTGCTGGAACCACGCCTCGACTCGCATGTTCGCGACGCGCATTCGTGTCGTGAAGTCGGAGTCGTCTTCGAAACCGTCGAGTTCTCTCTGGTAGAGCCATTCGTGATCAACGTCGTCGAAGGCAACATCTTCGAACCCGCTATACAGGTTCTCGATCGCGTCGCCGTCGAGTAAATCGAGCATCTCCAGGAAGGCGCGCGCCCGTTCGATCAGGACGTGCAACGCGAGTGCCTCGGCAACGCAGGCCGGCGATGCCCAGCGCTTCTGAGTCAGCCGTCCAGTCACCATGATCGCGGCTACCAAGAAGCTACGTGCAAACCGAGAGTCGTAGCGGTGCGTGAACCGCTCCGGCAGTGCATCGAGGACAAAGAAAACACCATCGCCACCCGCAACAATATTGCTGCCGCTGGCACGTAACGTTTCGATGTCCTCGAACAACTCGTCGTCGGACTCCGCCTTCTCGGCGGCCGCATTGTTGGGAAACCCTCGTCGTTTGTGTTGACGCTGTTTCCCGTCGTCGCCGACAGGCAGGTCGATCACGAGAACCAGCTGGTTTTGCCGTTGGTCAGTTGGTACGAGCTGACGGTCATCTCGGCACCCCCCTGGTCACACGATCTTGGAGGGGCCATCCACGGTAATCATCGATGTGACCACGCCCGTGACCACAAGATCCACTAGAGCAATCTTGGGCAAGCGATGCCATTCAATGAAAAAGACCGCTGGCCTGGACTTTCGTCCGGACCAACGGCCTCAAATAGTGTGTCGGGCTGACAGGATTTGAACCTGCGACCCCTTGACCCCCAGGCATTGGCGGGCCCAGCGACGTGCTAACAAACGTTTTACCAGGTCGCTGATAAGCATACTCGGCCGAGTAAAGGAGTCCAACGTCAGTCCCTTTCCTCGACATGCGCGTCGCGCCTGACGTGCACCTTTGCGTGCCCGATTGCGTCAGTGGCATTCTCTCAGCCTAGACACCTTTCGTGATCAAGGTCTGGTCGGTGCTGGTGGTGATAGACCTGTTCCGGTGAGGTAGCCGTCGATCAGACGGGTGCGGTATTGCATGCGTTTGAGGCGGTTCTTCACTGCGGCGGCCAGACCAATGGCGGTATGGACGGCGAGGTTGGCGAGGCTGCCTTTCATTGTCGACCAGACCTTCTCGACCGGGTTGAGTTCGGGCGCATACGCGGGGAGCTGGTAGACGCGCAGCCAGGCTCGGGCGGCGATCGCTGCCCGGATCGCGGGTGTCTTGTGCAGCGACAGCCCGTCCCAGACCAGCACAACCGGCGCTTGGAGCTGCTGGTGAGCGGCGTCCAGCAGCCGGATCAGGTCCGGCTCGCGGAACCCTTTGGGCTCACCTTTGCGACCGCGATACAGCAATGTGCGGTAGATCAGCCGGGAGCGGTCACCGGGGCGGTAGCAGCACAGCCCGGCCACCGACACCCGCACGGTGCCCTTCGCGGTCACCTTCACCACCGGTGTTTCGCCTTTCGGTGCCCAGGTGGTGGCCTTGTGAGCCTTCAGCGTCTGCCCGCACTCGTCGGCGAACACGATCCAGGCGGCCCGTCGTGCGGCGACTCTTTTACCGCTGGCCACTGATACCGGCGCCAATGCACGATCGCGGCCTCATCGCGTTCGATCGCCCGGTGAATCGGTAACTGCGGGGTGTAGCCGAGCCGGCGCATCGCCTGCCACGCCGTGGTGACCCCGACCCGCAGATGGAACATCGTCGCGATCAACGCCACCACCCGCGCAAGCGTCCACCGCTGGTCCTCGCCATAACCGGCCGCCGCCGGCCCCGCCTCGAGCCGGGTCTTCAACCGTGCCAGTTGCTCGTCCGACAGCTTCGGGTCCGGGCCCGACGGGCCTTTCGACGCCAGCGCCTGGGCGCCACCAGCGGCCCAGCCCCGCCGCCATTGATACGCCGACTTCGTCGACACCTCGAGCAACCCGGCCACCTCGACCGCCGACCTACCCTCGGCGAACATCACGGCCGCCGTCTGCCGCACACGCTCCCGTCGCCGCCGTTCTGCCTGGTCAACGCCACCACCGTCGCCATATCGCATGCGATCAGCAGACCTGATATCAGCCCACCGAGACGATCACCCGCAAGCCTCACAGTGGATCTGCGCCAGACCTCCAACCCGAAAGGTCTCTAGACAGATGGCACCGTAATCACACATCGAGCGCCACAAAGTGGGAATTCACCGCCCCTCGCACCAGGCGCCTTGACTCACGCCCCGGCCCTCCGCTCCACCGGACCACCATGGGTGCGCCAGATGTGGTGATGACGATATTCGGTCCACTCGCGGAACTCTATGACGGAACTTAATCGACTCGGCCTGCGAGGCAGGCTGTGGCAACAACTCGCCCCAAATTTCAGAGCTGCCGTGAGTGGCGCGTTGATGGTTGTCTTGAGGTATGCCTGGGTCGAGGTAAGATTCAGTTGCTGTGGGGTTGTCTTTGCCGCCGACAGCGACGCTTCTTGCCTGCCCAGCCGGATGGAGATCGCCGCAGGCCCACATGATTGATTTCTGCGCATGACCGCGTATCTCGCACAGGTTCTCGACGTGGGCGCCGACCATCGGCGCCTCGGAGTATTTACAGTGGACCGGCCGGACGAGCCCGCGGCCCTTGCTGACTCGGCTGGCGACCACGTCGGCCGTTTCACCGCTCCCCTCGTCGTCGGTGACGAGGTCCCAGAGCTCGGTTCTCGGCGCTGAGCTCAGTGACTACTCCGTATTGGATGGCATCGGTCAGCCGACCTTGGTGTGGGAATTTAACAGTGAGGTCAGTTCCGGGGTGCGAGGTCTGCGCGGTCGAACGGCGGCCCGTCTTGCCGGCTCAGGGCTGGCCGGAGAAGCACCGGCGGCGTTCTGCGTTGTGTAGCGCACCGGACCGCTCGGCTTTGGCGCCGTCCCCTGCCGTATTGATGTGACGTTTGCTTGGCGGGCGTGAGGGCAACCCCACCGCTGGAGGCGAGCCGATCTGATCGTGTCTGCTGCTGCGAAGGGTTGACGCCGGCTGGGGGTTTGTCCGTCGATCGGCGAGGCATTCGTCGCACGTCGCAAGGTAGTCAAGAAGCGGCATGCCTCACGTGGCTGATCGAACCGGGGCTTTCCACCGTGGTTATCGCGTATCGGCCGGGGAACACGGGCCTCATGGAACGAGGGAGCAGCAAACACAGTGCGCGCGTCGACGACCAGATGGAACAGGAGGTTCGGGGCACCGTTCAGGGCGTCGCCGGCGCCCGGGCCCAGGAGTGGAAAATGGCTGAGCCGCCCGGGGAGGACCAGCCCGAGCCGACGCAGATCCCCGATGCGGAGTCCACCGACAGCATCAGCCGCTTCGGCCGCTACATCGGACTCTCCTCGATGCCCGGCGACCGCGAAGCCCTGCGTCGCGGTGCGGAGGTGCTGGAGGCGCCCGACGACATCCTGGCCGACCTGGACCGGCTGCCCGACGGGGTTACCTTCCACACGGTGAGCGAAATCTGGGCGGAGCTCGGCCGGGGCTCGATCGGACGCCGGCCCACCGCCTGATGGGGCCTTTCGATGACGGCGCGGCTTTCCATCGCGGCTTGCATGTGCTGGGCCAGGCGGCCTGAGTGTCGTAGAGGTGAGCGTCGGCCAGCGCGACGGCGGCGTATCCGGCGAAGGTCTGCCCCAGCGTGACGGCGTCGTCGTCGAAGGCGCCGGGTGTGGTGGCGTAGATGTTGATCGCGCCGGTGACCGTTTCGTGGACGGGCAGGCCGACGGACAGAGAGCTCCGAGCACCCGTGTCTATACAGCGTGCTGCCCACTGCGGCCAGCGGGTTTCCACGGTCATGTCCGGCACCGACAAGATGGCGTGGGAGACGGAGGCGTCCAGGCAGGGGCCGCGGCAGTACTGGTACTGGAATTCATCGAGGGTCAGGGCCAGTTCCCCGGTGAACGCCGCGCTGTGCGGGTCCTTGCCACTCACGAGCGTCACGGAGACCTCTTCGGGGCTGGCGATGGCGCGTTTGGCGAGCTCCGATATCTGAGTCAGGACGCCGTCGAGGTCGGTTTCACCAAGTTTGATCTGACCCAGCTGCGGCCCACCACCATCCCGAAGAACCTCAGGTCTCGCCACCGTCACCTGGTGAATCGGCGAGCAAAACGGTGACCCATGCGGCGCCAATCGTTCGCTCGGGCCGGAGAACGTGAGGGGCGCCGGTTCCCCTGCGCGAACGTCGGGCATGCCGTGCCCGTCGACGACCGCGAGCGCGGCCCGAGCGCTGTCGGCCGGCGCCACGTCATGTCCCCCGTCGCTCAGTTGCGCGGCGTACAGGGCGAGCAGGTCGGGCTCATCGTCGACGATCAGTACCCGCGCTCCTGCCTGTCACCTCCGAACCTCTCTATCGAGCTGTTCGGCGTGATGGGCCTATGGCTGAACCGCCCCGCCGGGTCTGGCCGACCGTGATGTTGCGGGAACGCCCCACCGGCCGCCGCGTCCGCTGCGAGGATGGCTTCGTGGGTGAGTCCAGTGCGGTCCGACCCGGCATGTCGCTCTGCCTGGTCCGCGGGCTCATCATCCGGCGCGACCATCCCAGCGGTCAGCCATCCCCTCCGGTCGCGTTGTGGGCGCTGCCGACCGGCTTGGACTGTGAGGAGCCGCGCTGGCGCAGATAGATGGCGAGGATGGCCATCGACGCGACGGCGAGCAGCTCAGACTGCCAATTCTGCAAGGTGCGGTTCCAGAAATCCGGTTCGGTCCAGTACTGCGCCCAGGACACTGGATCCTGCAGGTCGCCGAGCTGTCGCTCGTTGTATGCCGCCACGCCGGCGATCGACTGACCCAGCCAGGACAACAGAAAGATCGCGCCCATGACCAAGCCCAGGGAATTGGAGAACAGCCACAGCTTCAACCCCCGAGCTCGGGCCCAGGCCGGGGAGTTGTCATCGGCGTACGCACCGATCTTCTGGTCCTTCTCCGACTCCCGGCCGCTCTTGCCGAGTTCCTTGGACTCGGGTGAGCCTTTCTGCAGCAGCCACACTGTCAGAAAGATGTAGAGGAAGAACTGCAGATACTCCGATTGCCAGTTCTCCAGCACATCGACGCCGAAGCTGGCGGAGGTGATGTACCGGCCGAACGACACCGGCTGCAGTCCCTCGACCAGTTGCTGCTGGTTGAAGTCGGCGAGTCCGGCGAATGCTTGTCCGACCAGGACGATCAGGAACAGGGTGCCGAAGACCAGTCCGAGAGAGTTCTCCCGCAGGAACCGCTTCACCGGTGCAGCACCCCCAATGCCGAGAAATAGACCAGGCCCGCGGCGATCACGAGCAGCAACACGATGAACTGGAAGCGCATCCGTTCAACCTCCCTGTACAACGCAGTCATAGGGTCGATCGCCCTGAGCGCTGCAGCCGGCCGCGACGACCCGCCAGCCACCGGGGAACACCGCGAGAAAAACGGTGTCCGTGGAGGTGCGGACCTGCGCCCACTGGCCGTACACCGCCGTGGCCGATATGACACCGGGCTGCGGCAGGTCGGTGTCCAGGATTGCTTGGGAGCACTGCTGGCGGGCGGACTGCTCGACTTCCGCGACGGTGTCCGGGGCGAGCACCGCGCACGCCGCATCTCCGTTTTCGTCGTGGACCGCCGTCAGCAGTCGCATCACGGCGGCCGACGCGGCGCTCTCACGGTCACTGACCGACCCGCATCCCGCCACGGTGAGCAGCATTGCCGATGCCACCACCGTCGAGATCGTTTTCATGTGCGCGGAAGTTCCCCGGCGCGATGATTCTCAATCTTTGCGCCGGCAGACTCGGATGCGCGCCGTTCAGCCGCGTGCGGCGGGTCCTTCGACGGACAGATGCGCCCAGACAACCTTGCCGGTCGCGGTGAGCCGGCTCTCCCACGCCCGGCTGACCGCATCGACGACGAGCATGCCGCGGCCGCCGAGACGGCGTGGATCCAGTTGCAGCAGCTCCCGGCAGGTCACGGCTGTGATCGAACACCTCGACCAGCACCGCGTCACGGGGACAGCTGAGCGCCGGCTCCCCACCGTCGCCGGTGTGCTGAATGACTTTCTGAACCAGTTCCGCTTCCGCGGGGTACGCCCGGCTCATGACTGATTCCGATGATGTGTTCCTGGTGGGTGGTCCCCGAGGCGGCGGCCGGTACGCCGCCCCCGACACCGCCGCTTTCGAACTGGAGATCGACGGGCTTTACCACCGCTACCTGCGCACCGACGCCACCCGGGAGAGCGACGGCGAGACCCTGTGCGTCTACAACTACGACGGCGTCGTCCGTCCTAGGGCCGCGCGGACGGCCGACTGATCAGGCCGACGTGCGCAACGCCGCCCGGCCGCGTCGGTGCAACCGGGCGGCGAGCGCCTCCCGGAGCTCGGTGACCCCTTCCCCGGTCAGCGCCGACACCAGGAGGGCGTCCGGATAGGCCCGCCGCAGGGCGGTGATCCAGTCCGGCGGCGCCACATCGAAAGCTCCCGCAGCGACGTCCCGGTGTCTTGCGCGGCCACCGCGATTAGCACGGCCCGCGGCGGCTCCTCCCGGTCGTCCCGGGCCCGGTCGCCGAGCAACCACGCGCCTGCCATGAGCTTCTCCGTTCGCCGTCGGTCGGGCCTGGCTACCCAACTCCCGGCCGCGCAATCGTCGGTGGATCTCGCGCCTGTTGCCGCCGTGGCGGACCACCGCAAAATGCATGCCGTTCACTCGGCCGATTAAAGCTGCTAACACGATCTCTGTTGACGGGATTTGGTCAAGCGGCGCCAGCAGATGAGGGCGCAGGCGAGGCTGACAAGGCTGTCGTGGATGTCGAGGCGTCGTTCCCAGCGGATGGCGAGGCGGCGGAACTGGTGCAGCAGCGCGATGCTCTGTTCCACGACGTAGCGCAGCTTGCCCAGGCCCTTGATCCGGCTGGTCTTGCGGCGCGGGATGACCGGCTGGGTGCCGCGTTGCCGGCAGGCGTGACGGAAGGCTTCACTGTCGTAGCCCTTGTCGGCGAGCAGGGCGTCGAAGCGGCGGTGCGGGCGGCCGCGCCGTCCGGCGATGGGCGGGTAGCCATCCAGCAGGTCGATCGCGCGGCTGATGTCGGGCACGTTCGCGCCGGAGGTGAGCACGTAGATCGGGGTGCCGTTGCCGTCGCAGATCAGATGGTGCTTGGAACCTGGCTTGCCGCGGTTGACCGGCGACGCACCTGTTCCGGGACCCCCTTTTTCGCGTCGATGTGGCTGCCGTCGATCACCGCCCTCGACCAGTCGATCTCGTTCGCCGCGTTCAGCTGCGCCAGCAGAATCTGGTGCAGGTCGTCGAACACGCCGGCGTCGGTCCACCGCTTGATCCGCCGCCAGCACGTCATTCCCGAGCCGAAGCCGAGCTCCTGCGGCAGGTCCTCCCAGCCGATCCCGGTATACAGCACGTACAAGATCCCTTGCAGGCACCGCCGATCCGGAACCGGACGAGGCCCCGGCGCCTTCGCCGGCCACGGCGGCAGCAACGGCTCGATAAGCTCCCACAACTGATCATCGACAATCCACGGCTTGCTCACAGAGCACCGAACGAGATTGATCTTCACCTCGCGGCGCTGATCAACATCGATTCAACAGATCGTGTTAGCAGCTCTTAGCCATCTGATCCATAGTCGGGAGACTAGTGGTCACTAGTGCACTCAGTTACTCCCTTGAGCCCAAGATCCCTTGAAAGGCCTTCTAGTAGCTCAGAGCATTTTGCGTTTCCGCTGATCGCGGCTGAGTGCATGGTTTGGTTCACTCGGTGATTAATAGCTGCCGCTAAGACGTGCTTATTTAGCCGCGCCGGTACTGAAACGGTCCCCAGCATCCGATCACCCACGGATCACCGCGCAAGGCGATTACCCTGCGTAGCATGCGCCCGAGGCGCGGCCGCTGAGGATAGATCGGGAGGCCCATTCCGCCGAGCGGACAGTATTGACGCGTCAAGGCGAGGTGCGATCACCACCCGCTGACACCACGGAGGTTGACAACCCCGCCCTCCGCCAGAATCTGCTGCTGGCAGCCACCGCGGATGGAAAGCATCTGATCCGTAGGGCCCTCGCACTGTCGGCACAGAAGTCGCGGAGGGTCTGATCCTTGCCGAAGGATCTTTTCAAGAGCTTAGGCGGTAGGTGAACTCCTGGCCGCCGCGCTGGGCGACCCCAAGTTTCCTGATCAGCGCTCTGGCTGCCACGAGACGTTTAAGGCGGTTGTTGGCATTCGGTGCGGAAACAGCTGCCGGAATCACAGGCGATCACCGCGCGGATCACCACCGTCGGCACCCCGCCTGCCAAAGGTGTGGTGGCCGGTTTGGATCATCTCTCTAAGGATCTTCAGTCGCGGTAGGCGGTCGAGGGCCACGTGCTGGGCCCTCGGTGGAGGGGCCCGGCGCCGCTGCCGTAGCGGTAGCGAGCCGCCGACCGCCGCGTACCCGGCCTGGTCGCGTTGCCCGCCCGGGCCGGTACCCGAGCGACGGCGTGACTGCCGCCGATGTTCGAGTGGACCTGTGCCATGCGGGTTCGAGCCATACCAACACGGGCCGATCGTCGAAGTCCGCCCTTGCCCAACGGAGGGCCGCTGCGTTCGCCTTATCTGCTACATCCGGCCGCATCCATTGCCGTTCGCGGGGTTCCTTCGGCAGCATCACCCAGGCCAGCGGCCCCATGTCGGCCACTCGCACCGACGGCCGCGAGCCGCTGACCTGCTCGCGGCGACGCCGGATCGGTTTCTGCCCGACGAGCAACGCGAGCGGGACCTCCGGCGCGGTCCCCGGCTGGTCCTGAACGTTCCGTGGCCGGCACGGCGTTGGGCGCTCGTATGTCGGGACGCGGTAGAGAAAGCCAGTCTCGGCTGGAGGGCCGAGAGCGCCTTGGTTGACGGGTCGCGCTGGTTGAGGGGCACCGCTGCGGGTTATTGGGGTGATGGGTCGCCCGATGGGCGGCTGTGAAGGCGTGTCGGTTACCGGAGGCTTTCGTGGATCTGCAGTTGTCAGCGCGGGATGGCAGGGCCAGCACCGTGGTGAAGGTTGGCGGCCAACTGGACATGGACACCGCTCCTGAGCTGGATGACTTTCTTCAGCAGGTCGCTGACGGTGGTGCCGTTCAGGTGGTGCTGGACCTCGGCGACGTGTCGTTCCTAGATTCCAGCGGCCTGGGCGTCCTGGTGGTGTGGTTAAAGGTACTTCAAAGCAGAGGCGGACGGTTAAGCGTCGCCGCGGTGCAGAAACTCGTCGCCTACGTGCTGCGGGTGGCTGCGGTGGATCAGGTGCTGAACGTTTACGAGACGGTGGAGGCGGCCGAGGCCGACATGCCGCGAGTGTCCTGACTGCCGCGGTGCGGTCAGCGACCGTCGCCCGAGGTGTCGGCGGACACGTCGGCGCCGGCGTTGCTGCGGCGCGGGCGGCCGTGATGTCCGTACCAGTCAATGATCAGCAGCGTGGCGTCATCCTCGAGAAGGGGACCGGCCACGGCGAGGACCCCGTCGGCCAGAGCGCGTGAGGCTTCCCGAGGATGCAGCGCGGTCAGTGACCGCAGCCGGGCCGTGAGGTCGAGAGCGGCGGCTTTGCGTTCGCGCATGCCGTCGGTGACGATGACCAGGCGGTCGCCGGGCTGAAGCGTCACCGCACCGGCGCGGACCTTTCTGTCGGGGAACATGCCGAGAGCGACGTTACGGGGCAACGTCAGTTCCTCCGGGTGGCCGTGGCGGATCAGGATGGGCGACACGTGGCCGGCGTTGACCATCTCGCAGGTCCCGGTGTTGAGGGTGAGGCGTCCCAGGACGGCGGCGAGGAAGGCGCCGCGGACCGGGGCGTGCTCGGCGATCGCGGTGCTGGCGCGGTCGGCCTGCTCGGTGAGGCTGTGTCCGGCCCGGCGGGAGTTGCGCAGGCTCCCAACCCCGAGGGTGGCGATCAGGGCGCTGGTCACGCCATGTCCCATGGCGTCAGTGACGCTGAAGTGCAGCGTGTCGCGGGCCAGGCTGTAGTCGAAGGTGTCGCCGCCGATGCTCGCCGACGGCTCCAGCCATCCGGAGAGGGTGAACGAGCCGCCTTCGCAGGTGAAGGCGCTGGGCAGCAGCCGGCGTTGGATCTCGGCGGAGAGGTTGAACGGGGTGGTGCGCTGTCCCCACTCGAACAGGTCGGTGTGGCGGCGGTTGGCGATCACCACGAACGCCAGCGCATGCGCGGTCCGCGCGATCTCCGCGAGCGCCTGCGGAGTCGGCTCCGCGGGCAGAACAATCTCCAGCAGACCGATCGCCTCGCCCCGTTCGGTTACCGGCGCCAGAACCGTCCATGCGGCGTCGCCGCCGGTCACCTGCACGGCCTGGGTGCGTAACGCCTCTTCCTGAGGACCGTCGTCGAAGGGCAGCACGGTCGCGACCTCGTTGCCGTCGCGGCGCCCATCGGCCTCGATACCGAAGGGGACGTGAGCGAGCCGGACCAGTGCCCGGCCGCTGAGGTCGGCGATGAGGAAGGAGACACTGCTGGCGTGCAGTGCCGCGCCGAGCTCGCGGGTGACAGCCTCGACAGCGTCGACCGGCGTCGCGTCCTCGGCAGCCGTCAGCATCCCCGACAGCGTCGCCTCGACCGATGGATCCATACCGGCAGCATACGGTCGACCGGGCGGCCGCTCCGGCGGCGAGCGGACGGCTGCGGACGAACGGCGTCGTACTCCATGTCGCCGAACCGGTCCCGGACACCACCACCACAGGCCGGCTGCACGCGCTCGGTCACCAGATCACCGAGCAGGTACACGACATCGACCGGCCCCGACCGGCTCGCCCGCGAACGGGACAGGCCGTCCCACCCAGACTCGGCCTGACACGAGGAGCGTCACACGTGAGGTCGATGGACGGTCAACGAACCGGTCGCTGAGTACCGGCCGATCGGCGATGTGGAGTTCTTCCGCTTCCGCGTCGGACGTGGCCCGCGGCGGCAGCCCGTACGGGCACCCAGCGAAGGGCTGTGCGGGCATAAAACGGTCGAACACGGGAATCTGACGATTCCCAATCGAGGCCACCCATGAGCACGGCCTCGCCAACACGGCACCCGGTGGAGGAGCTGACGCCCGTGTCCGACGCGCTGACCTGGCAGGTCGAGTCTCGTGACGGCCTGGCCCTGGTCACCGTCAGCGGAACGGTAGACACTCGGTCAGGCTCCGCTCTCTACCACGCTCTGACGCAGTGCCTGAGCCGAGAACCCCGTGCCGTGCTTGTCGACCTGACCCGTGCCGGTACGACGAACTCACAGGCCGCGCAGGCTTTCGCGACAGTCCTGAACGACGCACAACCCTGGCCGGGCACACCGGTGCTGCTCTGCACGCCCGACCCGGCCACCGCCGCCATGATCACCGCGGTGGCCGACGCGCCTCCGCCGCTGTACGCCACGATGACCGAGGCGCTGTCCACGCTGGAAGAATATGACGACGTCGTCAGCGAAGTCGCACTTCCGGTCTCGGGCGCCGCCCGTCGGGCCCGCGACGTCGTCACCGAAGCATGCGTGCGATGGAATATGCCCCAGCTCATCGCCCCAGCGACCCTCGTCGCCAGTGAACTGGTCACCAACGCGGTATTACACGCTCACACCCTCACAACTTTGCAGGTGGCGCTACGACCGCGTCACTTGTACCTCGCCGTGACCGACGGATCACCTGACCCGCCGCTGCCCCGCACCGAAACCCGGCCGGACATGATAGGCGGCCGAGGTCTGCACCTGGTCGACATCGCCGCCGACCGGTGGGGTTACCGGCAACACCACGACGGCAAGACCGTCTGGGCCTGCTTCGCACTACGCACAGCGCACCATCGGATAACCGCGCCGGAACAGTGAGGCCACCGGTACAGACGCGCGGCCCATTGACCCTCGTGAGCGCGTTCCGCATCCAGCAGCTCACCACAGCTCCGCCGCCAAGAAATTCAAACGCCGCAGGCCGTGAACCGCCACGAGGCTGTTGGCGGCCTGCCGGTCGAAGTGCAGACCGGCCGGACGCCCGCCATGAGATCGGGCAGACCGACGGCATCCTGATGGAACGCCGGATCACCCCGGAGACCACACCGCAGTAGCGGGAGGCCATCGTGGGCTCGTTCGGTGTCGCCGACCGCTGGCCGGTGATCACCGAGCCGTTCTCGCAGTGGGTGGTCGAGGACCGCTTCTGCAACGGCCGCCCACCGCTGGATCAGGTCGGTGTGCAGTTCGTCGACGATGTCGCGCCGTACGAACTGACCAAGAAGCGGCTGCTCAACGCGAGTCACTGCGCACTCGGTTACCTCGGCTACCTGGCCGGGCTACCGCACCACCGCCGAGGCGATGGCCGATCCGGTCTATGCCGCGTTCATCGCCGCTCTGGTCGACGAGGTGACGCCCCTGCTGCCCCGGACGGAGGGTCTCGGCCTGGCCAAACGCCTGGGTTTTCGACCGGGATCGGGAGGAGGCGGTCGCCGGAGCGATCCCGGTGCTGCCGGCCGTGCCGCTGGTCGTCACCGAGGGCAACTACCTGCTGTTCGACGACGGTCCTTGGGCCGGTGTGCGGCCGCTGCTCGACGAAGCCTGGTTCGTGCACGTCGACGACACGCTGCGGGTGGAACGCCTGATCCACCGTCACGTCATGCACGGCAAGCAGCCGTCCACGGCCCGCGACTGGGTCCTCGGCTCCGACGAGGCCAACGCGCGGCTGGTCACTCCTACGCGGGATCGAGCGGACCTTGTCGTTTCCTGCTAGCCCGTGCCCGTGCCCGTGGCTCGCGTGAAGCCATCGCCGGGCGGGTGCCCGACCTCGCTACCCGACGTTTCGCCGCGGACTCGCGCGGAGCGATCGCGGTCCGATCCATGGCCGGTCACGCAACGGCTCGGGGGCGGTGCCGGCGACTGACGGGCGATGTCGAAGATCACCGACAGGCCCAAGGTGTCCAGCACGCCGAGCACCGACGGTGTGGGGTCCCTGAGGATGAGGTGAGCGCCGGCATCCTGCGTCAGGTTCCGGCATCGCAGCAGGCACTGGACGCCGCCTGCGTCGATGAAACTCAGGTCGGCCAGGTCGAGCTCTACCTGCGCCGGGAGTGACGAGCTGAGGGCTTCGGCGAAGATCTTGGAGAGCAGTGGCACGGTGTCGGTGTCGAGTTCACCGGAAAGATGGATACGCGGCACCGGTCCGGTGCTGATTGTCACGCGCAGGTAATCGTCTACGGGCTTCATCGAGCCGGTGATGTCCATGTGATGCCTCGGGGGAAGCGACGGTCGCGATCCCTCACTGCCGAAGGCTGGGACCGTCAGTTGCTCACTGTACGCCTTCGCGGTTCGTCGGCACGGGAGTACGTCGCAGCAGGCGACAGCCACCAGCGCGTGATAGGTGTTGGTGAGTGGCGGGTTCTCCAAGAGGTGGCGGCGTACGGATGTCGAATGAGCCGGCGGATGGCGGTGACCTTTCCCGGCGCGTGGGTGACCCGGCAGTCGTCCAGCGCGTCTTCGATCAGATGCCGTTGCTGGTGGCGGCGGTCGAGGGACCGGAGTTGCGGATCGTCGCCGCCACCGCGATGTTCCGGGCCTGGACCGGGCGGCAGGACGTGCTGGGGCAGCCGGCGACCGGGACGTTCGCGGCGTTGGCGGGGCATCAGGCTCTCCCGATGCTCCAACGGGCGTACGCGAGCGGGAAGCCGGAGTCGCTGCGTGAGCTCCGTGTCGAGCCTGATCCGCCGGCGACCGGTGAGGGCGTGGAGCACTTCATCGATCTCACCGCGACCCCGTTGTTCGGAGCGGACAACAAGGTTGTCGGCCTGATCCTGGACGTGGTCGACGTGACCGAACAGCTGCAGCAGCGGCGGGCGGCCGGCGCGCGGCAGCGCCGCGAGTGGACACGCGACATGATCGACATGTTGCAGCGCGACCTGCTGCCGGCCGGCTTACCGGTGCTGCCCTCGGTGCAGGTAGCCGCCGCCCACCTGCCCGCGGACGCCGCCGCCGCGGGAGGCGACTGGTTCGACGCCGTGCCGCTGCCCGGCGGCCGGATCGCCCTGGTCGTCGGTGACGTGGTCGGGCACGGCGTGGCCGCCTCGGCCACCATGGGCCAATTGCGCGTCCTCCTGCACGACCACCTCGCCACCACCGCCGACGTCGCCGCGGCGCTGAGCGCCCTCGACGCCGGGGCCGGCCGGGTCCGCGGCGCTCGAGCAGCGACCGTCTGCGTCGTCGTGCTCGACCCGGTCACCGGGAGCCTCGAGTACTGCACCGCCGGGCATCCGCCGCCGCTGGTGCTGTCCCCCGCGGGCAAGGCTCGTTACCTGACGGTCACCGGCGCCGGCCCGATCGGCGTCGGGGGCGCGTTCACCAGCGCGTCGATCGGCAACGACCGGCTGTCGCATGGTGAGACGGTCGTGCTCTACACCCTCGGGATCCTGGAACATCCCGGACGGGACCTCGCACGCAGCACGATCGAGTTCGCACAGGCCGCTGGCGATGCCGTACGCGAGGGCACCGATTCCGCGGTGGAGCGCCTCTGCACCCGGACCCTGCAATCACTGGTTCCCGCCACCGACCACACCGAGGACGTCACCCTGCTCGCCGCGCAGCGGGTCACCCCACCGGCAGACCTCGCGATGTCCGTGCCCACCACCCGGGAAGCCGTGAGAACCGTCCGGGAGCGCTTCGACGACTGGCTGACCGGCATCCGCGTCGACCGCCACGACGCCGACGCGCTCCGCCACGCCGTCGTGGAGCTGATCACCAACGTGGTAGACCACGCCGCACAGCACACCGGCACCTTCGAGGTCACCGCTGTACTCACCGACACGGGGCACCTGGAGGTCCGGGTCGCCGACCGGGGCCGCTGGCGTGAATCGGCGCCCTCGCCCGACCGCGGGCTCGGTCTGCACATGGCCGAGAACCTGGTCGATACCCTGCACATCGAGCACGACGAGAACGGCACCACCGCCACCGTGCGACTGCGGGCCAGCATTCCGGCCCGACTCATCACCACCGGCGAACTTTCCGAGCGCCCTCCGGCGACACCACCCGCGCAGGCCGAACCCATGCTCGTGCTGGACCAGCCATCGGCGCCGCGTCCTCGGATCCGCGTCGACGGTGCGATCGACGAGGCGTCGGTGGCCGAGTTCGACCGGCTCACCCGGGTGGCCAGCGTCACCGGCACGCGCTCACTGACCCTCGACCTCAGCGGTGTGACGCACCTGGCCAGTGCCGGCGTGGCCGCGCTACACCAACTGCTGGCCGTGCACCGCCGCAACGGCACGACCTTGCGCCTCTATGCACCGGCGGGTAGCCCCGCAGACATGATCTTGTCACTGGTCCAGGTCCGGCACGAGACGCTCGACCCTGACTACCCGCACACGGTGGACTGACCCTCGATGACATCGCCAAGCCACGGCAGGGGTTCTAGCCTGGAAACCGGAGAGCGCCCGTGCTGAACTATCCTCAAAACGACTCGATCGGGGAGAATAATGGACGACCTGCCCGGCGCGGCGGATCTCGCTATTGACTTCCTTCGCATCAATGAGCAACTGAGCGCCGGAGGTCAGCGAAACTCAGCACTGCAACGTCTGGTCGACCTCGCCGTCACCACGGTGCCCGGCTGTGACTGGGCAGCCATCACGGCATGGCCGCCGAACGCCCGGCCGCGCAGCGTCACGTACTCCGCCGACATCGCGCACACCGCCGACCACGTTCAGTACGCCATCGGCGACGGCCCCTGCCTGTCGGCGGCGGCCGACGATGAAACGGTGCACATCGCAGACCTGGACAACGAGGGCAGATGGCCACAGTTCCGGGCCGCCGTCCGCAGAAGGACCCCGATCCGGGGCCTGTTGTCGTTCCGGCTCAACGCCCACCCGGACCGCACCGCGCTCAACCTCTACAGCGGCCGGCCCTCGGCGTACGACAGGCAGGCCCTTACCACCGCCGCCGTGTTCGCCGCCCACGCGCGCGTGCTGCTCATGCACGTCGACAGCGCGACCCGGGCAAGCCAGCTCGACCAGGCACTCGTAACCAACCGGCAGATCGGCACCGCCGTCGGCATCCTGATGCATCTTCACAAGATCACCGCTGATGACGCCTTCGCCCTGCTGCGAACCACCAGTCAACGCCTCAACCGCAAGATATACCTGGTCGCCGACGACGTTACCCAGACCGGTAGCCTGCCGGAGCGCTGACCAGGCGATCGAGGCGGAGGCGAGCCGGTCAGCGGTCAGCGGGCCGCGACGTCGGACTCGACGGTGACCGCCAGGGTCTTGTGCACGCCACTGATTCTGAGCACCTGGTAGACAATCCCGGTCGCGTTGACCACCCGGAATCGCCGGCCCATCTCTGCCGCGGCTTCCCGGCCACGCAGGAGGGCACGAACGCCGGCCGCGGCCAGAAGCCTGACCCGGCGCACGTCGACGACGATCTCCGACACGTCCTCCTGCTCGGCAATGTCGATGATCAGCCCGATCAGGCTCTTGCTGGTGTCCTCGTCAAGGTCGCCGGTGAGCACGAGCCGCGACACGCCCTCACCCTCGTGGCGCCTCGTTACGGCAAAGGGCGTCACCATCGCATCCTCCCGCAGCGTCGTCCTCGCCGGGCCCACCCGGGAGTGTGGATAACCTTTCACTGACATGATCAAACATCGATGCGTCAGACGGGGTGACGATTTAGTCAAGCCATCTGTCAGACCGGCATCATGCAAACCGTACTGCCGGACGCCGACGGGATTCCAACACCGATCGACCAGGACCTCGACCTGCTGTGACGGCACAAGCGTGTCCGATGGCCGAGGTCGTCGACGTCACGCCGGCTGGGCATCAAGCGCCCCGGCGGATACAGCGGATACAGCGGATACAGCGGTCCATGATTCGCCATTCCGGCCTGGCCGCCGAGCCGGCGGCCGCTCACCTCACCAACCCGGCTGCGGGGTTCCGCCGACGAAGGTGCGAAATGACCGAGGCGGCTGACGGTCGGAGATGCCACCATGGTGCTATGCGTGAGGAAGACGTGCAGGCGCATGATCGCCTGGCGGCTGAGGCGAGGCTCCGCGGTGAGCGGGCCGCACGGCGCGCTGAGGAGGCTCACGAGCGAGCCGGTGAGCTGCAACGCTATCAAGAAGCACTCCGTGAGGGCGAGGATCCCGACTCGGTGACGGACGAGTCGAGCGTGGCGGACGCGCGGACGCACGCGAGACAGAGCGCTGAACGGGCCGCTCAAGCGCATCGAGACGCCGCCGCGACTCACGACATGGCGGCGCGGGTGCACGAGCGGGCGGCCCGGCTGCTTCCCGAGCAGGCGAAGATGCATCACGACGAGGCACAGCGGCATCGCGAAGAGGCCACCGAAGATCGCCGCTTGGCGGCCGAGGAGCCGGACCGATAGCCGGCTACGGCTGCCTCATGAACTCCGGGAAGTGTTTACGGATCACTCCGGCCGCCGTGCGGATCTCCCGAGCGGCGGCGTGCTGGTGAGCCTGGGTGAGCCCGCCCAGACCGGTGGCCGTCGCCGCACGCAGCGCGAGCGCGTCGTGGATGTTGGCCTGCTCCTCCAGCATGCTCACCGCCGTCCACAGGGCTTGCTCGATCTTGTCCTGCTGCGCGGCGATCAGCGTCTGCGGTGACCAGATATGACCGATGTGGCAGGTGTAATGCACGGCCGCGCCGGTTTGCACCAGGTTCATCCCTCCGGTGCAGTCGGGACAGCTGATCGGGACCGAGTGGCCGGGTAGTTCGGATGCCGTACGGGGCACGTTCTCGGCCATTTCGGTCTCCGTGATGAGGTCCGGATCGGGGGGCGTGGCAACGGGGTCCGGGAGGCGTTCCGTGACCAGTCGCCGGATCTCCTCGCCCATGTTTGCGGCCGGACAGGTGATGGCCTGCGGTACCACGGTGAGCGCCGCCGTGGGCATGGCGCGGAAAAGGGCATCGGCGGGATCCTGCACCAGGCAGGCACCTCCGACGGCGTCGATGGCGGCGAGGCCGGCCGCTCCGTCGTCCAGGGTGCCGGACAGGATCGCTCCGACGGTGCGGGAGCCGTGCCAGCGGGCGGCGCTGCGGAACAGGGCATCGACGGCAGGGCGGGCGCGGTTCTGCTTCGGAGCCCGGCTGAGCAGTGTATGTGTGTCTTTGACCAGTAGATGTTGATCGGGTACGGCGACCTGGATCCGTCCGGGCCGCAGGGGGGCGCCGTGCCGCGCCGGCTCGACGGGCAACGGTCCGCAGCGGTTCAGGATTGTGGCCAGGGCGCTGTCGGCGTGGGCGGGCATGTGCAGGACCACCAGGACCGCGGCGGGAAGGCCGGCGGGAAGGCCGGAGACCACGTCGCGCAGCGCTTCGACGCCACCTGCGGAGGCGCCGAGTACCACGAGGTCATGATGGTGGACCTCGGGGGCGGTCATGCCGCGGTAATGCCCAGCTCGCAGCGGCGGCAAACCGCGGTCCGCTGATGCGTGGCCGCCATGGGCGAGGCGGGCAGCTCTGCCGGTACGGTAGCGACGACGATGGTGCACGCAGGGCTTGGAGGACCAGGTGACGTCGGACGACCCGCAGTTCGAGGCGCTGCTGGTGTATCTGAAGGAGTCCCGGGGATTCGACTTCACGGGGTACAAGCGAGCCAGCCTGATGCGCCGGGTCGGCCGGCGCATGGCGCAGGTCGAGGTGCAGTCGTACGGGGACTATCTGGACTACCTCGAGGTGCATCCGGAGGAGTTCACCGCGCTGTTCAACACCATCCTGATCAACGTCACCGGCTTCTTCCGCGACGCGGACGCCTGGGCGTACCTGCGGGAGAAGGTCGTTCCGCAGTTGCTGGCCGACAAGGGCGATGGCGCGCCGATCCGGGCCTGGAGCGCGGGCTGCGCCTCCGGCGAGGAGGCGTACACGGTAGCGATGGTGCTGGCCGAGGAGATCGGCATGGAGCAGTTCCGGGAGCGGGTCAAGATCTATGCCACGGACGTCGACGAGGAGGCGTTGACCGAGGCGCGCCTGGCCAGCTACACCGACCGGCAACTGGCCGGGGTGCCCGAGGAGCTGGTGCAGCGCTATTTCGAACTCGTAGGCGGACGGCACGTCTTCCGCAAGGATCTGCGCCGGTCGGTCATCTTCGGGCGCAACGACCTGATGCAGGACGCCCCGATATCCCGGGTGGACCTGCTCACGTGCCGCAATACGTTGATGTATTTCAATGCTGAGGCACAGTCGCGGATCCTGTCGCGGCTGCACTTCGCGCTGGCCGACAACGGGGTGCTGTTCCTCGGCAAGGCCGAGATGCTGCTCAGCCACGGCGAGACGTTCGCGCCGGTGGACCTCAAGCGGCGCGTTTTTCAGAAACGGGCGGCGCCGGCACCCCGTACGATCCCGGCCGCACCGCCCGGGATGCCCGCGGCGGCCGTCGCCGAGCTGGTCGGCTTGGATCGGCTCCGCGACGAGGCGTTCGCGACGTGCCCGGTGGCGCAGGTCGTGGTGACCGCCGATGGACTGGTCGCCCTGACGAACCGGCAGGCCGAGACGATGCTGGGGGTGTCGACCCGGGATGTCGGCCGGCCCTTCCGCGATCTGGAACTGTCGTACCGGCCCGCGGAGCTGCGCGGCTACATCGACCAGGCCCAGGTCGAGCGCCGTACGGTCCGGGTCCCCGACATCGAGTACACCCGTCCCGGCACCGAGGCGGTGGTCCTGCGGGTGGACGTCAACCCGTTGACCGGTACGGACGCCAGCCTGCTGGGGGTCGCGCTGGTCTTCCAGGACCGTACCGAGGTGCAGCAGCTGCGCAGCGAGCTCGACCTGGCCACCCGGCAGGCGGAGACGGCTCACGAGGAGTTGCAGTCGACGAACGAGGAACTGGAGACCACCAACGAGGAACTGCAGTCCAGCGTCGAGGAACTGGAGACGACCAACGAGGAGCTGCAGTCCACGAACGAGGAACTGGAGACCACCAACGAGGAACTGCAGTCGACCAACGACGAGCTGCAGACGATCAACAGCGCCCTGCGGGATCGCACCAACGAGCTCGACAACACCAAGACCTTTCTGCAGTCGCTGCTCACCAGCCTGCCCTCCGGTGTGGCTGTGGTCGGCGCGGGCCTGCAGGTACGGGCCTGGAACCGCAACGCCGAACAGATGTGGGGGTTGCGGGAGGACGAGACCCTCGGTGAGCACTTCCTGAACCTGGACATCGGTCTGCCCACCGACGGTCTACGGCCGCTGCTGCGCGCGGTCCTGTCCGGCGACTCGGCACGCGAGGAGGCCGTCGTCGAGGCCGTCAACCGCCGTGGCCGTCCGATCCGGGTCGGGGTCGTCTGCACGCCGCTGCTGGACCCCACCTCGGGCACGACGGGCGCCATCGTCGTCATGACCGCCGATGAGGCATGACCGGCGGTGACCTGCGCACCTCTGTCCGACCGGACGATCTCAGCGTGTCGCGACCGGCAACGTCGCCCACACCACCTTGCCGTCCTGGGCGGGCAGGCTTCCCCACCGGTGCGCCGTCACGCTGACCAGCAACAGCCCACGGCCGGTGGCGGGATCCGCCAATGGCTCCGCCGACATGCGGGGAACAGCGGTGCTGCCGTCGCGCACCGCGATCATCACGTACCGGCGACCCAGGGACAGACGGAGGTCGGCCATCGTCCCGGCGTGCACGACCGCGTTGGTCACGAGCTCACCCGCCACCAGAGCAGCCGGGTCGGCCAAATGCGGCAGCTTCCACTGGTTGCACGCCTCGGTGGCCACATCTCTCGCCCGGCGGGCCGCGCCGCTGACCGGCAGAACGAGATCGCTGATCGACATCAGCCGGCGCCCCGGCGGGGCGGCCAGCGCCTGAGCCAGCGACGGGAACACCCGCAGCCGGCCGTAGCCGGCCGTCAGCGCGGACGCCAACGCCGGGTCAGGGGCGCAAAGCAGCAACGGCGTCCCCGGCCACACCGAGGCCTGCCGTGCCACCGCGAGAAACACCGACAACGCGGCCGGCTCGGCGACCGTCAGCGCAGCGACGTCCACCACCAACGTGTCCGGCTGCTCCACCAGACACTTCGCCAGAGTCGTGCGCACCGCCGGCGCGGTCGAGATGGCGAGTTCGCCAGACAGATGCACCACCGTGCGCGTGCCGACCTGGTCGATCTCACAACGAACAGCGGGCACCTCACCATTGTTACCTCAGAAGGAGCGGCTGTCGTCCTGCCCGGTTCGCAGACGGTCAAATTCGGCACGCACGATGCGGTAGCAGTCACAGGCGATCTCTTCGAGCGCGGCACGGTTCTCGATCGTCATGTTGCCGCGGCGGTAGCTGATCAGGCCGGCGGATTGCAGGAGCCCAGCGGTCAGCGACACCGTGGCCCGCCGCACACCGAGCATCTGAGCCAGGAACTCCTGGGTGAGCACGAAGTGCGGGCCGCCCACCCGGTCGGCGGTCATGAGCAGCCACCGGGCGGCTCGCTCCTCCGTGGTGTGGATCCGGTTGCAGGCCACGTTCTGCGACAGCTGCACGATCGTGGCCTGCACGTAGCGATGCAGCTGACCGTGCAGCGCACCGTCACCGAGGAGGAACTCGCGCAACTGAGGCGCGGACATCCGGATCAGGACGCCCGGCATCTGCACCAGTACGGTGTTCGGGCTCTCCGGCACGCCGAGGAACACCGGCAGCCCGCTCATGCCCTCACGGCCGATCGTGGCGACCTCGACCGCCGCTTCACCGTCGACTTCATTGATCATGGAAAGCACGGCGGTCGCCGGGAAGTCGACGTGCGCGATGGTCTCACCGACTTTGTAGACGATGTCCTTCAACGTCGGCTCGACGAGCTGCACGTGCGGGCGCATCGCCGCCCACTCACCGTCCGGCAGGGCCGCCAGCAGGAAGTTGAGGTTGCGAGCGGTGTCCAGGTCGATGCTGCTCACGACGAGCCTCCTCATCACGGGCCGCCCGCGTACCCCAGCACCCGCCGGTTATGCCAGATGCCGTACAGAGTCGGTAGCATGGCCCTGTGTCAGCGACCGCACACAGCAGCGCGGGGCGGACGCCTTTCGATGTGGTCGTCGTCGCGGCGTCCCTCGGTGGCCCGTCGGCCGTCGCGCAGGTACTCGCCGGTCTGCCGGCGGACTTCCCGGCGGCCATGGTGGTGGTGCAGCACCGCACGCCGGCAGCCGATGTCTCGTTCGTCGAGTCCTTGCAGTGGCGCACCGCCCTGCCGGTCTCCCTGGCGCGCGACGGTCATCCGATCGCGGGGCCCGGAGTCGCCGTTTTGCCGGCCCGGCACACCGCAGCCGTCAAGGACGCCCAGTTGTGGCCGCGGCCGGCCGGCAGTGCGCACACCGCCGACCCGTTGGTCACGAGCGTGGCCCACGCGTACGGGCCGCGGGCCATCGCCGCCGTGCTGACCGGTCGCCTCACCGACGGCGCCGCCGGGATCCGCGCCGTCAAAGGCCACGGCGGCCGCACCATGGTTCAAGATCCGCGCACGGCGAAGGCTGGTGACATGCCGGGGGCAGCGTTGGCCACCGGCTGCGTCGACCTCGTCCTTCCGCTCGGGCACATCTCTCATGCGCTGGTGGCGCTCACCATGGCTCCGGGTGCCGCCGAGCTCTTTCGCGTCCCTCCCACACCATGGGCAGAGTTCGCCGCCTGACCGGCGCCGCTGTGCGACGGAATCGCAGTCGGCTCCTTCGCGCCGGTTCGTAGCCGCCGCTGTGGATATTAAGGTGGCAAGGCCGCCGATCGGCGGCCGGACGTGGTGGCCGGCGTCGAGAGGCGGCCGTGGATCTGCAGTTGTCGTCCCTGCCCGGGCGTGCCTGCGCCGCGGTGGGGGTCGGCGGTGAGGTGGACTCGGACACCAGCCCTGAGCTGTTTGATTTCCTCCAGGACGTCGCCGACGCGGGAGCCGTGCAGGTGGTGCTTGACCTCACCGACGTGACGTTCATGGACTCCAGCGGTCTGGGTGTGCTGATGGTGTGGTTCAAGCAGTTGGGCGCCAGGGGCGGCCGGTTGTGTGTCGCCGCGGTGCGGCCGCCGGTCGAGTACGTGTTGCGGGTGTCGGCGGTGGACCAGGTGCTGGATGTGTACGACACGGTGGCGGCCGCGGAGGCCGGCATGCCGCCGGTGGTGACCTGAGCCCGGCCGCCGCTCAGCTGAGGCCGGCCGGGGCGGCGACGACTCGTACGGTCTTCATGGTCGGGTCGGCGGTGTCGGGGATCAGCATGCCTGCTTCGACGCCGACGGTCAGCAGGTCGGCGTTCGCGGCGTAGGCAGGTAGCGAAGATGCGGAGACGGTGTGCATGACAGATGCCGTTCGTGCGGAGCGACCGCCCGGTGGCGGCATCGCTGGAGCGGGAGCGAATACTCCGTTCGCGGGACGGTCAAACCTCGCGGAGGTCGGCCAGCCGTTGCCAGTAGCCGGCCAGCGTGGCCGCGCCGTTGAGGAGCATCTGCACGGCGACACGTTCGTCGCTGTCGTGCCAACGGTCCTCCGGCAGCCCGGTACCGAAGAACACCACCGGCGCCTGCACCCGACGTGCGAGCAGTTCCGCGGGTCCGCCGCCCGCATTGCCCATCCGGCCGGCCGGCTTGCCGAAACCGTCCTGCATCGCGGCCGACAGGATCTCCAGCGCGGGCAGATCCGGCGGGGTCTCGTACGGTTCCTGGGCGATCTCCTCGGCGATCGTCAGCTCGTAGTCGACACCGTCACCGATGGTCTCGCCGACCCAGCGGCGCAACTGGGCGGCGACGTCGGCCCCCTTCTGCCCGCAGACCGTACGGAAGCTGAGGCTGGCCGTCGCGACCGCCGGAACCGCCGAGCGGGACGCGCCGACCGGATCACCCGCGATCAGGCTGAGCACCTCGACGGCCGGCCGCGTCCACAACTGCTCCAGCACGGTGTAGCCGGCCTCACCATCCGCGCTGCGGGTCTCCGAGCGCTCCAGCCAGTCCTGGTCGCTGAACGGCAACGCGGCCAGCTCCGCACGGCGACGCTCGGACGGCTCGGCGACGTCGTCGTAGAAACCGGGCAGGGTGATGCGATTCTTGTCGTCATAGAGGGCGGCCAGCACCTTCGCCAGTTCCACCGCCGGGTTCGGCGCGGGACCGGACACCGCGCCACTGTGCACGTCGCGCAACGGCCCGTAGATCTCCAGCTGGGCACCGACCATGCCGCGCAGGCTGGTGCACACAGCGGGGTGATCCGCGCGCCACATCAGCGTGTCCGAGAACACGATCAGATCCGCGTCCAACCGCTCCCGGTTGTCCCGCAGCACCTCGTCCAGGTGCGCCGAACCGGTCTCCTCCTCGCCCTCCACCAGGAACTTCAAGTTGACCGCCGGTGCGCTGCACCCGGTGGCCGCCAGATGCGCCCGCACCGCCCAGACGTGGGCCAGCACCTGGCCCTTGGCATCAGAGGCACCTCGGCCGTAAACCCTGCCGTCGCGAACGGCCGGCTCGAACGGTGGTGTCTCCTCCCACTGCTCGTCCTTGGCCGCCCGTACGTCGTGGTGGCTGTAGACCAGCACCGTCGGCGCACCGGGCGCGGCGCACCACTCGGCGTAGACCGCCGGCGCCCCCTCGACCGGCCACACCTCCACGGTCGGGAACCCGGTGGCCCGTAGGGCTGCGGCCAGCCAGTTCGCCGACCGGGTCAGGTCCACCGCGTGTTGCGGCAGGCCGGCGACCGAGCGCAGCCGCAGCCAGCCGACCAGCTCCTCGATGAGGTCCGAGCGGTGCGCGGCGAGGTAGTCGTGGACATCGCCGATCGTCTGCTGCGCCATGGGACCTCTCCATCGGGTTATAGCTGAATCGGGGCTGGTGCCCGGGGTGCGCCGGACCGGCCGTGGAGGCGGCGGACCGGCGGCCGTACGTGCCGGTCTCGTCGGTTCATCCCGTGATGTGGGCCGGGCAACGGCATGCCCGATCACATCGCCCCTACACATGGCAACTCGAGGCAGGAACGGCAGCCCGATCCGGGTGAAAACCACATCCCGTGAATCTTCCTAGGAACCTAGACTGTTCGACCTTCGGCTCGAGACTACTCGAACCGCCGCCAGGAACGGCCCGAGCAACGGCGTAAGGCTCGATGGCGTGCCGGCCAGGTTGGTCTGACTTGACAGCGACTGTCCAAGCGTCCAACGACGACGCAACTTGCTTCCCGACCAAGGACGGCAAACCAAGCAACCGCAACATTGTTTCGCCTTCGCCCTCCATCATTCATCCCCCCGTCCAAAACAATCACCTGCAGATACATAAGAGCATGCACTGAATCTCGTGTGATGCAATCCTCGAGTCAACCCCCTCCAACCAAGATGAAGGATTCGAGCATGCATAGTGACGAAGGAAAGCCGAAAGGTGACGAGCTTCTGACAATCGGAGAAGTCGCCGAAATACTTAAGGTCCCAGTAACAACCGTGCGGAAATGGCGGTCTGCCGGTCACGGCCCCAACGGCTTCCGAGTAGGCAAATTTGTACGCTTTCGCCGGTCTTCGGTGGATCACTTCATTGCCGAACGGGAAGCGGCCGAGAACCAATAACCTGCCGGGTTGCTGGTGCTCCAACCAGGTCTGAAACTGCCTCAGTTCGTCTGTAAGGCCATAAAGTAGCGATTGTCTCGTTCACGCCCAGCTGAGCGTCTCCAGCCGAGCACGCGAGACGGCGATGATCTTGAGCGCGAGCAAGTCCCCGCGGCGGGTGGGATGGATGACTTCAATCCACTCTTTGCCGCCGTGCTCAGTGAGACATCGCTGCATGGCATCGAAGTAGCGGAGACCGAACCCCGCGAAGTATGGCGTGACGTCGTTCTCGACGTCACGTCCGTGGAGATGCACCATCGCTGGTTCGATACCTCGCTCGAGCAGATGCGCGAAGACGGCGTTGCCTGCTCGGTGCAGCGGACTGGTCGACGGCCAGCGTCCGTTCAGATGTGCCAGCGCCGTCGGATCCTTGACCTCCCTGTCGGCGAGCGTCAGCCGTTCCAGACGGATGGCGCCGGCGTCGACAGCTCCAATGAGTAGCTCGCGGTAAAGACGAGGCAGCCAACGCTCCATCCCGAGAAACTCGGGCAGCATGGCGTCCCGTTCAGCTCTTCCGGCCGTGGGATCAACGGGGATTGCGTGAAGCCGCTGCATCGCCGTCTGCAGGTCCTCGCCGCGGCGCCACAGCAACGTCATCGGGAAGTCCGCGCTGTCATGCCGGTCGAACGTGAACTGCACGCCGCGTTTGCGACCGACCAACGCCTGCCTGAATACCCGCCGAGCGTCGTAGCCGTAGCTGAGCCCCTGGACGAACTCGGTTTGCCACTGCTCGTCCTGGTGGTTGAACTCCACGTCCAGGTCGACGTCACCCGGCTGGAGTGCACCCCGGGCGAACGATCCGTATACGTATACCTCCTGGACCAGACGCAAGGGCCACACGTCTTGACCGGCGGCAAGGCGTTCCAGGACACCTTCGGTCAGCGCTAACGCCCGTTCGCGCCGCACATCTCACCGCCTTCCCCGAGCAGATGCCCTCACTCTTGATCCCCAGCCACACGTCGGCGGGCCCGGGCCGACTTCTCGGCCAGTTGCAGCATGTACGCCCGCCGAGCATGCTCGGCCATTTTCGCCCGCGTCTCCGGGTCCAATACCCCCAACGGGTCGACCTGCTTCTCAAACCGCGCCAGGAACGACGCTGTCGCCGACGCCGTCCGCCCCCGGCGGTCCGCAGTATTCGCCCATGACGCATGCGCGGCGATCCGGGCCCGCCGCGACCGCTGCTTCGCATTCAACGCCATCGCACGCCCCCTCACACCCGTTCACCGATTCGCAGCCGCGCGTGGGTCTGCTGCGCGCGTTCGGCCGCGGCCGAAGCCCCGTACCGGCGGGGCATGTCATCGGACGCCCAGCCCAGAACCAGCATCAGATCGCCGGTGTCTCCGCCGGCGAGTTTCCACTGGTGGGCGAAGTTGTGCCGCCACCGATGCGCGTGGACATCGGCCACCCCGGCCAGCCCGCCACGACGCCGCAGCATGATCTTGATGCCATTCGACGACAGCGGAATATCACCTCGGGCCGGCAGCCACATCGCGGACGACCGGGCCGCTCGGCGTCGGCCACGAACGCGGAGAAACTTGCTCAATGCATGCCCGGTCTTCGGGCCGAACCGCACCCGCCGATCCTTCATGCCCTTGCCGTGAAACAGCAGCGAGTCGCTGTTCAGATCCACGTCGTCCAGCTGCAGGCCGGCGACCTCCGACAGCCGGGCCCCCGTGTTGTAGAAGATCCGGATGATCGCCTCGTCCCGCAACGCCAGGTAGTCCTTGCCTTTGCAGGTAGCCAGGATCTTGGCAGTGTCGTCGTCGCCCAGGATCGGGATGAGGACCTGCGCGGTCTTCGGCTGCTTCACCCGATCCAGCGGTGACCGATCGAGGTCTTCCTCCTCGACCAGCCACCGGAAGAACTGCTGCAGACCCTTGTGCTTGTTCAGCGCCGTGGACGCCGACCTGGTCTGCACCATCCACGCCTGGAACTCCTCGACGTGGCCCCGCTGCACCTCGGTCGGATCCTCCGCCGCCTCACCGGCGTCGAGCCGGCCCGCGTTGTCGAGCAGGTACCGCCCGAGCTGCGCGCCGGCGATCAGGTAGTTGTAACGGGTGGTCTCCGGGTAGTTCCCCGCGCGCAGGGTGCGGTCCCAGTCCCGTAGGTAGTCGAACCAGGCCGGCGCCAGTCCATGGCCGACCTTCAGCAGATCCAGCACCCACCTCACCCCGCAGACGATGCGCGAGCCCAGCCGATGGACTCCTTGACTACGCGCAAGGGCACGTAGCGCGCCGCACATCCGCATGCGCGGCGCTCTGTCGATCATCGGAGCTGGCCGCAGCGACCGGAAGTTGTCCGCGGTTGTCCTTCTCTGTCCTCCTCCCCTGTATTCGACAGCCTGGCTGCGGCGGCGGATACCGCCGCCGCAGCCAGAAACCGGTTAGATTCGCTCGCCGATGCCCATCTGCACCTGCAGCTCCTGCGCCCGCTCCGCCGCCGCGCTCGCCCCGTACCTACGCGGCATGTCCTCCGACGCCCACCCCAGCAACAGCATCAGGTCACCGGTGTTCCCGCCGGCCCGGTGCCATTCATGGGCGAAGTTGTGCCGCCACCGGTGCGCGTGCGTATTCGTCACACCGGCGGCCGCGCCGCGGCGCTTGAGCATCAGCTTGATGCCGTTGGGCGACAGCGGCTTTCCGCCTTTCTCCGCCATCCACAGCTGCGGCACCTCGGCAGCGCCTTTCCGCTTCGCCCGGGCCCGCAGATACCGGGCGATCGCCCGGGACGTCTTCGGGCCGAACCGCACCCGGCGGTCCTTGGCGCCTTTGCCGTGCAGGTGCACCGACTCGGTGTTCATGTCCAGATCGGCCAGCAGCAGATTCCCGATTTCCGACAGGCGTGCGCCAGTGTTGTAATACAGCCGGATCAGCGCTTCGTCCCGCAACGACATGAACGTCTTGCCCTTGGTGCCGTCGAGCAGTTTCTTCGTGTCGTCGTCCCCCATGATCGGCACGAGTTTCTGCGGGGTCTGCGGCTGCTTCACCCGCTCCATCGGTGACCGGTCGATCTCCTCTTCCTCCACCAGGTACTTGAAGAACTGCTGCAAGCTCTTGTGCTTGTTCAGCGCGGTCGACGCCGACCGGGTCTCGATCATCCACGCCTGGAACGACTCGACGTGTGCTTTCGTCACCAGGGTGGGATCCTGCGCGGCGTCATCGGCGTCCGGATCGGGGGACTCATCGGCCAGATACTTGGCCATTTGCGCGGCGGCCAGCAGGTAGTTGTAGCGGGTCGTCTCCGGGTGATTCCCGGCCCGCAGGGCGCGGTCCCAGTCGCGTAGGAAGCCGGCCCAGTCGCCCTTCTCCAGGCCTTCGCACAGTCGGTCGAGCTTCAGTAGGGGCATCTCTCGTCACCTGCCGAGTCAAGGGGTCTACAAGCGGCGTGCTCGACCCGGCTGACGTCGTCAGACACGAGAAAGGGGCTCTCGCAAGTCTCTGACCTGCGAAAACCCCTTCGCTGTCGGGCTGACAGGATTTGAACCTGCGACCCCTTGACCCCCAGTCAAGTGCGCTACCAAGCTGCGCTACAGCCCGATGCCACCCGGGAAACCGACCCCGCGCGGCAACCCCTACAGCCTACAACGCCCTACCCGTGGGCCTTGCCCCGACCCCCCGGGCCGGTCTTCTTGCGCGGCTTGACCGACACCTCGATGGGTGACCCCTCGAAGCCGAACTCCTCGCGGAGCTTGCGCTCGATGAACCGCTGGTACCCGGCGTCCAGCGGCCCGGTCGTGAACAGCACAAACCGGGGCGGCGCCACCCCTGCCTGCGTCGCGAAGAGGATGCGGGGGGCGCGACCGCCCCGTACGGGGTGCGGGGTGGCCTGGGTCAGCGCGGTCAGCCACTGGTTCAGGGCGCCGGTGGGGACGCGCTGCTCCCACGACTCCAGGGCACGACGCAGTGCGGGCGCCAGCTTGTCGACCGCTCGGCCCGTTTTGGCCGAGATGTTGACGCGGATCGCCCACGGGATGCGCTTGAGCTCGCGGTCGATCTCCTTGTCCAGGTAGAAGCGGCGGTCGGCGTCGACCAGGTCCCACTTGTTGAAGGCGATCACCAGGGCTCGGCCGGCCTCGACGACCTGGGTCAGGACGCGCTGGTCCTGCTCGGAGATCGGCTCGGCGGCGTCCAGAAGCACGACGGCCACCTCGGCGGCTTCGACGGCTCCGGCCGTACGCAAGGCGGCGTAATACTCCGTGCCGGAGGCCTGGTTGACGCGTTTGCGCAAGCCGGCCGTGTCGACGAACTGCCACACCTCCCCGTCCATCTCGACGAGGCTGTCCACCGGGTCGACCGTGGTGCCGGCGACCGAGTCGACGACCGCTCGCTCTTCTTTGGACACCTTGTTGAGCAGCGACGACTTGCCGACGTTGGGGCGCCCGACCAGGGCGACCCGGCGGGGGCCTCGGGGTCCGCCTTCCACCACCGGCGGGGTGGGCGGTAGGGCCGAAAGTATGTCGTCGAGCAGATCGCCCGAGCCGCGGCCGTGCAGCGCCGAGATCGGGTGCGGCTCGCCCAGTCCGAGCGACCACAAGCCGACCGCTTCGAGTTCGAGGTTCTGATTGTCGGCCTTGTTCGCGACCAGAATGACCGGCTTGTGCGACCGCCGCAGCATCTTGACCGCGGCCTCGTCGACGTCGGTCGCGCCGACCGTCACGTCGACCACGAAGATCACGACGTCGGCCGTCTGGACGGCGATCTCGGCCTGCGCGGCGATGGCGGCGGCGCGATCACGCGCGTCCGGCTCCCAGCCGCCCGTGTCGACGACGGTGAACCGGCGGCCGTTCCACTGGGCGTCGTAGGGCACGCGGTCCCGGGTCACCCCGGGCACGTCCTCGACGACCGCCTGACGACGGCCGATGATGCGGTTGACCAGCGTCGACTTGCCGACGTTCGGCCGGCCGACGACGGCCACCACGGGAACCGGAGCATTCGAGTCGTCGGGAGCGACGACGTCGAGCTCTACGGGAAACTCGCTCACGCTTGTACCTTGCTTTTCAAAAGTCCCAGCACGTACGCGACGACCTCGTCGATGCCCATGCCGGTCGTGTCGACCTCGATCGCGTCCGTGGCCTGGCGCAGCGGGTCGGCCGCGCGGGACGAGTCGAGCTTGTCACGCCGGGCGAGATCGGCCTCGGTGGCGGCGACGTCGGTGGCGTCCTCGGCGCTGCGCCGCTGGGCGCGGGCCGCGGACGAGGCGGTCAGGTAGACCTTGAGGTCGGCGTCAGGGGCTACGACCGACGCGATGTCCCGGCCTTCCACGACGATGCGCGGGTGGGACGCGATGATCTCCTGCTGCAGAAAAACCAGGTGCTTGCGTACGGCGGGAACCGCGGCCACGGCCGACACGGCGCCGGTGACTTCCGGCCCTCGGATCGGCGCGTCGACGCTGACCCCGTTCGCCGCGAAATGCGGGGCTGCCGGGTCCGTACCGATCGAAAGCTCGGTCTCCAGCGCGATCTTCGCGATGGCCTCCTGGTCCGCCAGGTCGACGCCGGCCTGCAGAACAGACCAGGTGACCGCGCGGTACATCGCACCGGTGTCCAGGTAGACCCCGTCCAGGGCGGTCGCCAGACGCCGGGAGACGGTGGACTTGCCCGAACCGGAGGGGCCGTCGACGGCCACCACACACTTCTCCGGCCGTACTTCTTCCGCCACCGTCAATCCTCCGTTCGCCCGCCCGACCCAACCCTCCCATTGTGCCCGTCCCCCACGGCTTCGACGAACTAGGGTATGTTACCCGTCAGTAGCCGCAAGGAGGTCGCGATGCCCACGCTCGACCGGCACGACACCGTCTATGTCCTGGACCTCGGCGACGGCGAGAACCGCCTCCATCCCGACTTCCTGGCGCAGGTCAACGAGCTGCTCGACGAGGTCGTCGCCGGCGACGGCCCCCGCGCGCTGGTGACCGCCGCGACCGGCAAGATCTGGTCGAACGGCCTGGATCTCGACTGGCTGTCCGAGCACCCCGAGCAGTTCACCGAGTACGGGACGCGGGTCCAGGCGCTGTTCGCCCGCGTGCTGACCCTGCCGATGGTGACGGTGGCCGCGCTGCAGGGCCACACGTTCGCCGCCGGCGCGATGCTGTCGCTGGCCCACGACCTGCGGGTCATGCGCGCCGACCGCGGCTTCTGGTGCCTGCCCGAGGCCGACATCGCCATCCCGTTCACGACCGGCATGTCCGCGCTGATCCAGGCCCGGCTGACCCCGCAGACGGCCCACGAGGCGATGGTGACCGCACGACGGTACGGCGGCCAGGACGCCTGCGCACGGCAGATCGTCGACCTTGCGGTGAGCGAGGACGCCGTACGCAATGAGGCTTTTGCCCTGGCTCAGGCGCACGCCGCCAAGGCCGGCCCGACGCTGGAGACGATCAAGACGCGGATGTACGCGCCGGCGCTCGCGGCCCTGGCCGAGAAGCCGGCGCCGTAGGCCGCGCGACGCCGCCGATTGGGGACGAGCTAGTCGCCGGCCTCCTTGAACAGGGCCGCGACCTCGGCGTTCGACAGGTGGCGGAAGCCGCCGGGGCGCAGGTCGCCCAGGCGGATCGGGCCGACCGACGTGCGGATCAGGCGGGTCACCGGGTGGCCGACGGCCTCCATCATGCGGCGCACGATGTGCTTGCGGCCCTCGTGCAGGGTCAGCTCGACGTGGGCCGTCTTGCCGATCGCGTCGACCAGGCGGAAGCTGTCGAGGCGCGCGGGGCCGTCCTCCAGCTCGATGCCGGCCATCAGCTGACGGCCGACGTTGCGGGCCAGCGGGCCGTTGATGACCTCGGCCAGGTACGTCTTGGAGATCCCGTACCGGGGGTGGGTCAGCTTGTTGGTCAGGTCGCCGTCGTTGGTGATCAGCAGCAGGCCCTCGCTGTCCGCGTCGAGGCGGCCGACGTGGTAGAGGCGCTGCTCGAACTGGCCGAGGAAGTCGGCGAGCTCGGTGCGGCCCTTCTCGTCGTCGAGCGAGGAGACGACGCCGCGCGGCTTGTTCATCGCCAGGTAGACCAGCTTGGTGTTGGTGATCACCCGCTGGCCGTCGACGTGGATCTCCGCGGTTGCTGGATCGACCTTGTCGCCGAGCTTGGCGACCTTGCCGTTGACCGTCACGCGCCGGCGGAAGATCAGATCTTCGCAGGCGCGGCGGGATCCAACACCGGCGGCCGCCAGCACTTTCTGGAGGCGTTCGGCGGTGTCAGCCTGAGGCATCGAGTACTTCTTCCACGTCGTCGGGCAGGAACGGTGCGAGCGGCGGCAGCTGATCGACCGAGTTGAGCCCGAGTTTCTCCAGGAAGAGCGGCGTCGTCCGGTACAGATGTGCCCCGGTCTCGCCCTCGGTGCCGCACTCCTCGATCAGGCCGCGGGTGACAAGCGTACGCATGACCCCATCGCAGTTCACACCGCGGATGGCCGAGATGCGCGACCGGGTCACCGGCTGCTTGTACGCCACGACGGCCAAGGTCTCCAGCGCCGCCTGGGTCAGCCGCACGGACTGCCCGTCGAGAACGAACCGTTCCACGTAGGCCGCATATTCCGGCCGCGTGTAGAGACGCCAGCCACCGGCCGCCCGCCGCAGGTCGAAGCCGTGCCCGGCGGCCGTGTACCGCGCCGAGATGTCGTCGAGCGTGGCCGCCACCCGCTCGGTCGGCTGCTCCAGGATCTGCGCGAGCTGCATCTCGGCCACCGGCTCGTCGACGACCAGCAGGATCGCCTCGAGCGCCGCCGCCAGCTCGGCGTCGTCCGCCAACCCCGGGAGATCGGAGCCGGGCGCCTCGGCGCCGGCTTCGGTCACCTTCCCTCCCGTACGCGACGGCAGGCTCCCACGGGCCTTGGACGATTGCCCGGGTACGGCGTAGGCAGCCGCCGGCTCGTCCGGCTCCTCCCCCACCGGCAGGTCGACGTCGTCGTCATCGCTCACGTCGTCGTCGGCGGCCGCGTCGAAGACGTCGCCCGCGTCGTCGCCGTCCGGGGACAGCGGCTCGTCGATGCCGGGCTCGCCCTCGGCCTCCTCGACCGCCCCCGGCACCGGCAGCTCGGGCCCGACCGGCACCTCGGTCGACTCCAGGTCGTCGTCCCCGGCGGGCGCGTCCACCACCGCGTGGTCCGGCTCGTCGTCGAGAACGCCCTGGTTGCCGGACGGCTCGCCGCCCTTGGACGCTTCGTCGAAGTCGTCGTCGTCATCGGACAGATCCGCCTCGGCGCGTTCCTCGTCGCCGGCGTGCTCGGCCCGGGCCGCGTTCTCCACCGCCTGCTGGAAGGCGCGATCCGGCTCGCGGGCGGGCCGTTCCCACGGCGGCACCCACGCCGCCGCCTGAGCCGCCAGGGATTCGGGCTGCTCGTCGTTGCTCACGATGGTTCCTCCAGCGCCACTTGCGCGTCGTTCTCTTCCGGGCCGGGCTCGTCGGCCGGCTTGCTGCCCTCGTAGTCGTCGATGTCCAGCTCGACGTCGGGGGTCTCGCCGCCGATCCAGCGCACGGTCAGCTCGTCCAGCGACACCGGCTGCTCGAAGTCGATCAGGCCCTCGCGGTACAGCTCGAGCAGCGCCAGGAAGCGGGCCACCACCTCGAGCGTGTTCTCGCAGTCGGCGGTCAGCAGGCTGAACGTGGCGTGCCCGGCACGCCGCAGCCGGTCGCGCAGCAACGAGGCGTGCTCGCGCACGCTGACCCGCACCTGGTGGATGTGCGCGATCGACACCTGCGGCGGCCCGGGTTTGGGCACGAACTGCTTGAGCGCCAGCTTGAACAGCCGTTCCGCGCCGATGCCGAGCACCAGGTCGGGCAGGGCCTCGGCATACCGCGGCTCCATCGACACCGCGCGCGGCCAGCGTTTCGCCCCGGTGTCCTCCAGCTGCGCCAGGTACGCCGCGGCCTCCTTGAACGCCTTGTACTGAAGGAGGCGCGCGAACAGCAGGTCGCGTGCCTCGAGCAGGGCGAGGTCTTCCTCGTCCTCGACCTCGGCCGCGGGCAGCAGCCGCGCCGCCTTCAGGTCGAGCAGGGTCGCCGCGACCAGCAGGAACTCGCTGGCCTCGCCGAGGTCCCAGTCGTCGCCCATGGCCCGGATGTAGGCGATGAAGTCGTCGGTGACCTGGTGCAGCGCGACCTCGGTCACGTCCAGCTTGTGCTTGCCGATCAGCTGCAGCAGCAGGTCGAACGGGCCGGTGAAGTTGTCCAGCCGCACGGTGAACCTGCCCGAGTCGTCGGCCCCGGCCTCGGCGAGGGCGGCGTCGGGCTCCGGCTCCGGGGCGGGCGTCGCCGGCTGGTCGTCGGCGACGACCTGCTCGGCGGGGACGGACTCTTCAGGCACCTGCTGACCGTAGACCACGGGTGTGACAACCTGTTGCGGGCTCACGCTGGCACCTCCGGCTCCATCCCGTCGGTGGTCCAACGCTCGCGGCCGGTAACCGGTGATGCGGTGATCCACAATTCGGGCGGCAGTTCGCCAATCGGGCAAGCGTATCCTCGCGGTCGTGCGCCCTCTCCGACTCACCGCGGCCGGCCTGCTGCTGACGCTCGCCGCCGCCGGATGCAGCAGCGGTTCCGCGCCGGCGTCCAACCGCTTCGAGACCCCCGCCGCCTCCGGCAGCTCTCCGGCGGCCGGCGCCCCCGCGAGCCCGTCGAAAGCCGCGGTGAGCTACACGTTCCCGGTGGTCGGCAAGAGCGACTATTCGCGCGAGCACCACGACTACCCGGCGACCGACATCCTGGCCGCCTGCGGCAGCCGGGTCGTCGCGGTGACCAGCGGCAAGGTGCTGGCCGTCACGCTGGTCGACAGGTGGAAGCGGTCGGTCAACGCCGGCGACACCCGGGGCGGCCTGTCCGTGTCGATCCTCGGCGACGACGGCGTCCGCTACTACGGCTCGCACCTGTCCGCCATCGACGACTCGGTGCGCCCCGGCGCCCGGGTCACCGGCGGCCGGCCCATCGGCAAGGTCGGCGACACCGGCGACGCCAGCGCTTGCCACCTGCACTTCGGCATCTCGCCGCCGTGCGATGAGCAGGGCGACTGGTACACCCAGAGGGGGACCGTCTGGCCGTGGCGCTACCTGGACTCGTGGCGCAAGGGCGGCCACCGGTCCCCGGTCGCCGAGGTGACCGCCTGGCAGCACAAGCACGGTTGCCCGAGGACGGCGACGGTCGACCCGTAGCCGTACGGGGAACTCAGGCGGCCAGCGCGAGGTCGGGGCTGCGGACGGCGTACGCGGAAAGGACGACACTGCGCGCCCAGCGCATGCGCGGCGCGGCGGTCTCCGGGCAGTCGCCGTACGCGGCGGCCATGATGGCCACACAGCCGCGGGTGCCGCCGCAGGTGCGCACGGCGTCGGCGATGGCGGACTCGACGGCGAAGGCCGTCGGGTGGGAGCCGGCCGGGAGGTCACTGGCGAACAGGGCGGCGGCGCGAGCGGCGAGCATCTGGCTGCGCATCACGATCATCTCCGAGATTGAGAACTGTCTGCCTGTGGGTTCAAACGACGTCGGCAGGCCCTGGGTTCAGAGTGAACCCTCGATGCCACCGAGCGCCTCCGGATAATCACCGGAACGGGTGGCCGTTCGGCCCTTGTTTTCGTGGCCCTCCCCCGTCCGGGCGAACCCTGACCCGGCGCCGGCAGCGCACCCGGCATGGGCCCGCGAGAGGGCGGGGCATCAGTCGGATATCGGACCGGATTCGGAAGCCGGCTACGAGCGGTCGTCCTCCACCCGCTCGGGGACCGTCGCGGCCGCCGGAATGATCTCGCGGTCGACGAAGGCCACGAACGACGGCGCGTAGAAGAGCTTGGCGCGGGGCCAGACGGACCGGAATTCCGGTATCGCGAAATCGGTTCGAATGACGTTTCGCCAGCCGCCCCAGATGTCGTCGTCCAGCAGACCGCCGGCATGCCCCAGAAACGTCGACTCGTGCGTATTCAGCCGGACGAGTGCGAACAACGTGCGCTTGTTGTTCTCCTCGGAACCGACGTCATATCCCCGGGACCGGAGGTACCACTCCATCATGGACGGCGTATTGATGTACAGCGCTCGGTACTCCGTCTGGCCGGCGAGCATGCTCTGGTAGGCCGCCTGCTTGAGGGCGGTCGTCGCGACGGCGGCCTGTCGCGCCGTTTCCCTGGTCTGCCGGGCCACATAACGCATC
>NZ_CAKUCL010000047.1 GCF_934643405.1 uncultured Actinoplanes sp.
TCCTCGGGCCGATCACCGTGCCGATGCTGCTCGTGCTCGCGGTCGGCGTCGCCGTCTCGTTCTTCCTGCGGCGCACCACCTACGGCGTGAAGTTCTACGCGGTCGGCAGCTCGCCGACCGGCGCGATGAACGCCGGCATCCGGGTCGACCGCATCAAGATCGCAGCGTACGTCATCAGCGGGCTGCTGGCCGCCGTCGCCGGCATCCACATCGCCGGCCGCACCACCACGGTGCCGCCGCTGATCGGCACCGGCTACGAGATCAGCGCCATCGCGGCGGCCGTGATCGGTGGCGCGTCGCTGTTCGGCGGCAAGGGCCGGGTGCTCGGCGCCCTGGTCGGCGCCCTCACCCTGACGCTCACCCGCAACATCATCAACCTGACCGGCGTGGAGTCGAGCTGGCAGGCCGTCGTGACCGGCCTCGTGCTCATCGTCGCCGTCCTGGCGAACCAGGCCTGGAGCGGCATAGCCCGCTCGATCGGCACTGCCCGCAGATGAACTTCCGCTAAGGAGATCACCATGACCACCACCGATGGATTGTCGCGACGACGGATGCTGCGCACTGCCGGGCTGCTGGCCGGTGCCGGCGTGGGCGGCTCGCTGCTGACCGCCTGCACGGCCAACGGCGAGCCGAGCGATTCCGGCAAGTCCGGCGGCGGTGGCGCCGCCGGCCAGTCGTTCGACGACACCGTCAAGAAGATCGTCAACGGCAAGGAGATCAAGGTGGGCTTCACCCCGCCGGTCCTCTCCGAGAACTTCACCCAGGTCGAGCACGCCGCGTGGCGCAAGATGAACGAGTACGAGCAGCGGTTCGGCTGCCGCTGGGTCTGGGAGCGCCAGGCTCCGGTGGGGGACTTCAACGCCGTACAGGGAACCTTGGGCATTGTGCAGTCGTGGGTGTCCCGCAAGTTCGATGCCATCGCGGTGTGCACCGGCGCGAACTTCGCCACGGTGCAGAATCTGTACCGCGACGCCCGGTCGAAGGGCGTCCGCATCTACCAGTTCAACCAGCCGGCCGAGCTGTACCCCGAGAACCAGCTGCAGACCGTGACCAACGTCGGTTACGACAACCGCTGGCAGTCCGGGTACCTCGCCGGCAAGTACATCGCCGAGAAGCTCAAGGGGCAGGGCAAGATCCTGCAGATCTGGGGCCCGTCCGGCTCGGACTGGACCCGCGGCCGCAAGATCGGTTTCGACAAGGCTCTCGCCGAGAACCCGGGGATCACGGTGGTCGGTCAGGCCGACGGCGGTTACGTACGCGACAAGGGCTTCGCCGCCGCACAGGACCTGCTCACCAAGAACCGTGACGTCAACGCCGTCTACGGCGAGAACGAGGAGATGGCCCTCGGCGCGTCGCAGGCGATCGACACCGCCGGCCTCAAGCACTGGGACGGCAAGGACGGCATCCTCACCATCGGCGCCGACGGACTGGTCTCGGGATACAAGCAGATCCGGGCCGGCAAGCTGACCGCCACCGTCGACATCGGCGGCGTCGACCAGGGGCAGAACCTCATCGAGGCGATCTTCACCTCCGCGGTTCTCGGCCAGACCCTGACCCAGTTCATCAACAATCCGACCCAGGTCGTCGACAAGACCAACGTGGACTGGCATCAGGCGTACACGGAATGGGCCCTGGCGGCCCCGAAGAAGTACGGCGCGTGAGCGGGGATCGGCATGAAGATCGCAGGCGTGCGGGCATATCCGGTCGGGCTGCCTCTGGAGGAGGAGCTGCGCTGGGGCGCCATGGCGGTGACCACCAAGGGCGGCATCATCGTCGAGGTCAGCACCAGTGACGGATCGGTGGGGATCGGCGAGGCCGGCTTCTCGGCCGAGTACTTCCCCACCGTCGGCCCGCTGATCAACGGGCAGCTCGGCCCGATGATCACCGGCCGTGACCCCCGGGACATCGGCGCGCTGTGGCACGACATGATGCGCGCGACGCACATGTGGGGCCGCCGCGGTGTGGAGACGTACGCGCTGAGCGGCATCGACATCGCGCTGTGGGACCTGCTGGGCCGGACCGCCGAGCAGCCGGTCCACCGGCTGCTCGGCACCGCGCAGCACTCGGCGCGGGCCTACTACGCACCCTCGCTCAAGCCGGCCGCCCAGGCCGTCGCCGAGGCGCGGGAGGCGGTGGCCGGCGGCTACACGGCGATCAAGCTGCGGGTCGACGGCGACCTGGCCGGCGCGGTGCGCCTGGTGGAGGCGGTGCGGGCCGCGGTCGGCGCCGGCGTCGAGCTGATGGTCGACGCGAACATGGCCTACGACCGCCGGGGCGCGCTGGCCCTGGCCCGGGAGCTGACCGGTCTCCAGGTGTCCTGGCTGGAGGAGCCGATCATGTCGCACAGCCTCTCGCAGTACGTCTCCGGGCACTCGTGGCTGGCGGACCGGGTCGACATCCCGCTGGCCGGCGGCGAGTCGCTGCTCACCCGCTTCGAGTACATCGATCTGATGTCCGAGCTGCCGTTCGACATCATCCAGCCGGACGCCGCCAGCGTCGGCGGCATCTCCGAGCTCAAGCGGATCGCCGACATGGCCAGCGCGTGGAACCTGCAGTGCGTGCCGCACATCGGGTGCTCGTCGGGCACCGGCATCGGCATCTACGCCGGGCTCCAGGTCATCCTCAGCTGCGCCAACGCCCCGCTGATCGAGTACGACGCCTACGGCGGCGTCGGCTGGGAGGGCTTCCTCACCGCCCCGCCGGTGGTCAAGGAGGGCCGCGTCTGGGGGACCGAGGAGCCCGGCATCGGCGCGCGCATCGCCGACGGCGCCGAGCAACGGTTCCGCGTCGAGATCGGTGCCTAGCGCGCCGAGAGCAGGTGGGTGGCGCGGGGCGGCCCGTCGGCGAGGGCCTGCGCCCGCTCCTCGGCGACGCGGTCGCTGCCGGTCAGGCGGCCGGTGTGCTGGCGGTGGTGCTCGTCCCAGCTGGGCACCAGGTACGCCTCGACGAAGCAGCCCGGCTCCTCACCCGAACGGAACAGGCCCCACTGCACGGCGCCGGTCCGCAGGCGGCTCCGCCGGACCGCCTCCATCGCGTCGACGAACTCGTCCTCGTGCTCGGCGCTGACCGGATAGGTGACGGTGACCAGCACCGGGCCGTCGTGGCCGGCCGGCTCCACGTCGAGATGCGGTTCCGGCCAGAACACCGCCGGCTCCCGGTTCATCCCGGCCGTGTCGCGCATCGGCCACCAGCGCATGGTGAGCACGCCGGCGGCCATCAGCGCGGCGGCGGCCAGGTGCGCCACCACCAGGCCGGCGGTGTCCGACACGGCACCCCAGGCCAGCGCGCCGATCGCCTGCGCGCCGGCGAAGACCATCTGGTAGACGGCGAGACCCCGCGCCCGTACCCAGTTGGGCAGGAAGAGCTGCATCGAGGCGTTGACCGTGGACAGCACCATCACCCAGGCCACGCCGGCCGGCAGCAGCGCCACCACGACGGCGATCTCCGAGCGCGCCAGGCCGAGCACGGCCAGGACCACCGCGAAGACCGCGCCCGCGACGAGCAGCAACCGGTTCACGTGCCATCGTGCCCGCAGCCGCGGCAACAGCAGCGCCCCGGCCACCGCACCCACGCCGACCGCGCCGAGCAGGACCCCGTATCCGCTCGAGCCCAGCCCGAGGCGGCGGCTGGCGACCAGCGGAAGCAATGCCCACAGGGCGCTGCCGGGCACCAGGAACAACGCCGCGCGCAACAGGATGCGCCGCACCACCGGGGAGTACCGCACGTACCGGCCGCCCGCGCGCACCGCGGCGCCGAAGCGTTCCGGCGCGTTGGCGTAGCCGGCGGCCGGCGGGCGCCAGCGCACCAGGACGAGAACGAAGAACGCGAAGGTGAGGGCGTTGAGCCCGAAGACCACCCCCGCGCCGGTCCGGGCGATGAGGACACCGGCCACCGCGGGCCCGACCGCACGGGCGAGGTTCATGCTGATCGCGCCGAGCGCGGACGCGGAGGCGAGCTGCGGGCGCGGCACCAGATCCGGGATGACGGCCTGCCAGGCCGGAGCGGTCAACGCCTGCCCGGCGCCGAGCGCGAAGGTGAGCGTCAGCAGCAGCGTGGCCGGCATCCGCCCGGCCAGGGTCAGCGCGGTCAGCAGGACCCCGACCCCGGCCAGGTAGCTCTGCACGCCGATGAGCAGCCGGCGCCGGTCGAGGTTGTCGGCCAGGGCGCCGGACGGCAGCGCGAGCAGCAGGATCGGCAGGGTGCTGGCGGTCTGCACCACGGCGACCAGCGTGTCGGTTCCGGACTGCTCGACCAGCAGCCACTGCGCGCCGACGGTCTGCATCCAGGTGCCGATGTTGCTCGCCAGCAGCGCCAGCCACAGATTGCGGTAGGCGGCGACCCGCAGCGGTGCCCAGGCCGACGGCGGGGCGGCCGGGGCGACGGCGGGCTCGGCGCTCACGAGGTTCCGGCTACCCCGCGCCCCCGCATCGAAACAAGCGACGCTCCGGCCAGCGCGTCGGCGAGCCGGTCGATGTCGTCGGCGGTGGTGCCGAGGCCGAAGCTGGCCCGCAGCAGTCCGGTGGTGGCGCAGTCGCCGGCGGCGTCCCCGGTCAGCCGGCGCACCAGCGGGTGGGCGCAGAACTGGCCGGCTCGCACGCCGATGCCGTGCTGGCGGGCGAGCCGGTCGGCGACCGCGGCCGGGTCGGGCACGGCGAACGAGACGATGCCCACCCGCGGCGCCTGCCCGCCGAACAGGGTGACCCCGCCGTCCAGGCGGGCCAGCAGGCTCTGCTCGTGCTGGTGCAGCGCGTCGCGATCGGTCCGCAGCAGCGCGGCGCAGACCGCGCCGAGGGCGACCGCGCCCAGCAGGTTCGGGGTGCCGGCCTCGTGCCGGGCCGGCCCGGTCGCCCACTCGACGGACTCGTCCACCGCGACGCTGGCCCCGCCGCCGCGCAGGTACGGCCCGGCCGCGTCGAGCCAGTCCCGCCGGCCGGCCAGCACGCCGGCGCCGAACGGCGCGTACAGCTTGTGCCCGGACAACGCCAGGTAGTCCGCGCCCAGCTCGGCGAGGTCGATCGGCACGTGCGGGGCCAGCTGCGCGGCGTCCACGACCACCCGGGCGCCGTGCGCGTGGGCCACGTCGGCGAGCCGGCGCACCGGCCAGATCTCGCCGGTCACGTTGCTGGCCCCGGTGACCGCGAGCAGCACCGGCCCGCTGACCGTCCGCAGCGCCTCGGCGAGCGCGGTGACCGCCTGCTCCGGGCCGGCCGGGGACGGCAGCCGCAGCGGGGACGGCCAGGGCAGCAGGTTGGCGTGGTGCTCGCCGTCGAACACGATCGTGGTGGTGCCGGCCGGCAGGGCACGGGCCAGCAGGTTCAGCGCGTCCGTGGTGTTCCGCGTGAAGATCACTTCGTCGTCCGCCCGGACGCCGAGGAACTCGGCCACCGCGTCGCGGGCCCGCTCGTACTCCAGTGTGGACGTCTGCGACCGCAGCCCGGTCCCCCGGTGCACGCTGCCGGAGAAGGGCAGCAGCTCCCGTACGGCGTCGGCCGCCACCCGCACGCACGGCGCCGAGGCGGCGTAGTCGAGGTTGGCGAACCGGACGGTGCGGCCGCCGGCCAGGTCGACGGTCAGGCCGTCGCCGACGATGTCGAGCGCGCCGGATCGCAGGGTGACGGACATGATGGTTCCTCCGCGAGGGTCGTGGACCCGCACGGGTCCGCGCTTGCCCGCGTCGGGCTCGACGCGCGGCCTGGTCCTCACCCGGGGCACCCCATCGCGAACGCAAGGGTTGCCGGCCAGCAAGCCGGGGCTGAACGCTGGCACTCATGACCTGTCGAGCAGGCTAGCACGCGGCTCAGGGCAGCCGTGGCACGCTGGCGAGCAGTCTGCGGGTGTAGGGGTGCGACGGCGCGCCGAGCACGTCGCGGGTGCCGCCCTGCTCGACGATGCGCCCGCGTTCCAGCACCGCCGTGTGCTCGCACAGCTCGGCCACCACCCCGAGGTCGTGCGAGACCAGCAGGATGGTGAGGTTCCGCTCGGCGCCGAGGGTGGCCAGCAGATCCACGATGCGCACCCGGGTGGTCAGGTCGAGCGCGCTGACCGGCTCGTCGGCCAGCAGCACCTTCGGATGGCAGACGACGGCCCGGGCGATCGCGATCCGCTGCCGCTGCCCGCCGGAGAACTCGTGCGGATAGCGCTCGGCGGCGTCGGCGGGCAGGCCCACCGCGTCCAGGGCCAGGGCCACCCGGGCCGGGTCCGCGCCGAGTCCGAGCCCGCGCAGCGGTTCGGCGACGATGCGCCCGACACGGTGCCGCGGATCGAGCGAGGAGTACGGGTCCTGGAAGACCGCCTGAACGTCGCGCCGGTACGCGCGCAGCCGGTTGCGGGTCAGCGGGGCCCCGGCGTAGCGGATGGCGCCGCTGGTCGGGGTCGCGAGCCCGAGGAACAGCCGCAGCAGCGTGGATTTGCCGGCGCCGGACTCGCCCACCAGGGCCACGTTGCGGCCGGGGTGGACGGCGAGCGACACGTCGGTGAGCGCCGGCTCGCCCTTGCGGTAGGCGAATCCGACCCGGTCGGCCTCGATGATCGGTTCAGTCATGACCGGTCCCGTCCAGGCGCAGGGCGGCGTCGAAGCGCCGGGCGCTCTCGACGAGGGTTCGGGTGTACGGGTCGGCCGGCGACGCGATCAGCTCGGCGATCGGCCCGGATTCCACGATCCGGCCGTCGCGCAGCACGTGGGTGTGCCGGGCGACGCGGGCGGCCACCGGCAGGTCGTGCGTGATGAACAGCAGCGCGGTGCCGTGCCGGTCGACCAGCCGGTCCAGCAGGTCGAGCACCTCGGCCTGCACGGTGACGTCGAGCGCGGTGGTCGGTTCGTCGGCGATCAGCAGCCGGGGCCGGCAGGCGAGCGCCATCGCGATCGCGACCCGCTGGCGCTGCCCGCCGGAGAGCTGATGCGGGTACGCCCGCGCGATCCGGCCGGTGTCGGTGAGGCGCACCTCGTCGAGCAGACCGCGGACGGCGTCGCGCAGCGCCGGGCCGCGCAGGCCCTGCCACCGCCGCAGCGGACCGGCGATCTGCCGCCCGGCGGGCATCAACGGGTCCAGCGCCGTCAGCGGCTCCTGGAAGACGACGGCCGCGACCCCGCCGCGGACCGAGGTCCTCTGCCGTTCCGGCGCCCGGATCATGTCGACGCCGTCCAGGCGCACCTCGCCGCTCGCCGTGATCCCGGGCGGCAGCAGGCCGACGGCGGCGAGCGCGGTCAGCGACTTGCCGGAGCCGGACTCGCCGATCAGCCCGGTCCGGTCGCCGGGCGCCACCGCGAACGAGACGTCGTCGACCAGCCGCCGACCGCCCCGGTCGCGGATGGTCAGGCCATCGACGGTGAGCAGGCTCATCGCGGCCTCCGGCGGGTCGGGTCGGTGAGGTCGCGCAGCCCGTCGGCGGTCAGGTTCACGCCGACCACGAGCACCACCAACGCGATCCCGGGGGCGAGCGCGGCGGCCGGCGCGGTCAGCACGGTGGACTGGGCCTCGAACAGCATCCGGCCCCAGCTGGCGTTCGGCGGCGGCGTACCCAGGCCCAGATAGGACAGGCTGGCCTCGGCGAGCACCGCGAGCCCGGCCTGCAACGCGAGGTTGACCAGCACGACCGGCCCGATGTTGGGCAGCACGTGGCTGAGCACGATGCGCGGCCAGGACACCCCGGCGACCCGGGCCGCGGTGATGTAGTCGCGGGCGAGCACCTGTTTGACCAGCACCCGGGTCAGCCGGGCGACCAGCGCGGCCATGGCCAGCCCGATGGCGAGGATCGCGGTGCCCAGGGAGGCGCCGGCCCCGGCCACGATCAGCATGGCCAGCAGCAGGGTCGGGAAGGCGATCAGGATGTCCAGCACGACCGCGGCCGCGTCGTCGAGCCAGCGGGTGGCGAACCCGGCGAGCAGTCCCGCGCTCACCCCGAGCACGCCGCCGACCGCGACCGCGCCGAGGGCGGTGCCGAGCGCGATCCGGCCGCCCATCAGCAGCTGGGTGAACAGGTCGCGGCCCAGCTTGTCGGTGCCCAGCAGGTGATCGCCGCCGGGCGGGGTGAGCCGGCCGCCGGAGGTGTCGTCCGGGGCGAACGGCAACCAGACGTACGAGACGAGCACGGCGACCACCACGATCAGGACCAGCGCGAGCCCGATCGCCAGATGCAGCGAGCGCCGGCGGCTCACGACGTGCCCCGCTGCCGCAGCCGCGGGTCCACCAGGCGCTGCGCCAGGTCGCCGAGGAAGCCGACGATCAGCACGGTGGCGGTGCTGACGAGCATCACGCCCTGGATGACCGGGTAGTCGTGCTGGCTGATCCCGCGGACCAGCATGCCGCCCAGTCCGGGCAGCGCGAAGACACTCTCCACCACGACCGCGCCGAGGAAGGTCGTGGCCAGTTCGATGGCGAGCACGGAGATGACCGGAACGGCGGCGTTGCGCAGCCCGTGCCGCCACAGCGCCCGGGCCGGGGAGGCGCCGAGCGCCCGCGCCGTACGCAAGTAGTCGGCACCGAGGACCTCGAGGGTGGCCGCCCGCACGTACCGGATCAGCGAGGCGGACATGACCAGCGCGACCGTGATCACCGGCAGCACCAGCGCCTCGGCCGCCGTGCCGAAATCCGCCCAGCCGTCCGGCGGGAACCCACCGGCCGGCAGCACCCGCAGGTGCAGCGCGAACACGGTGACCAGCAGCAGCCCCAGCCAGAAGGCCGGGACCGCGATGCCCAGCTGCGCGACCGTGTTGATCACCGGGCCGTACCACCGGCCGGCGCGGGCCGCGGCCAGCACGCCGACCGGCACCGCGATCAGCACGGCCAGCACGAAGGCGGCGAGCGTGAGCGGGACGGTGACCGGCAGCCGCGAGGTGATCTCCGGACCGACCGGCAGCGTGCTGATCAGCGATCTGCCCAGGTCGAAGGTGGCCACGTCGCGCAGCCAGGTGACGAACTGCACCGGCAGCGACGCGTCGGTGCCCAGCTCCCGCCGGGCGGCCTCGATCTGCTCCGCGGTGGCCCCGACCGGCAGCAGCGCGTTGGCCGGGTCGCCCGGCAGGAGCCGCAGCAGCACGAACAGCGCCACCGCGGCGACCAGCAGCGACCCGATCAGGATCGCTGTGCGTCGCACGAGGTAGCGGGTCATCAGCTCTTCACGATGTCGTACGCGAAGAACTGCGCGTTGAGGCCGTTGACCGGGTAGCCGGACAGCTTCGACGAGGCGACCACGATCTGCGGGTACAGGTAGAGCCAGTCGCTCGCCGCGTCCTCGGTGATCTTCCGGTTGGCCTGCTTGAGCAGCGCGGTCTGCTCCTCGGTGGTCTTCGCCTGCTCGGCCTGGTTGATCCACGCGGTGACCTGCGGGTTGTCGTACCCCCAGTAGAACGTGGGGTCGCCGTACCAGACCACGTCCCGGTCGTTGACGTGTTCCTGCATGGTCGCCTGGAAGTCGTGCTTCTGGTAGACCTTCGTGTACCACTCGTCCGCGGTGATCGTGTTGATGGTGACGGTGACGCCGATCTTCGCCAGCTCCGACTTGATGAAGGTGGCGGCGGTCGGGTGCGGGTCGTAGTTCGGCGTGTCCAGCGTGAAGCTGAACCCGTTCGGCAGGCCGGCCTGGGCGAGCAGCTGCTTGGCGGAGTTCGGGTCGTAGGCGTTGACCGACGTCAGGTCCTCGTACCAGGGGTCGCTCGGCGGCACCATCGAGCCGATCAGGCTGCCGTGGTCCCCCCAGATCGAGGTGAGCAGCTTCTTGTCGTCGATGGCCCGGCTGATCGCCTGACGCACCGGCGCCTTGTCGAACGGCGCGACCTTGTCGTTGAAGGCGAGCAGCAGCTTGGTGGTGCCCTTGCCGTCGTTCACCCGGTACGCCGGGTTGTTCGAGAACTGGGCCAGCGCGTCCGGGCTCTGCTCGCTGGTGACCACGTCGACGGCGTTGGTGAGCAGCGCGTTGTTCAGCGCGGTGGCGTCGGTGAAGTAGTGGAAGACGACCCCGGCGTTCTTGGCCGGCGTGCCCCAGTAGCCGTCGAACTTGGTCAGGGTCAGCGTCGAGCCGCGCTTCCAGTCGCCCAGCCGGTACGGTCCGGTGCCGTCCGCCTTGGTGGTCAGGTCGGTCGCGGCCGAGTTGACGATCCAGACGTAGCTGAGGTTGTAGACGAACGAGATCGACCGCTTGGACAGCGTCACCACCACGGTCGCGTCGTCCGGGGTGGCGATCGACTTCACCACCGACAGGTTGCTCTTGCGGGCGGACTTCGAGTTGGCCGCGGTCACCCGCTCGATGCTGGCCTTCACGTCGGCCGAGGTCAGCGCCTTGCCGGAGTGGAACTTCACGCCGGGCCGCAGGGTGAACGTGTAGGTCAGGCCGTCGGCGCTGACCTTCTGGTCCTTGGCCAGCAGCGGCTCCACCCGGCCGGAGTCGGTGAGCTCGAACAGCCCCTCGTACACGTTGCCGTTGAGCGCCTCGGTGACGCCCTGACCGCCGCCGGCGGTGTTGTCCAGGTTCTGCGGCTCGTAGACCGAGCCGACCTGGATGGTCGCGGCGCTGCTGTCCGCAGACTTGGCGCCGCCGCCCCCACCGCCGCAGGCGGCGAGCAGACCCACGGTCGTGATCGCTGCGGCGGCGGCCATAGCCAGTCTTCTACGCACGGTACAAGTCTCCGATCGAGGGGGTCAGACGGTGAAGCCGTCGCGGAAGACCGGCAGCTTCTCGCCGGCCTCGACGGGGACGGCGAACACGTTCTGCGACGGCGGCATGGGGCAGTTGTAGTGCGGCGAGAATCCGCACGGCGGCACGTACGCCCTATTGAAGTCCAGCACGACGCGATCGGCGCCCGGGGCACGCTCCACGATCAAGAACCGGCCTCCCCCGTACGTCGTGGTGCCGTTCGTGGGGTCACCGAAGACGAGCAGCAACTGGCCGTCATCGTCGAAGGCGCTCATCGTGTGCTCCCGGCCCGCCACCGTGAGATGAAGGTCACCGGGCACCGGCAGGTCGCGCGTGCGCCCGTGGTCCTTGACGTGCCGGAACGGCACCCGGCGGCCGGCCGGCACCTCGGTGTATCGCGCCTCGATCACCCACTCCGGGTGGTACGGGAAAGTATCGATCTGTTCGAAGTGCCGGATGGCCGGCGAGAACGGGTCCCACAGCCGCACGCCGTGCTGCTCGATGCCGGTCAGCGCGTCGCGTCGCGACAGCCGGGTGGCGGTCACCGACGGCGCCTGCCCGGCCAGCTCGGCGTCCGGATCGCCGGCGCCCCAGATGGTACGGACCAGCGCGAGATTGCCGGTGGGCGCGGTCACCGCGAGCCTGCGGGCCGCCCGCCACACGGCGTGCTCTTCGACCGATGCGGCGACTGTCATGGCGCGTCATCCTAAAGTTGATCTTGATAGTCCTCCGCCAACTCTATAAGCCCGGTAGGTTTAATTGCCAATGCGGCGTTCGTCACATCCGGCCGTTTGACCGCGGCTCGCGCGGGTAGGCCGCCCCATGACGTCGTCCGACGCCTCACGACGAGCCCGGATCCGGCTGCGACCGGAGACCACCCCCTACCCCGACTGCCTGGAATCCACGCTGATCGACGCGGCCGCCGGCGACGGCGACCGGCTGCACACCGTGCCGGTGCTCGGCCGGCACGGCGAACTGCCCGAGGAGCTGCGCGGGCCGGCGTTGCGTGCGGCGGCGTGGGCCGCGGCCGTACCGCTGAACGCTCTTGACGAGATCGACGCCGACGCCGTCGCCGAGTGGCTGGTGAGCCGGTACCCCCGGGCGAGCTACCCGGCGGTGTTGTTCGGCTCGCCGCACGGCGCGGCGGTGCACCTGGCCGCGGCCCTCGGCGCCGCCTGGCTGCCGACCGGTTTCGTGGTCCGCGTGCCGTGGCCGGGCGGCTCCGCCGGCAACTGGCACGGCGCCGCGGACTGGGGCGCTCGGCTGGCCGAGCGGATCCTCGCCACCAACTCCGCACTGACGATCCGGCAGGTGCACGACCCGCTGCTGGACGGTCCGCTGTGCGGCGCGACGGTGACCTTCCACCTGCGATGGCGCGAGCTTCCCGGTCCGTACCTCACCTTCCTGCGCACCCGGCTGGCGGCCGACGGGGTCTCGCTGGTGCTGCGGGACCTGCGCTCCTGGCCGGTCGAGCAGCTGGGACCGGACCACACCATGCAGGTCGGCAGCCCGGTCACCGGCCTGTCGCCCGACGAGTACGACCCCGACCGGCCCGCCTTCCGCCGGCTCTTCGGTGAGCTCGGCGTCGAGCGCTGGTCCCCGCTGCGGCCCAACGCCGTGGCCCGGTGCGCGGAGCGCGGCGTCGAACCGGGCCTGGAGATCCGGCTCGGCGAGCTGGCCGCGGAGACCGGGCAGCGCGCGGTCCGCGTGCTGTACGACGCACCGGCCACGCTGAGCGACTGCGTCGCCGACCTGTACCGCGAGCACCTGCGCAGCACCCTCGGCCTGGGCGACGCCTGCCTGATCGAGACCGGCCGGCTGCTCGACCCGCGCGGGGTCCTCGAACGGGCCCTGGTGCCGTACTGGTGCGAATCGGCGGCCCAGCGAACCGTCGCCGGCGTCGAATGGTGGCTGGCCGGCAGCAACCCGTTCGACCGCCTCACGGTCCTGCCGGAGCCGCCCGGCACGGCCGGCGAGGCCCACGCCCGGCTGACGCAGTGGCGCTCACTGGCCGGCTTCGCCCGCCACACGGGCCGCGTCGACCGGGTGGCGGCGGGCCGGTATCCGCGTCTGCCGCTGCCGCGCGGGCACGTCGCCCGGGTGATCGAGGACCACGCGCGGCCCCGGCAGCCGATCCCGCCGATGACCGTCCGGCAGGCCGTGGCGGGTCTGCGGCATCACGGCGCCCGGCGCGGCCTCTTCGTCGGCTGACCGGCGGGTCAGCCGGCCGCCGCCTCCTGCTCGATGCGAGTCTCGAGCGCCGCCGCGTCCCCGGCCTCGGCGGCCGCACGAAACGATTCCACGCGTCGACGCTACCGGTTGCCGACCCGCGCGCCCACCTCGGTCCGCGACGAGACGCCCAGCTTCCGCAGGATGTTCGAGACGTGCACGGCGGCGGTCTTCGGGGAGATGTAGAGACGCCGCGCCAGTTCGGTGTTGGTCAGCCCGTCGCTGATCAGCACCGCCACCTCCCGCTCGCGGGGCGTCAGCGCGGCCGGGCCGGTGACCGCGGCGGGCGCGTCGGCCGGGGCCATGCCGAGCCGGGCCCGGACCTGTTCGAGCTGCGCCACCCGCCAGCCACCCCACGCCGCCAGCAGCGGGCCGGCCGCCTCCACCTGGACGGCCGCCTCCGCACGCCGGTCACCGGCGAGCAGGCAGCGGGCGGCACCCACCCGGACGGTCCCGCGGCTCGCCGGCCCCAGGATGTGGGCCTCCACGATGGACAGATAGCCGGCCAGCGCCTCGGTGTGCCGGCCGTGCGCCTCGGCGAGCTGGGCGTCCACCAGGGTCCGGTAGGCGTCCCATACCTCCTTGTCCAGCAGCGCGGCGGCCATCGTGTCCAGCCGGTCCACCGGCAGGCCGGCCTCCAGCGCGGCGGACACCAGGTCGTGCGCCTGTTCCCCGCTGCGCCACGCCTGTGCGGCCAGAGCCTCGATGAGCTGGTCCAGTGCCGACTCGGCGCGCGGCAGGTCGTGGCGGCGGCAGGCGAGGTGGAACGCGAGCCCGGGAATCGTGGACGGCGGGTTGTCCGGCAGCGCGGCCAGATCGGCGATGACCTGCTCGACCCGGTCCAGCTCGCCGGCCTCCAGGTACAGCCCGGCGAGGAAGACGCCGTGGTAGTCCGCCCAGCGGCCCCGGCGCCGGTAGCCGCGGTCCTGCTCGCGGCCCTCCTCCAGCGCCTCGATCGCGGCGCGCAGGTCACCGGTCCGCACCGCGAGCCGGGCCCGGCCCTGGAAGTAGGTGGCCACCGCGAGCGACTCGAAGCCGGCCCGCTCCGCGTCGACCCGCATCCGCTCCAGGGTCTCGGCGTGCTCGGCCGGCGAGCTGGGCGGCTCGCCCTGCACCAGGTTGTTCAGCGCCCGCGCGGCCAGCACCCACTCGCCCGCCTTCTCCGCCTCGTCGACGAGCGCGGACAGGATCTCCCGGCCCTCGGCGGCGGTCTGCGGCCGCTCGGTCAGCGTCGAGCCCTTCTCCAGCAGCGCGTGCAGGCGGACCGACGGCAGGTCGAACTCGTCCGACAACGCCAGCGCGCGATCCGACCAGAGCAGCGCGGCGTCGAGCTCGTCGCGCAGGTAGGCCGACTGCGCGATCGCGGTCATCGCGCGCGCCTGGCCGGCCCCGGGCGGCAGCTGCGCGATCAACGCCTCGATGTCGCGCGTCAGGGCGCCCATCTCGTCGGTCTCGCGCGACTCCCACGCGATGCGCACCAGCAGGTACAGCGCCTCGGCCCGGTCGGTGGTGGTGCCGGCGTGCTCCCGCCAGCGCCGGCCGTACCGCAGGGCGTCGTCCAGCAACCCGGCCAGCCATGCCGCCCGTGCGGCCCCGGCGAGCAGCTCGGCGTCGTCGGGCACCTCGTCGAGGCCCATCTCGGCCAGTTGCAGCGCCTGATAGGCCGAGCCGATGGAGAGGTAGAGGTGGGCGCCGCTGCGGGCTGCCGCGATCATGTCGTCGTACCGGCCGGCACCGCGAGCATGGTGGGCCACCATGGCCGGGTCGGAGGCGCCGCTGCGCAGCAGCACGTCCAGCGCCGCCTCGTGGAGCCGGCGCCGCTGCCGGCCCAGCATCTGATCGGCGATCGCCTCGCGCACCAGCGCGTGCCGGAACGCGAACTCGTCCTCACCGGACTCGACCAGCACGCCCCGGGTGACCAGATCGCGCAGCACGGCGATCAGCTCGTCCTCGCCCGCCCCGGTCACGTCGGCGAGCAGATCGAAAGGAATGCGATGTCCCAGTACGGTCGCCGCCTCCACGATCCGGTGACTGACCGGATCGAGGTCCTCGACCTGGCGGCGCAGCACGTCGGCGAGGCTCCACGGCAGCGGCTGCTCGACGAGCGCCTCCACGTCGTACCCGGGGAGCGCGCGCAACAGCTCCTCCAGGAAGAACGGGTTGCCGCCGGTGCGGTGGTGCAACGCCGTGGCGGCCCGCAGCGGCGCCGGGGCACCAGTGGCCGCGGCCAGCAGAGCCGCGGTCTGCGAGGGCGTGAGGCGATCCAGGAACACGTGGCTGACGGCATGCCGCCGCTCCATCCGGCCCAGCAGCCCGCCCACCGGCTGGCGTTGGCTCACCTCGTCCGGCCGGTACGTCCCGATCAGCAGCCGCGGCCCGCGCTGGTCGGCGATCCGCTCGAACAGCGCGGCGCTCTCCGAGTCGGCCCAGTGCAGATCCTCGAAGACGATGACCGCGGGCGCGTCGCCGATCAGGTCGGCCACCAGCGCCAGCCCGGTGTGCAGCCGCTCGACCGGGCTGCGCCGCGCGTCCGCGAGCGCCGCCAGCTGCTCCTCGTCGACCTCCGGACGGCCGTCGATGGCGTCCAGGAGCACCTCGTACGGCCGGGACAGCGACCCCGGCTCCGCCTGCCCGACCAGCACGAGCGTGCCCTCCGGCACGGTGGCCAGCAGCTCCTGCACCAGGCGGGTCTTGCCGATACCCGGCTCGCCGGCGATCAGCGCGACGGCCGGTTCCCGCGCCGAAGCGAGCCGCGTCAATCGACGCAGCTCGCTCTCCCGCCCGATCATCACCGGGCTGGCACCGCCGCGGATGGTTCGCACGACGCCAGGGTACCGGTGGGCTGGCCGCGCACGGCGGGCACTTTCCGGGCCCGGCGGGCCGCGCGGGCCTTCATCAGGATGCGCTCCCGGTCGGCCTCGGCGATCAGCTCGCGGCGGCGGTCGTTCGCCAGGGTCAGCATCAGGTCCGCGTTCATTCCCATCATGGTTTTTTCTCCTCGTCGACCGATCGGATGAGTCAATCCTCGGTCGGCGAGAACCCCGGCACATCCGCAGCTATTACCTATCTTCGCTGCTCAGAGCCCCCTAGGAGGGATGCGTAGAGGGGCCTAGGCATACCTAGTTCCCCGGGCTGGGCCGGGCCCGGCGGCGTCCCCCGGGCGGGATCGGGTCCGGGTGAGCCGGTCCGATCATCGGGACACCGGCTCGCGGCGCCAGTCGGGCGGATCGGCCGGCGTCAGCGCCGGGTCGTCGACGGCAAACGTGCGAACCGGCCCCGGAGGCGTGGTCGGGCCATCGAAGCGGACGCTGACCCGTCCCAGACCGCTCCCCCAGACCCAGCCCGCCCCGTACGCGGCGTGGCGCACGTCCTGCCCCGGCCGCCAGCCACCGCCCACAGCCTCCCCGCCACCCGCGGCCCCCGCCGCTCCCGCGGTGCCCGCGGCCCCCGCCGCTCCCGCGGTGCCCGCGGCCCCCGCAGTGCCCGCGACGCCCTCGGCATCCGCGACGCCCTCGGTGACGCCGCCACCGCCGCTGCTGACGCCGGCCTCCCCACCCGAGCCGCCGAACAGGTCCTCCTGGACGAAATCCGCCAAGGCGGTCACCCCCACACCCAGCAACCGGATCCCGGCCGCCGTGTCGACCTCGGCGAGCAGACGACGGGCGAACTGCGCGATCAACCGCGGGTCGTCCGTGGGCTGGGCCCGGGTCACCGACCGGGTGATGGTGGCGAAGTCGTAGTGCCGGACCTTGATGGTCACCGTGCGGGCGGACAGCCCACCGGCCCGCAACCGGCCGCCGACCCGGCTCGCCAGCAGGTCGATCTCGGTGCCGAGGCGGACCCGGTCGGTGAGGTCGACGTCGAAGGTCTCCTCCGCGGACACCGACTTCGCCTCGCGCTCGCTGACGATCGGGCGGTCGTCCTCGGCGCGGGCCAGCCGGTACAGGCCGGCGCCGTGCGCCCGGCCGAACCAGTCGAGCAGCTGCGGCAGCGGGACTCCGGCGAGATCGCCGATCGTGTGGATGCCGCCGCGACGCAGCCGCTCGGCCGTGGTCGGCCCGACACCCGGCAGCGTGGTCACCGGCAGCGGACGCAGCACCGCCTGCTCGGTGCCCGGCGCGACGACCGTGAGCCCGTCCGGTTTGCGCAGGTCCGAGCCGATCTTCGCGACCAGTTTGGAGGTGCCGACGCCGATCGAGGCGGTGACCCCGCCGGTGGCCGCCGCGATCGCCGCCTTGATCGACTCCGCCGTCCTGGTCACACCCGCCAGGGACAGGTCGTGGCCACCGGCGGCCGGATCGACGTACGCCTCGTCGATAGAGACCTGTTCCACCAGCGGGGAGACCTCCCGCAGCAGGGTCATGACGACGTCGCTGGTCCGCCGGTACGCGGCGAAGCGGGGCGCGAGGAACGCGGTGCCGGGCGGGCAGCGCCGCCGGGCCTCGGCGGTGGGCATCGCCGACCGAGCACCGTACCGGCGCGCCTCGTACGAAGCGGTGGCCACCACGCCACGGCCGGCCACGCCGCCCACGATGACCGGTTTGCCGCGCAACGACACCTTGTCGCGTTGCTCGACGGCGGCGAACATCGCGTCGAGGTCGACGTGCGCGACGCTCGCCTCCTGCCGCCGTCCACCGAACACGTCACCATTCTGCGTCAGCGGTCCGACATTTCCGCGGTCATCCCCGCGGCGAAAGCGGGGAACGCCACACTTTGCGCGACGGCAAGAATCTGGCTCCGGCGATCGGCGCGCGAGTAGCCTGATCGTGCGAGTGTCGCCGGCCTCATACCGGCTGACTGGAAGACGGGAATGGGTGGTGGCTTCGATGCCCCGGCCGGACACTCTCGTGACGATGGTGGTGTAGCGACCAGCCAGACCTGGGTAGGTGCATCGTGTCGACATTTCCCGCTTCAGCGTTCGCCCCGGTGGTTCTCGGCTTTTTCGGGCTCGGGGTCGGCTATCTCATATATGGGCCGCAGGAGTTGCTCGGCTTTCCCAGACGTGATGCGAGAGTGGACCGCGCCAACGGCGTCTGGGGAATATGGATGCCGGGTTTCTGCCAGTTCCTGGTCGGCGTCTATTTGTTCGTCGGATTGACCTGGTTCCCGGTCTTCAGCACCAACAAAGCCCTTTATACGGCCGCGCTCGCATTCAGCGCCTACGGCATCCACTGGTTCGCGATCGGCTGGAACCGATACCAGGGCAACGACGTCCGGCCCACCGGGTTCATGTCGATCCCGTTCATCATCATCTCGGTGCTCGGCCTGACCGTCTTCTACAAGGCCCACGACGGCTGGCCGGTCGGTGTCCTGTTCACCGGCCTGGCCGTGGTCTACATTTCCGAGTTCGCCGCGAGCTTCCGGCTCGGCGTCCGGGTGGGCCCCGACGGTCAGGAGTCGGTCAACGTGGGCGAGAAGGCTCTGGGTCTGGCGCACATCCTCGTCGGCCTGTGGCTGATGTACCTGACCTTCGCGACCACCCTGAACATCTCCTCCGGTTACCACCTTCCGGGCGGCTGAGCCGGGGATCGGCACGGCGGGACGGGGAACGGCAGACGCTGCCGTTCCCCGTTTCGCGTAATCGCATGATCGAACGATGCTGACGCCGGACCGGTCGCACAGAGTGGCAGCACATCACGACCGCGACCACAGCCAGGAGCTGAGGAACATCATGGAGTACGCCGTCCACCACGTGCGCCGGCCGGGTCTCACCCGCGACCTGCCGTACGGGCCCGACGACCTGTTCTAAGTGGTGAACACGGCCACGCTCGTCTACGGCGAGCGCGACGCCGTGCTCATCGACACCTACGCCACCGTCGAGCAGAACGCGGCCCTCGTCGACTGGGTCCGCTCCTTCGGGCGCAGGCTGACGCACGTCTTCATCACCCACGCGCACGGCGACCACCTGTTCGGCGTGGGACAGATCGCCGAGGCGTTCCCGGGTGTGCAGGCGGTCGCCACCAAGGAGACGGCGGCCGGATCGGTGGCCCAGGCCGGCCCCGGATCGGTCGACTCGTTCTGAGGAAGGCTGTTCCCCGGTCAGATCCCTCAGCAGCGCCCGCTCCCGCAGGCGCTCGACGGCGACGGCTTCGAGCTCGAGGGGCACCGGCTGGAGGCCGTCGGCGCCGGCTTCACCGACACGGCCGGCACCTCCGTGCTCTGGGTGCCCGGCCTGCGGCTGCTGGTCGCCGGCGACGTCGCGTACAACGACACGCACCAGTACATGGCGGAGACCACCACGCGCACGCGGGCCGAGTGGGCGGCGACCGCCGAGCGGCTGCGCGATCTGGACCCGGCCGCCGTGGTCGCCGGCCACAAGAACCCCGACCGCCCGGACGACCCGGTCATCCTCACCGAGACCGCGGCGTACCTGCGTGATTTCAACACCCTGGACACCCGGACCACAACGGCCGAGGAGCTGTACGGCGCAATGCTCGACCGGTATCCGCGGCGCGCCAACCCCGGCTCCTTGTGGGGCGGCGCCAAGAAGGCGAAGCAGGCTCTCTGAGCGTCGAGGCGCCGAAGCGGAGCCGCCCGGGATCAACCCCTCCCGGGCGGCTTGCCCGTGACGCGAAGGCCGCGCCGACTCCGGGCCGTCCGAGCGAATCCCATGCCCCGCACGGATCTCGTCCGCGCGCACCCTCCACTGTCTCCACAGCACACGACGCGGATCAGGCCGGCTCGGGCGGTGTGTTGCTGCCCCATCCGCCCGGCGGCGGCACCACCCTGATCGCGCGTCTGCCCGCCACCCCTCGGGGCAGGGCCGCGCGGCCGGGCTAGACGTCGTTGTCCCGCAACACGTTCGCCAGCTGCACCCGCGAGGTGATTCCGAGCTTGGCGAAGACGCTGCGGACGTGCGCGCTCACCGTGTGCGGCGAAAGGAACAACTGCTCCGCCGCGGTGCGGTTGGTGGCGCCGGCGGCGATCAGGCGCACGACCTTCAGCTCCGAGTCGGTGAGGCTGGCCCAGCCGTCGGCCGACCGCTCACCGACCAGCCGCCGGGAACTGCCCTGCGCGCGCAGCGATCGCTTGACCCGCTGGGCGTCGACCACCGCGCCGCCGCTGGTGAACACGTCGAGCGCCGTCTTCAGATGCACGGCCCCGTCGGCGGGGTGACCGGCCCGGACCAGCGTGTTGCCCGCGTCCTCGGTGGCCAGCGCGGCCATCATCGGGCGGTCCACGGCGGCCAGCCGCCGGGCGGCCGACAACAGCTGCTCGGGATCGCCGTCGATCAGGCCGTGGATGTACTCGGCGGCGGCGGCGAGGGCCGGGCCGCCGTCGCGCATCCGGCCGGCCGCGTCGGCAACGCGTTCGACGAAAGCGCGGTCGCCGGTGGCCAGAGCGGCCCAGGTCGCCAGGACGATGGTGCCGATCTCGCACACCAGCGGCGGCCCGGACGGCAACAGCGGGTCGTCGGCGAGCAACCGGACCGCGTACGCCGCGTCTCCTCGCGCCGCCGCCGCGGCGGCCAGCACGCGGTGGGCCCATCGCCGGCCGACGACGCAGTCGCCGACGCGCAGGCGCCGGGCCGTCGTGATGGCGGCCCGCCCCAGCCGGGTGTCGCCGAGATGCTGAGCCAGCGCCGCCCGGGTGCCCATCCGCATCACGGTGGCGATGGTCACCGGAGCGTCGTCGTCCCGGGTGCCGGCTGCCTCCACCGCGGCCCTCGCCAGGTCGAGCCGGCCGGTCATCAGGTTGACCATCGCGGACAGCTCGGTGCCGAGGGCGAGCAACGGCGCGTCGTGGTCCCGCCGGGCCCGGCGCAGGCCGTCGGTGAGCGCCGCCGCTCCTTCGGCGGTACGGCCGAGGTAGTGCAACAGATTCGCGGTGTGCAGGTCGAGCACCGTGGCGTACCGGCGCGACTGCCCCGTGCCAGGCGCCGGAAGACGGTCCAGCTCGGCCGTGGCTTCGTCGCCGTCGCCGCGGGCGCAGTGCACCGCCGCCAGCACGAGCCGGGCCATCGCGGTGGTCTCGGTGTCATCGCCCGCCTCCGCGATGACCTGCCGGGCGTGTCGCTCGGCGGCGGCCGGGTCGCCGCTCTCCATCAGGTTGAAGGCGAGCCAGCCACGGTGCTCGGTCCGGGCTCGCGGAGCGACACCGCGCAACACCAGGGCGGCCCGGTTCTCCTGGGCGCGGCTCGGCGCCGGCCGTACGACCGCGGTGGCCAGCGTCAGGCGCACCGCCGCCTCCTGCTCGGCGGGAAGCATGTCCGCGAGCGCCCGGCCGGCCACGGCGCTCGCCTCGTCGAGGCGCATCGCGCGGTGCAGGTGCGTCAGCGCCGACACCACCACCGGGCCACGCTCGGCGTCGTCGGGGGCAACCAGTTCCAGCGTACGGACGGACAGGTCCGCCGCCGTGCTCGGATCGGCCGTGGCGATCGCCTCGGTGGCCGTGCGCAGGGTCTCGATGGCGTCCCGATCGCCGGGCTCGGCCGCGCGCGCCAGCATCCGCGCCACCTCGACCGGGTCGGTGCCGGTGCGCAGCAGCACGTCCACCGACTCCCGCTCGAGCAGATGGCGCAGCGACGCGGGCAGCGACTCGCGGGCCGCCTCGCGCAGCAGCGCCTGCCGGAACCGGATCTGGCGGCCGCCCATGACGAGCAGGTCGGCCCGCACCGCCTCGTCCAACGGCTCGATGAGGTCGCACGGGCGGCACGTGACCATGCCGGCGAGCTGCGCCGCGGTGAAGGACGGCGGCAGGAGGGCCGCGACGCGCACCACCTGGCGGCTTCGCGGGGACAGCGCCTGCAGACGCTCGTCCACCGCCACGCCGATCCGTCGCGGGAGCTCGGTGCCGGACACGGTCGCGCGGCCGTCGATGATCCGCAGCCGGCCCTCGTCCCGCAGGCCCCGCACCAGTTCGGTGAGCCAGCAGGGATAGGGATGTGCGTCCACCCGGCGGGCCATCTCCAGAAGCTGCGGTGCGGCCTTGACCCGCACGATGTCCTCGATCACGGCGATGCCCGCGGCCGGCGTCAGGGCTCCGAGCCGGAGCACCTCGGCACCCTGGTCCTCGAGGTGGGCCAGCAGATCACCGATGACCGGGTCCGCCTCGTTGCGGCGCACCGCGAGAACCCAGAGAACGCCGACCTGCCGCAGGCCGGCGACCAGTGTGCGGATCCCGGCCGCGGTGTCGGCGTCCGCCCACTGCAGGTCGTCCAGCACGATGACCAGCGGGCCGGCCTCGGCGGCGGCCATCAGGGCGCAGCGCAGATCGTGCAGGAGCCAGTACGCCGTACCCACGCCTTCGCTGAGCGCGCGCAGCGCCTCGGCGTCCGCGACCGGCGGATTCGCCCCGAGTGTCGCCGCGAGCAGCGGCGTGAGCGGGGCGGCGCCGCCGCGGGTGGCCTCGGCCCGCAGCACCCGCACCCGGGCCCGCTCGGCCCGGTGGACGATCTCCAGCGACAGACGCGACTTGCCGGTGCCAGCCGGCCCGTCCAGCACCAGAACGCCACCTTCACCGGCCCGCAGCGCGGACAGGAGGCGGTCGATCACGGTGATCTCGGCTTCCCGGCCCCGGACGGGCGTGGTGCCCGCGGGCTCGATCTCCGGCGTGCGGATCGGAGAAGTGTCTGCCATCGCAACCTCTCACTGTGCGTAGCGCTGCCTGAGCTAGGTGCGACCGGGAGGCTCTGCACCAGCGACGCCACCGCGACCACCTCCGCCATCCTGGCCAGAATCGCCGCCGCTGTCCTCGATGCCTGCTGGAGTCTTTGGTTACCGGCTAGCAGGGGGGCCGGTTACACACGACCCGGGAGCGGTCGCCCGCTGTGGTCGCAGACACGTGATGCCTGGTCACCTGAACGCGCGATGCTCTCCGGTGGACGCCGGCGGCAGCATCCTGACCCATGGTCTGGGAAATAGAGATCACCGCACTCACCCGTCCGACCGGGATCCGGGTGGCGGGCGAGGTCGACATGGCAACACAGCCGGTCTGGGAGGTCGCCCTCGACGTCATGTGCGGGGCGCCCGACGACACCGTCGTCGACATGGCCGGGCTCACCTTCATCGACGTCGGCGGCCTCCGCGCGCTGGCGCGGGCCGCGCTTTCGCTGCGTTCCCGGGGGCGCCGGGTCAGCCTGTACGGGGTGAGACCGGCCATCCGTCGCCTCATCGACGTGCTGGGCTGGACCGAGCTGTTCACGTTCCCCCACATCGGGCCCGGGCCGGACATTCGCGGCACCGGTGCCGGGCGGATTCACCGGCTGCCGTCCGCCACGGACGCCGTCGCGCTGCGCTGATCCACCCGATTTGTTGCGGTGGTTGGTCGGCCACCGAGCCGGAGGAAATACGCGGCACCCTTTTGGTCGCCGGCACCTCGGTCGGCTCCGCCACCGCCCTGACCCATCAGCTCGACCGGCACCACCCCGGCGACAAGGTCACGGTGACCTGGGACGACGTATCCGGCAAGGCGCACACCGCCACCGTCACGCTGACCACCGGCCCGGTCGGCTGATCACCGTGCCGGGGCACTCTGGTCCACAGAGGACAGCCGGGTGATCGGCCGCCGCGGGACCACCGCACCATGGCGCCGCCGGGACACGCGACCGCCGGCGCCGTACGCACCCTGGGGTTTCCTACCAACATCGTGCGATGCCGGGTGCCCACCGGCCGCCATAAGCTGAAGCGCTGCCCATGACGGCGGCCGGTCCGGTCACGGCACGAGGCGCCGGGGAGGTGTGATGCGGGTCGTCATCGCGGACGACGATGTCCTGCTGCGCGAGGGCATCGCGAGCCTGCTCGCCGGCAGAGGCTTCGAGGTGGTGGGCCGGGCCGGAACGGCGCCCGAGGCGATCGCGCTGACCCGTGCGTTCCGGCCCGGCCTGGTGATCCTCGACATCCGGATGCCACCGACCCGCACCCGCGAGGGCTTGGACGTCGCCCGGCAGATCCGCGCCGAGATGCCGGAGGTCGGCATCGTGATGCTGTCGGCGTACGCCGAGGTGCACCACGCCACCGAACTGCTCGCCGGCGGGCGCGGCGTCGGCTATCTGCTCAAGAGCACCGTCACCCACGTCGACCAGTTCTTCGACGCCCTGGACCGGGTGGGCCGCGGCGGGTTGGTGGTCGACCCGGAGCTGGTCGGCGAGCTGTTCGCCGCGCCGCGGCGCACCGATCCGCTGGACGGGCTCACCCAACGAGAACGGGAAGTGCTCGAACTGGTGGCGGAAGGACGATCCAACGCGGGTATCGCCCGGCAGTTGTTCATCAGCGAGGGAACGGTGGAGAAACACGTCCGCAGCATCATGACGAAGCTCGGGTTGTCCGACTCCACCGAAGACCACCGCCGGGTCCTGGCCGTCCTCCGCTATCTCGATGCCTCCTGACGCCCGTCCCGGTTCTCGTTGGTGTGCCCGGATGGTGAAGCGTGTCATGGCCGGCGCGCGATGGACCGCACCGCGCCGATCCGGGAGCTCTTCGACGGCGGGCACGACCCTGGTGGCCGACCTGCCGATCGCGGCGCGCTCAGGCCGCGCACCCCCGGGTAGGGCGCTGCGATCATGCACATCCGGCCGGGGCGATCTAGCGTCGGACCCATGAGAGCCGCCCCGCCCTTCCGCATCGATGTCCCCGAGAGCGACGTGGCCGACCTGCGACAGCGCGTGCGCCGGACCCGGTGGCCGGACCAGCTGGACGGCGTGGGCTGGCAGTACGGCACCGAGCCCGGTTACCTGCGGGAGCTGGCCGGCTATTGGGCGGACGCTTACGACTGGCGGAGGGTGGAGCGACGGCTGAACACCTGTCCGCAGTTCCGCGCCCCCATCGACGGTTTGAACGTGCATTTCGTGCATCGCCGCGGACGTGGTCCCGCACCGTTTCCAGTGCTCGTGCTGCACGGATGGCCCAGTTCATTCGTGCAGATGCTCGACCTCGCCCCGCTGCTGACCGATCCGGCCACTCCGGAGGATTCCTTCGACGTCGTCGTCGCCTCGCTGCCCGGATTCGCCTTCTCCGATGCCTCGGCGCGGCCGGGAATGAGCGAGGTGGCCATGGCGCATCTCTTCCACCGCCTGATGACCGAGGTTCTCGGTTATTCCCGGTACGGCGTACGGGCGAGCGATCTCGGCGCCCGGGTCGCCAAGCAACTGGCGGCGCACCACAGCGCGGAGGTGGCCGGGATCCATCTGAGCGGTTCGCCCCCGCGTGCGGACAACCCGCCCGCGAACCCGAGCCCGGCCGTCCGGGAGTACCTGCGCGCCGTCCAGCGGTGGACGGCGAACGAGGCCGGATACAGCGAGCAGCAGTCGACGCGGCCGCAGACCCTGGCGTACGCGCTCAACGATTCGCCGGTGGGCCTGGCCGGCTGGATCGTGGAGAAGTTCCGGGCGTGGAGCGACTGCGACGGCGACGTCGAACGCCGCTTCACCAAGGACGACCTGCTGACCACCGTCAGCATCTACTGGTTCACCGCCACGATCGGCTCGTCGATGCGCATGTACTACGAGTCCGCACACGCCCGGACACGCGCCTGGGACGTGCCGACCGCCTATCTCATGTCGTCCCGCGACACCGTGCCGGTGCCTCGCGAGTGGCTGGAGCGCACGTCGAGGATCGACCGCTGGACCGACGTCGACCGCGGCGGCCATTTCCTGGAATGGGAGGAGCCGCAGCTGGTCGCCGACGACATGCGCGCCTTCTTCCGGCCCCTCAGGCCCCGGTAGCCGTATCCCGCGGGCGCCGGCAGGGAGTACAACGGTCTGGTGGCAGGTACCGATGACGCGCCCGGCATGCCGCAGCTCCGCGGCGTGAGCCATACGTTCATGACGCTCCCGACCGGTCTGCGGATGCACATCGCCGAGTCCGGCCGGCCGGACGCCCCGGCGGTCGTGCTGCTGCACGGCTTCCCGCAGCACTGGTGGGAGTGGCGCAAGGTCATCCCGCCGCTGGCCGGGCACTACCGGGTGATCGCGCCGGACCTGCGCGGCGCGGGCTGGACGGACGCGCCGGCCCACGGGTACGCCGTACGGGACATGGTTGCCGACGTGCTGGCGCTGCTGGACCGGCTCGGGCTGCGCCGGGTCGGCCTCGTCGCGCACGACTTCAGCGCCTTCGTCGGGTTCACCCTCTGCTTCGACCATCCGGTCCGGATCGCGGCCTTCCTGTGTCTCGGCCCCCATCCGTACCTGCGCTTCAAGCCGCACATGCTCGCGGGTCTCCCCCAGCTGTGGTTCCAGCCGGTGGTCGCCACGCCGCGCCTCGGACCGTGGGCCCTGAGCACCGACCGGCTCGCCCGCCACCTGCTGCGCGGGGGCACCGCCTCGGCCGGATCGATCACCGACGACGACCTGGCGATCTTCACGGGACGCGTCCACGCGCCGGGGCATCCCGAGGCCGGGTCGGCGCTGTACCGCAACCTCATCCTGCCCGAGATGGGCCGTTTCTCCGCCGGGGTCTACCGCCGGCGGCGCCTCACCGTCCCGACGGTGGCGCTCCTGGGCGGCGCGGACGCCGGGGTACGGCCGGGGATGCTCGACGTCGACGGTGATCAGGCGGACGACCTCGCCGGCCATGTCGTCGACGGGGCGGGGCACTTCCTCGCAGACGACCGGCCCGACGTGGTCGCGACGCACGCACTCGAACTGTTCGGGCGCGCATTCTGACCGGCCGCCGCCGGCCTCGAACCGGGCGCCGTCATCCGACCGGGTGACGGCTCCGGGTCACGGCTCCCGCCTCCCCGCCCGGCGGCGAAGATCTCCGTTCGGAGCCCGGATTCCGCCGGGCCGCACGACCGTCTTCACCCGCACCAAGCTCCGGACACCGGCCGAAGGGGAATTCCGTCATGGCCATCACGCCCGAACGCCGGCCCCGGCACCTGGCCGCGGTCCTTGCGGCGGCCTGCGCCGTCGCCGCCGCCAGCGCCGCACCCACCGCCGCCAGCGCCGCCCTCACCTCGACCGCGGGCGTGCCGCACGACACCCCTCGCCTGACGGGCGCGCAGCGTGCCGTGCTGCTGGAGGCGACCCGCCGGTTCCGTGACGTCAAGAAGGCGATCGAAGCCGGCTACCTGCCCACCAAGGACTGCGTGCCGGGGATGGGTTTCCACTACGGCAAGCCGGCGCTGGCCGAGGACACCACCATCGACCCGACCCTGCCGGAGATGCTGGTCTACACCCCCGCCGCCGGCGGGACGGTGCGCCTGGCCGCGCTGGAGTACTTCCGCGCCGACGCCGACCAGAACCTCAAGACCGACGGCGACCGCCCCACGCTGTTCGGCCGGCCCTTCGACGGTCCGATGGCCGGCCACCCGGTGCCGCCCGGCCGGCCGCCCATGCCGGTCCACTACGACCTGCACGTCTGGCTCTACCAGAACAACCGCAACGGCGAGCTCGCCCCGGCCAACCCCGACGTCGACTGCCGGTAGGCACCGCCTGATCTCCGCGACGCGGAACACGTCGCGCGTCCGCCGAGCCGAACCATGTCCGGGTTGCGACATACCGCTATCGAGCCGGCAGCCGGGCCGCTGATGCTGGGAGAACCGCGCCCATTCGACAGTGTGCGGCGCGCTCTCCCAGGAAGGGGTATGGCGATGGCGAATCCGACGATCAAGGCGGGCTCGAAAGGTGACGCCGTGAAGAAGGCGCAGCAAGCTCTGATTTGCCGCTTCTATCTTCCGCCGGGCACCGACGACGGCATCTTCGGGCCGGTGACCAAGAACCGGGTGATCAGGTATCAGCTGGACCGCGGCGCCGGCGAATCCTGGGCCTTCTCCTTCCCGTTGGCCGTCGACGGGACCGTTGGGCCGAAGACCTGGGCGAGGCTGGCACCGGACACGGTCAAGGAAGGCTCGACCGGCGACGGGGTGAAGCTCCTGCAGGAAATCCTGAAGAGCTTCGAGCACCCGCCTTTCGACCCCGGAACGGTGGACGGGAAGTTCGGCCCGAAGACGGTCACGGCCGTCCGTGCTTTCCAGACGGACAACGTCGACTTCGACGGCAACCCCCTCTCGGTCGACGGAACCGTCGGCACCAAGACGTGGTGCGCACTCTGGAGCTGACGTAGGCGCGCCACCGATCGCCGCCCCATTCCGGCACCTCTCAGGCGACGCGGTTTCCCGGCACCGAGGTCGTCGGTACCGCCGACGGTCGCCGCGTCACCGCGACGGCCCTCGGCGGTGCCCGGCCCCGCAATCGTCGGAGCGTCCACGCCGTACGGGAAACCCCGCATCATGATCCCTCGGCTAGCGTGGCGCCATGAGTTCCGGGAACGAGGCAAGCCTGACCCTGCCCGACGGCCGCGTTGTCGAGTACTTCGACGGCGGCGACCCGTCGGGCCGGCCGGTCTTCTTCCAGCCGGGAACGCCGGCCACGCGGATCATGGGAAGACTGTGGCACCCGGCGGCCGCGGCGGCCGGGGCCAGACTGATCAGCGTGAGCCGGCCGGGCTACGGCGGATCGACCGCGGTCGCCGAGCGCCCGACCCTGTCGGCAGCGGGCCGCGACATCGCCGCCCTCGCCACCCTGCTCGGGCTTGACGAGTACGCCGTGGTCGGCTCGTCGGGCGGCGGGCCTTTCGCCGTGGCGACGGCGGCTGTCGATCCCCGGCGAGTGCGGGCCCTGGGCGTGGTCGCCGGCGGCGGACCATGGCGCGAGCTTGCCGACCCGTCCACGGAGCCGCAGGAGCGGGCGTGCCTGGCGCGCCTGGACGAGGGTGACCTCGTCGGTGCCCGGGCGGGCATGCGCGAGGTCGTCGAGAACGTCTGGCAGGCGGGTCTGCGCGAACTCGACGGGGATGCCCGCCTGGAAGCGTGGCTGGGCGACGATCCGCTGGCCGCAGACCCGGCCTACCGGGTGATCATGGCGGACGCCATGCGCGAGGTGCTGGACAGCACCGAAGGCGCGGTGTTCGACGGCCTCGCCCAGGGCGGCGGCTGGGACATCGATTTCCCGGCCGTGCAAGCCCCGGCCTTGCTGTGGTACGGAGGTGCGGACGAGGTCTGCCCGGTGGCGTACGGGCACTGGTATGCCGAACGGATCGCCGGCGCGCAGCTCGCCATCTTCCCGGACGACGACCACCTGGCTGTGGCCGACTCCCACCGGCCCGAGATTCTGGCGGCCTTGCTCAAGGCATGGCACTAGCGGCGGCGGCGCGCTTCGCCGCAGTGACGAATCACCTCGGGTCACGCCGCAGCGGGTGATCCGCGGGAACCTCGACGAACACGATCGGTACGCCGTCCGGGTCCTCGATCCACATCTCGACCAGTCCCCACGGCTCGAGCCGGGGTTCCCGGGTGACTTTCACTCTCGCCGCGACGAGACGCTCGTGCTCCGCCCGCACGTCGCGAACCTGAAGCCAGAGGCGAAGCGGTCCACCCGGCTCGTCCTGGGTTCTACCGGACACCTCGAGCAGTGACTGACCGAGGAAGAAGACCAGCCCGGGATCCTCCGGCGGCCCGAACTCGCGATAGACCGCGAGCCCGAGGACGTCCCGGTAGAAACGGCGGCTGCGCTCCGGCTCGGACGGGCGCAGCAGGACACGGCTGCTGAGTACCTCCATGGCTCGATCGTGTCCCAGCGCGGCCGCCCGGCACCACTACGCCGCGCCGCACATCCGCCCGTCTGCTCGCTCGTGCCGGGGCCGGGCAGCCGCGGCAGATTCACCGGGAAGGCGAACGACGTGGCTTCGTGCCGGCGCTACCGTTGGCAGCCACGCGCTGTCCGGTGCCGCCCCATTCTTGGCGGCCGGCGGCGTGCGAGAGGGACTCCGGTTGCTCGGCCTCTCGGCTGACCCACTTGTCGGCGCTTCATGGTGCGGCGATCCGCAGATCGGTCACCGTCCGCGTCTCCGTGTCGTAGCTGCGAGCAGCCACGAACGTCCCCCGCACCGGCGGCAGATCGGCGAACATCCCGAGCGCCGAAGCGCGCTGAGCCGGCGGAACCCTCAGTGCGAGGCTCACATGCGGTCGCCATCGCGGCGGTGGCGGCCACGCGTTCGCCTGCCGCAGCGACGACCACACCCCGGCGTGCAACCCGGCCAGCTCAGCGGTCGCCGTCACCTGCCGGACCAGCGCCGCGCCGAGAAACGTCACCTCACCGAGCTCCGCCGCGACGGGTAACGCCAACGGCGGCAGCCCGTCGAGCGAGTCGGCATTCACCACGGTCAGATGGGGCCGGTTCGACGGATGCGCGTGGCCGGCCAAGCTCTTCAGCCCCGCCTCACGCAGAAGAAACCACATCTCCCGTACGCCGTCCGTGAGCACCGGATCGGGCAGGAGTTCGACGGTATGCACGCCCCCAGACGTATCAGAGATGCGGCTGCGAGGGCGCGCCCGACGTGGCCGCGACGGCGAATAAGGTCTACCAGCGGCGCTGAAGAGCAACGGCCGAGGAAGTGGGGTACCGCCGTGCGGATCGTGAGTGTCAACGCCTGGGGCGGAGCCCTGGCCGACGATCTCCTGAAGTGGCTGCCGGACTGTGGCGCGCACGTCGTCTGCCTGCAGGAGGTGACGCGCACTCCGGGCCTGACCGGCTGGACCCGGTTCAGCGACGGCGAACGGACCCTGCCGCAGCGTGCCGCCCTCTTCGACGACGTCCGCGCCGTCCTTCCGCAGCATCAGGCGATGTTCGTGACCAGCGATTCCGGCCCGGTGCAGGACGACACGGGCCGCAGCTACCGGCAGGACTTCGGCCTCGCCACCCTGGTCGGCGAGGAACTACCGGTCGTCGGCGTCGCCTCCACGTTCGTGCACGGGCAGTTCACCGACCACGTCGCGTGGGCGGCCGGCGACCGTCCGCGTATCGCGCTGGCCGTGCGGACGGTCGACCGCGCCGCCGGCCGGTCGGTGTGGGTGGTGCAGGTCCACGGGCTGCGCGACCCCCGCGGCAAGGGCGACACCCCGGCGCGGCGGCGCCAGGCCGAACGGCTCGCGGATCTCGTGCGCCGGATCCGCGGCCCGCGTGACCTGGTCGTCGTGTGCGGCGACTTCAACGTGCTCCCGGACAGCGAGACGTTCGGCGTGCTGGCCGAGGCCGGTCTCACCGACCTGGTCGGCACCGCCGACACCCGGACGTCGCACTATCCGAAGGCGGTGCGACACGCCGGCTACCTGCTGGTTTCCGATCTGGCCGCGGTCGAGCGGTTCGACATCGTGGCCGAGCCGGAGGTCTCCGACCACCGCGCGTTGATGCTCGACATCTAGCCGCGGGTGGCAGCGGAACGGGTGGTGGGAAAACCGGGTGCCGCGGCCGGGCCGGCTGACTACCGTCCGGGCGTGCCGCACACCTATCCGCCGCTGAACGTCGAGGTCCGCACGCCGCGCCTGACCCTGGCCGGCGCGTCCGACGACCTGCTGGAACGTCTCGTGCCGCTGGTACGGGCGGGGGTCGCCGACGCCGAGCCGTGGCCGTTCGACGACCCGATCTCGTTCTACGCCGACAGCCCCGAGCGGGAATGGCGTTGGCTGCGCGGCGTCTGGGCCGGCCGTGGCCGGGTGAGCCCGGATTCGTGGCGGCTGTACTTCGCCGTGCTCGTCGACGGCGAACCGGTCGGCATGCAGGACCTCATCGGCAAGAACTTCACCCGGTTCGGCACGGTGTCCAGCTTCTCCTGGCTGGCCCCCGGCAGCCGTGGACGGGGGCTGGGCAGGGAGATGCGGGCGGCGATCCTGCAGCTGGCCTTCGCCGGGCTGGGCGCGCGTGAGGCGGGCAGCGACGCCTTCGTCGACAACGAGGCGTCGAACCGGATCTCCCGCGGCCTGGGCTACGAACCGAACGGCACCGACTGGGACACCCGGCGCGGCGAGCCCGCGCAGATCCAGCAGTGGCGGCTCACTCGCGACGCGTGGGAGCGCGTCCGCCGCGACGACATCGAGCTGATCGGCGTCGACGAGTGCCGACCGGTCCTGGGCATCGGCTGACGCACCGGCGCCCGATCGGGCTCCCTTTCCCGTACGCCGTGGACAGCGCGACCGGCGATCAGGGCACCAGCGGGCCGCGGAGAACCTGACGGGCTGCGCCGGCGTCTCCGGTCAGCTGTTCCCACGGCATCGGCCGCCTGTTCCACAACGCCAGCATGAGTTCTTCGGCCGTCGCGGTCAGCGTCGCCACCGCGTCTCCCGGGCCCAGGGTCCAGGAGGTGCCGAGGTCGGTGGCGGTGAGGCGAACGGCGGCGTGCGGCTGTGCCATCCGGCCGCGTTTCACCTGGCGGGGCACGAACACCTCGATGACCTCGGCGATGCCGTCACCGCACAGCACGGGGTCGAGCCGGCTCGCGATGCCGAGGGCGTGCTGAGCGTCCCAGCGGTGCACGAGCGTCTCCAGGCAGCGCCGCCGGCGCCAGAAGCCGACCGTGTGCGGCGGCGAGAACGTCCACGCTTCGGTTGCCGGGTCGGCCTCGAGCGTCTCGGTCAGCAGGCGAGCGGTCTCGGCGAACCACGGCGCGATGTCGGCCGGTGCCGGCGGCGGCTGATGGCGGCCGTGCCGTTCGCGGACTGCCACCGCGGCCCACAGGTTCCCGTGCCCGAGGTGTTCGGCCAGGTCGCGCAGGTTCCAGTTGCCGCAGTGCGCCACCGGCACGGTGAGGTCCTGGCTCAGGCAGCGGCGGAACGTGGCCAGTTCGTCGCGCAGTACCGCCAGATGGTCCAGCTCCATGGGCGGCGACTCTACCCGGGGCCGGTGAACGTTCTCAGCTGGGAAAAGGGTCCATGACAGCGTCCTCGCCGTGGCCCGCGCCGCCGCGGTGGGCGCGCTCATCGTCGGCGGTGCCAGGCCGGCGGATGCTGCCACCAGGACGGCCGGGTACAGCCGGACGCCGGCCGGTCACGGCAACGCCGTCAGGTCCGTGCGGTGTCTCCCCCCGCGGACCGGTGCCATCGCAGCGGGCCCGGATGCACCGCCCACCAGGCCCGTCTCCACCAGGAGCGACGCGCCCGCAACGCGTCGGTGTACGCGGTCGCCTGCCGGGTGGCGCGTTCGGCCAGTGAGTCGTCGGCGGCGCCGGGCGCGAAGCCGACGATGTTGACGGCCTCGACCAGGTCGTCCAGGGGCGGCCAGGTGTCGGCCGCCGGGCCCGGTGCGGCCGGGCGGATCGCGTGGCTTTGCGCCTCCGACGCCGCGAGATGCGCCGGCACCGGCCGTCCGGCCAGGCGCAGCGCGTCGGTGAACTCGGCCCACGCGCCGGCGATCCGATCGTCCGGGGCGTCCGCACCGAGCCGGCGTCTTCGCAGCGACCGGCGCATCGCGATGATCGACGCGACGGCCGCGCCCAGCAGAACCAGCACCGAACCCGTCGCGCTCCCGGCGACCACCGCGGCCGACGGCCCTCCGGGAGCCGCGGCGGCCAGCACCGGCGGCGTGCCCGGGGCGTCGGAGGCGGACGGCGGGGGCGCCTCGGACGGCGGCGTCGGCTGCCGGGACGGCTTCGGGGTGAAGTCCTCCTCGACCGGCCGCGCGTCCTTGCCCTTGGGCATCGGGTCGAACGGCACCCAGCCCAGCCCGTCGAACAGCACCTCCGGCCATGCCAGAGCGTCCCCGCCGGTGACCGTGCCTCCCGCGGCCGGCGCGTCGAAGCCGACGACCACCCGGGTGGGCAGCCCGGTCAGCCGGGCCAGCAGCGCGTACGACGCCGCGAACTGCTCCGACGTGCCGGCCTGGCCGCCCTGCCCGCGCGGGCCGAACAGGAAGAACGCGAGGTTCGGGTACGCGTGCCCGCTGGGCGCGTCCGGCACCTTGCGGTAGTGCTCGGCGAGGAAGTCCTCGATGGCCGCCGCCCGGTCGTACGCCGCGCCGTTGCCGTCCGCGAGCTGCCGCGCGAGCCGGTCGATCGGCTCCGGCACGTTCGCGCCGACGGCCAGGTACCGCGCGACCGCCTCCCCGGACGGCACCTCGGCGGCGGGGAGCAGATTCAGGTCGGGCGACTGCACCTCGGAGGTCACCGAATATCGCACGCCGGGAGCGAGCGCCTCCGGCCGGATCAGCGTGCCGGTGCTCGCATCGAACGCGACCCGGACCCCGCCGACCCCGGTGGGCGTCGCCACGGCGGGCATCAGCCGCCCGGTCAGTTCACCGATGACAACCTCACGCCGTACGCGGGAAATGGTCGCCTCCGCAAGCCGCGGCTGCGCCGGAAGCACCCGCCCGGCATTGCGATAGGTGGCCCCCACCCGCCAGGTGACCCCGTCGTAGTCGGGCAGAACCGCGAGCCGCAGCCGAGCCGTGCCCTTCGCCCCCGCGGTTCCCGTCACGTCGAACAGCCGCTGGTCCGGCGCCAGCATCCACCCGGAGATGCGGTTGAGCGGGCTCTCGTCGAGGCTGTCCAGCCGGGGCGGCTCGACGTATCTCCGCGGGTCCACCGGCGCCGCCGCAACGCGATGCCCGACCCACGGACCGATCCCGGCGACCAGTCCCAGAACGACGACCAACGCGATCGCCGCTCCCCCAGCCGTTCGAACCCGCGATGGCGTGGGCGCACGCACGTCCGCGCGGCCCCGGGAGGCGCTGACCGCGAGCGCACCCACCGCCAGCGCGGCGAAGACCAGGGTCGGCCAGGTCGCGGACGGCGCGTTGGGACCGACGACGTAGAGCGTCCCCGCGTACAGCGCGACCACCGGCACCATGCCGAGCAGCACCCGGCCGGCCCGTACGCCGATCTCGGCCGCCGCCAGCCCCGCCAGCCAGGCGGCGACCACCGGCACGGCGACGGTGTCCGGGGTCGGCTCCACCGGGATCATCGCGGTGAGCAGCCGCGGGATCCCGTTGACCAGCGCGTCCCGCACGATCGTGGCGAATGGATCGGTGAGGTCGGCGCGCCCGGCGGCCACCCTCAGCGCCACCAGCGTGTATCCGGCCAGCAGCACCGCCGACACCGGTGCGACGGTCCAGTTCGGCAGCCGGCGCAGCGCCAGGCCGAGCCCGACCGACCCGACCGCACTGCCCGCCATCAGCGAGGTGAGCAGCGCATCCGCGGAGATCCGCCCGAGCACCCCCCCGGACAGCGCGATCATCCCGGCGAGCGCGAGCGACACGACCACCCGCCGGCTCACCATCCGCACACCCCGTCCCAGGCGCCCGCGAACTCCTCGGCGTCCGCCGCCTCGATCACGATCAGCGTGTCCCCCGCCGACACCGGCGCGGCGTCACGATCGCCGAAGAGACCGGCAACCACGCTTGCGTACGGTCCCCGCAGCCCACCGACCGCACCAAGATCGTCCCGTCCGCCCGGCCCGGTGAGGAACACGAGCGTGTCGCCGAGCCGCTGGGCCCGCATCCGCCGCAGTGCCGGCTCGAGATCCCCCGGCCGCGGCTCGGTCTCCGTGAGCACGTCCAGGTAGGGCCCGGTAGCAACGGTCGTGACCAGGTGCAGACCGACCGGCAGCCCCTCCCGCACGGCGGCGGCCACGATCGACGCCGCGGCCTCGCACGCCGCTTCGAAGGACTCGGCGGTCCCGTCCCGTACGAGGGGATGAGCCGCCGCCCGATCGTCCAGCAGCACCACGACGGCCGGTTCGGAGGTGTCGAGCTGCTCGCGGACCATGAGCTCGCCGGCCTTCGCCGAGCTGCGCCAATGCACCCGCCGCAGGTCGTCGCCCACCACGTACTCCCGCAGCGAGTCGAAGGTGATCGTCCCGTGCGGCACCCTGTCGATCCGCCCGTCGAGGCTGCGCGCCGTCCCCGCCGGGACGGCCCGCAACGGATGGATGCGCGGATGCACCCACACGGTCACGACGTCGCCGTAGGTCCGCGCCAGCCTGATCAGCGCGAGCGGATCCCGGCGGGTGACCCGCAACGGCCCGATCCGCACGACGCCGCGCCGCCGGGTCGGAACCGGGTATCCGACCGTGGTGTCCCGCCCGGCTCGAAGGCGCAGCAGCGGCACCGGAACGCTGCCGTTCCCGACCCGGTCGCTCGCAACGAGGTTGGCCGCCCGCACCCGGCTGGTGTTGCGCACCGTGAGCGTCATCCGCGCGCTGTCCCCCCGGGCGACCCGGTCGGGTTCGGCGACGCGCTCCACTCCGAGCCGGGGCCGCCACAGCGCAAACACCACCGCCGACCCGGTCGCAACGACGCCCGCGGTCCCCAGCATCGCCAGATCCGGATACCCGAACCAGAAGCCAACGACGAGCAGCACCACCGCACCGCCGCCCACCCCCGCTCCCCGCGCCGTGAGACCGCTCAGCCCCGCGCCCCGCGCCGCGAGTCCGCTCAGCCCCGCTCCCCGCGCCGTGAGACCGCTCAGCCCCGCGCCCCGCGCCGCGAAACCGCTCAGCCCCGCGCCCCGCGCCGCGAGACCGCTCAGCCCGACTCCCCGCGCCGTGACGGCGATAAGCCCGCGGGGGCCGCCGC